>NZ_BAAAIV010000004.1:145262-177701 GCF_039526245.1 Arthrobacter rhombi
TCACCGCGGCGCAAGCGCCGAGGGGGTGCTACTCGGCGATCTGCTGAGCGTCCTCGCCACCGGCAGGCTCGAAGCCTGCGGCCTTGGCGGCCTCGGCAGTGGCGAACCACACCTCGGCAACGGTTGCGTCGTACCAGCGCGAGCCGGGCACGTGGTACTTCATGGAGTCCGCGTTGCCCTTGATGTCTGCGCCCTCGGGAGCGTCGCCGCTCTCGGTGGCTGCTACGGCACCCTCGAACTTTGCGGCAGTTGCCGCGTGATCGGTGGCTTCAGTCTCGACCGGAGCGGACGTCTCGGCAGCCTTTTCGGCCTCCTTGACGACAGCCTGCTTCGGCGAAACGGGCTCCAGCACCAGTTCGATGACGGCCATGGGGGCGTTGTCGCCCTTGCGGTTGCCGATCTTGGTGATGCGGGTGTAGCCACCTTCGCGCTCGGCCATGGCCGGGGCGATGTTGGTGAACAGCTCGTGCACGATGGACTTGTTGGTCCGGCTGCGCGAAGCGATGGCGGCCTGGACGCGGCGGCGTGAGGACAGGTCCCCGCGCTTGGCGAACGTGATCAGACGCTCGGCGTAGGGACGCAGGCGCTTGGCCTTGGTCACCGTCGTCGTGATCGACTTGTGCTCGAAGAGCTGAGCCGACAGGTTGGCCAGCATGAGGCGCTCGTGGGACGCTCCGCCTCCGAGTCGCTTTCCCTTGGTTGGGGTAGGCATTGTTGTTTTCTCCTCAAATGGAGCCCGCCGGCCAACGCGTCACCGCGTGGGCCCCTCGGGCAAAGTACATTACTTTGAAGGCGGCCTTAGGCCTCTTCGTCGCCGTATTCGGCTTCGTCCTCGTCAATGGCGGCAGCACGAGCGGCCAGGTCAAACCCGGGAGGGGAATCCTTCAGGGACAGACCCAGTTCGATCAGCTTTGCCTTGACCTCGTCGATGGACTTTGCACCGAAGTTTCGGATGTCCATGAGGTCAGCCTCGGAGCGGGCTACCAGCTCGCCTACCGTGTGGATGCCCTCGCGCTTGAGGCAGTTGTACGAACGAACAGTCAGCTCGAGATCCTCGATCGGCAGCGCCATGTCGGCAGCGAGTGCGGCGTCCGTCGGGGACGGGCCGATCTCGATGCCTTCTGCTGCAGAGTTCAGTTCGCGGGCCAGGCCGAACAGTTCCACCAAGGTGGTACCGGCCGAGGCGACTGCGTCGCGCGGCAGGATGGAATCCTTGGTTTCGACATCGACGATGAGCTTGTCGAAGTCGGTGCGCTGCTCGACACGGGTGGCCTCCACGCGGAAGGTCACCTTCAGGACGGGCGAGTAGATGGAGTCGACCGGAATGCGGCCGATCTCTGCATCAAGGCTCTTGTTCTGCGCCGCCGAAACGTAGCCACGGCCACGCTCGATCGTCAGTTCCATGTCGAACTTGCCCTTCGCGTTCAACGTCGCGATGTGCAGGTCCGGGTTGTGGAACTCGACGCCAGCCGGCGGGGTGATGTCTGCAGCCGTGACGACGCCGGGACCCTGCTTGCGCAGGTAGGCGACGACGGGCTCGTCATGCTCGGAGGACACAGCAAGGTTCTTGATGTTCAAGATCAGCTCGGTGACGTCTTCCGTCACGCCCTGAACGGTGGTGAACTCGTGCAGCACGCCATCGATGCGAACACTGGTGACAGCTGCACCAGGAATCGATGACAGCAGGGTGCGGCGCAGCGAGTTGCCCAGGGTGTAGCCGAAACCCGGCTCCAATGGCTCAATCGTGAACCGCGAGCGGTTCGGGGCTACTACTTCTTCGGTAAGGGTGGGGCGCTGTGCAATAAGCACTTACATTTCCTTTCAGCGAGCGTCCGCTATATGACGCAACACATGTGGGTGGAAACGACGTCTGCCGTCTGGCGTCCGTCTAGATCGGGCGAGTGAACCGCATGTGGCGCGCGCCGCCGTCGTCCCCTGATCCAGGGGACGACGGCGGCACGCTCCGGCATCGGGTCAAACTAGACGCGGCGACGCTTCGACGGGCGGCAACCGTTGTGGGCGCTCGGGGAGACGTCCTGGATGGACCCCACCTCGAGGCCGGCGGCCTGCAGCGAGCGGATGGCGGTTTCGCGACCGGAGCCCGGTCCCTTCACGAACACGTCGACCTTCTTCATGCCGTGTTCCTGAGCACGCTTGGCTGCCGATTCGGCGGCCATCTGCGCGGCGTACGGGGTCGACTTGCGGGAGCCCTTGAAGCCAACCTCGCCGGCCGAGGCCCACGAGATGACTGCACCGGTCGGGTCCGTGATGGACACGATGGTGTTGTTGAAGGTGCTCTTGATGTGCGCCTGACCCAGCGCGATGTTCTTCTTGTCCTTGCGACGCGGCTTGCGGACCGCTCCACGAGTCTTTGGGGGCATTGCTAACTCCTACGAGATGTTTGGCTGGGACCGCTGTTTAGCGGGTCTTCTTCTTACCGGCGACGGTGCGCTTCGGGCCCTTGCGGGTACGAGCGTTGGTCTTGGTGCGCTGTCCGCGGACCGGCAGGCCCTTGCGGTGGCGAATGCCCTCGTAGGATCCGATCTCGACCTTGCGGCGGATGTCGGCTGCTACTTCGCGGCGGAGGTCACCCTCGACCTTGAAGTTTCCCTCGACGTAGTCACGCAGCTGAACCAGCTGCTCGTCACTGAGGTCCTTGACACGAGTTTCCGGGGTGATCCCGGTCTCGGCAATGGTTTGTTCTGCACGGGTCTTGCCCACGCCGTAGATGTATGTCAGCGCAATGACAACGCGCTTTTCGCGCGGGATGTCTACGCCTGCGAGACGAGCCATATTGGTGTCTTCCTCACATGTTTCGCGGAGGTGTGGAGCAGTACACACCCTGTTTCCAGGTCCCCGGCCTCCGTGCCGGGGGTGTGCGTCCCGCGTAATGGACGCTGTACTGCCGATATTTGTTTACTACGCGCAGGTTCAGGTTCCCGAAGGAGACTTAGCCCTGACGCTGTTTATGGCGTGGGTTTTCGCAGATCACCATGACCCGCCCGTTACGGCGGATCACCTTGCACTTGTCGCAGATCGGCTTCACGCTAGGGTTAACCTTCACGGTTTGGGTCCTTTGCGGTTGCTGTTTCAGTGGAACTGTAACTACCTTCGCACCCCTGGCGGACCAGCGGCGCGGAAGTTCTTACTTGTAGCGGTAGACGATGCGTCCACGATTGAGGTCGTACGGGCTGAGTTCCACCACTACACGGTCCTCCGGAAGGATTCGAATGTAATGCTGGCGCATCTTTCCCGAGATAGTGGCAAGTACCACGTGTCCATTCGGCAGCTCAACACGGAACATCGCGTTGGGCAGTGCTTCCGACACGGCGCCTTCTACCTCGATGACACCCTCTTTCTTGGCCATATCCTCCGCTAACGTTTGTGCCGGTTGCTGTTGCTTCCGGCGTGTATGTTCTTGGCTGACGAGCGCCCGTGCCCGACAGCCGGAATTAACCAGAAGTTTTTTTGGGCACACACGTAGAGACAACCAACAAGCAATCTTACGCGGCAGATCCTGATATGTGAAATCCAGTGCCGCGGCCCACTCCCCCGCCGGGCGCGAGCTCGGCTACGGCTGCAGCGGCGACGGCGTCACACCGAAGGGAGCCAAGCCCGCGGCGCCGCCGTCCGGCGCGGTGAGCACCCAGATACCGCCGAGGTGTACAGCTACGGAGTGCTCCCACTGCGAGGCCCGTGAGCCATCGGTGGTCACCACCGTCCAGTCGTCTTCGAGGACCTTGGTCTCAATGTCACCGCGCACCAGCATCGGTTCGATGGCCAGGCACATTCCCGGCTTTACCCGCGGACCGCGGTGGCCGGACCGGTAGTTGAGCACATCCGGAGCCTGGTGCATTTCCGTGCCGATGCCATGGCCGACGTAGTCTTCCAGGATTCCCAGGGGTGCGCCCTCGACCGAGGACACGAAATCGTCAATGGCCTCCCCGATCTCACCCACGAAGCGGGCCGTGGCCAGGGCTGCGATGCCCCTCCACATGGCCTGCTGGGTGGTGTCCGAAAGGCGCTGGTCCTCGGGATCGGCCGTGCCGATGATGACCGTACGGGCGGAATCAGCGTGCCACCCCTCGATGATCGCCCCGCCGTCGATCTTCAGCACGTCCCCATCAGCGAGAACGTAGTCGGAGGGGAACCCGTGGACCACTTGATCGTTGACCGAAGCGCAAATGGTGGCCGGGAAACCGTAGTAGCCCTTGAAGTTCGATTTCGCACCATGTTTGTTCAGCACGGCTTCGAACAGGCGGTCGAGTTCCGCAGTGGTGGTTCCGATCTGGGCCGCGGCCACGGCGGTATCCAGGGCTTCGGCCAGCACCAGCCCCGCCTCGCGCATCTTGAGTATCTGGGCGTTGGACTTGTACTCGATCTTGGGCTGGCCGAATGCCATGGGGGTTCCTCCGGTTTGGTGGTCTAACGATATGCGGCGCACTGGCCGCTGGCCGGGAAGCCAAGACGGCCGCCACGTGCGCACGGGGTGCGGTGACGGCCGTCTGATCTCCCCTGCTGGGGAATGTTCTACGCTGCGGTGCCTTCGAGGGCGCGAAGCACACGTTCAGTGACCTCGTCGATGTCCCCCAGCCCATCGACGTGGCGGACAATGCCACGTTCCAGGTACCGATCCACGACAACCTGCGTCTGCTTTTCGTAGACGTCCAGGCGGTGGCGGATCACCTCTTCGGTGTCGTCTGCCCGCCCCTCGATCTCCGCACGCTTGAGAAGTCGGGAGACCAGCTCCTCGGGGTCCGCAGTCAATTGCAGGACCACGTCGAGGGCGGTGCCGTTTTCGTCGAGGATTGAATCGAGCTCGTCGACCTGGGCCGAGGTCCGGGGATAGCCGTCCAGCAGGAATCCGTTGGCCACGTCGTCCTGCTTCAGCCGGTCACGCACCATGCGGTTTGTCACCGAGTCGGGGACATAATCGCCGGCGTCCATGTACTTCTTGGCTTCCACGCCCAGCGGCGTTCCGCCTTTGACGTTGGCGCGGAAGATGTCGCCCGTGGAAATGGCGACGATACCCAGCCGGTCGGTGATGCGTACGGCCTGGGTTCCCTTGCCCGAACCGGGGGGGCCAATGATCAAGAGTCTGGTCATCGCAAAAGTCCTTCGTAGTGTCGCTGTTGCATCTGGGCATTGATTTGCTTGACCGTCTCGAGGCCCACACCAACCATGATGAGGACGGAGACGCCTCCGAACGGGAAGTTCTGATCGGCCTTGATCAAAACGAAAGCGATCAGCGGCGTCAAGGCGATAAAGCCAAGGTAGATGGCTCCGGGGAACGTGATACGACTCAGCACGTACGACAGGTAATCCGCGGTGGGCTTGCCGGCACGGATCCCCGGAATGAAGCCACCGTACTTCTTCATGTTGTCTGCGACCTCTGTCGGGTTGAAAGTGATCGCCACATAGAAGTAGGTGAAGAAGATGGTCAGAATCAGGTAAACCGCCATGTACAGCGGGCTGCTGCCATTGAAGTTCGCTTGGATCCACACAGCCCATCCGGGCAGGGAGCCGTCGGGGCGCATGTTGAACTGCACCAGCATCTGCGGCAGGGCGAGCATGGAGGAGGAGAAGATCACGGGGATCACGCCCGCCATGTTCACCTTGATCGGGATGTAGGTCGAGCTGCCGCCGACGGTCCGACGCCCGACCATGCGCTTGGCGTACTGGACGGGGACGCGCCGCTGGGACAGTTCGACGAAGACGACGAGAGCGACAACGCAGAGTCCGATGATGATGACGCCCGTGAAGACGCCCCAGCCCTGGGTGCGGGCGATCGTGCTCATGGACGAGGGGAATCCGGAGGCGATCGAGACGAAGATCAGGATGGACATGCCATTGCCGACACCCTTTTCCGTGACCAGTTCGCCCATCCACATGATGAGGCCGGTACCGGCGGTCAGCACGATGACCATGAGCAGGATGTGCACGATGCTCTGGTCGGGAACGATCGGCAGCGCGCATCCCTGGAAGAGATTTCCGCTGCGGGCCAACGACACCAGCGTTGTTGCCTGAAGTAGGCCAAGGGCGATGGTGAGGTAACGCGTGTACTGGGTCAGAGTCGACTGGCCGGAGGCGCCCTCCTTGTGCAGTTCCTCGAAACGCGGGATGACCACGCGGAGCAGCTGGACGATGATCGACGCCGTGATGTAGGGCATGATGCCCAGGGCGAAGACTGAGACCTGTAGCAGGGCACCGCCGCTGAAGAGGTTGACGAACTGGTACAGGCCGCCCGAGGTGTTGCCCATTTCGAGGCATTGCTGGACGTTGCCGTAGTCGACCCCAGGTGCGGGAATATAGACGCCGATACGGTAGATGGCGATGATGCCGAGCGTGAACAACAACTTACGTCGCAGGTCAGGCGTCCGGAATACCCGGGCAATGGCGCTGAGCAAGCGTCCTCCTGAAGGATGTGGTTTCGGCCTGATGCCGGAATGGACTTCTGAGAGTCTACCGGTTCCCGGGACTCTTCAAAGCAGTGGGACTGAACACGGTCCCCCCGGTGGGCTGGGATCCATGTCGATCGGGCGCTGGAACCGCCCGACCGCGAGAATGCGAAAGGCCCCCAACGCTCCGGGCTATACCCGGGCGTTGGGGACCTTTCAACTATTCCGTGCTGTCACGGGTACCTTAGAGCGAGGTCACCGAACCGCCGGCAGCGGCGATCTTTTCCGCGGCGGACGACGAGAAGGCGTCGGCCTTCACGTTGACCTTGACGGTGATGTCGCCGGAACCGAGGACCTTGACGGGCTGGTTCTTGCGAACGGCGCCCTTCTCGACCAGGTTCTCGACGGTGATGTCGCCGCCTTCGGGGAACAGCTCCGAGATCTTGTCCAGGTTCACGACCTGGTACTCGACGCGGAACGGGTTCTTGAAGCCGCGCAGCTTCGGCAGACGCATGTGCAGCGGAAGCTGCCCGCCTGCGAAGCCTGCCTTGACCTGGTAACGGGCCTTCGTGCCCTTGGTACCACGGCCTGCGGTCTTGCCCTTGGATGCCTCACCACGACCCACACGGGTCTTTGCGGTCTTGGATCCTTCGGCAGGACGCAGGTGGTGAACCTTGAGTGCCTTTTCATTGGCCATGATTACTTCGCCTCCTCAACCTTTACGAGGTGCGGAACCTTGTTCACCATACCCACGGTCACGGGATCGGCGTTACGGACCACAGTGTGGCCGATCCGCTTCAGGCCCAGTGAACGCAAGGTATCGCGCTGGTTCTGCTTGCCACCAATGGTGGACTTGGTCTGGGTGATCGTCAGCTTTGCGTCGCTCGGGACAATGTTCTTAGCCACTGGTTACGCACCTGCCTTCTGGTTGAGCGTGCGCAGCATCTGGGCCGGCACGACTTCGTCCATCGGCAGTCCGCGACGAGCTGCCACGGCAGCCGGCTCTTCCAGTGCCTTCAACGCTGCCACGGTGCCGTGGACAATGTTGATCTGGTTGGTGGAGCCCATGGACTTCGAGAGGACGTCATGGATACCGGCGCACTCGAGCACGGCACGCACCGGACCACCGGCGATAACGCCGGTACCCGGGGATGCCGGACGCAGGAGCACGACGCCGGCAGCGGCTTCACCCTGCACCAGGTGCGGGATGGTGGAGCCGACGCGGGGAACGCGGAAGAAGGACTTCTTTGCTTCCTCGACGCCCTTGGCGATGGCCGCGGGAACTTCCTTGGCCTTGCCGTAGCCGACACCAACCATGCCGTTGCCGTCGCCCACCACCACGAGTGCGGTGAAGCTGAAGCGGCGGCCGCCCTTGACGACCTTGGAGACGCGGTTGATCGCTACGACGCGCTCAAGGAACTTGTCCTTGTCATCGTTGCGGCTGTCCTTGGAATCGCGGCCACGGCCACGTCCCTCGCCACGGCCACGGCCTTCGCCGCGACCGCGGTTGTCGCCGCGGTTGTCGTTGCGACGGGCGCCGGAGGTGTTCTCCGTCGTCGTGGTCGTCGCAGCTGCCTCAGTGGCTTCAGACACCTGAGTTTCCTTCTCGTTAGTAGCTTCGCTCACAGTGCCAGCCCGCCTTCCCGTGCGCCGTCGGCTACCGCGGCCACACGGCCGTGGTACCTGTTGCCACCGCGGTCGAAGACCACGGACTCAATGCCGGCAGCCTTGGCACGCTCGGCGACGAGCTCGCCGACGCGCTTGGCCTTGGCGGTCTTGTCACCGTCGAAGGAACGCAGGTCCGCTTCCATGGTGGAGCCGGAAGCCACGGTCACACCCTGGCTGTCATCGACAACCTGGACGAAGATGTGGCGTGCCGAACGGTTGACGACCAGACGCGGGCGAACGCCCGTGCCCGTGATGCGCTTGCGTACGCGCAGGTGGCGGCGACCGCGAGCTGCGGCCTTGCTCTTACCCTTGATTGAAAGAGCCATGTTTACTTACCAGCCTTTCCGACCTTGCGGCGGATAACTTCGCCTTCATAGCGGATGCCCTTGCCCTTGTAGGGATCCGGCCGACGGAGCTTGCGGATGTTGGCTGCAACTTCGCCAACCTGCTGCTTGTTGATACCGGAGACAACCACCTTGTTGTTGCCCTCGGCGGCAAGCGTGATGCCCTCCGGAGCTTCAACGACGACCGGGTGCGAGTAGCCCAGAGCGAACTCCAGGTTGGCGCCCTTGGCCAGCACGCGGTAACCGGTGCCGTGGATTTCCAGCTTCTTGGAGTAGCCGTCGGTGACGCCCGTGATCAAGTTGGAGATCAGCGTGCGCGTCAGGCCGTGCAACGAACGCGATTCGCGCTCGTCGTTCGGACGGGACACCGTGAGGGTGTTCTCCTCGAGTGCGACCGTGATCGGGGAGGCAACGGTGAGGCTGAGCTCGCCCTTGGCGCCCTTCACGGTAACGTCGGAGCCGTCGACCTTGAGGTCAACGCCGGCAGGGATAGTGATTGGAAGACGTCCAATACGTGACATGGTGCTTCTCCCTTCCCTCTACCAGACGTAGGCGAGGACTTCCCCACCTACACCCTTCTTGGCTGCCTGGCGGTCCGTCAGGAGACCTGAGGACGTGGACAGGATGGCGATGCCGAGTCCACCAAGGACGTGCGGCAAGTTGGTGGACTTCGCGTAAACGCGCAGTCCCGGCTTGGAAATGCGGCGGACGCCAGCGATGGAACGCTCACGGCTCGGGCCGAACTTCAGGTTGATGGTCAGCTTCTTGCCTACCTCGGCGGCTTCCTCGACGAAATCGCCGATGTAGCCTTCTGCCTTGAGGATCTGTGCAACGCGCACCTTCAGCTTGGAAGACGGCATGGACACGGTGTCGTGGTATGCCGAGTTCGCGTTGCGCAGACGAGTCAGCATGTCTGCGACAGGATCTGTCATTGTCATTTGGGCTGAGGCCCTTCCTCGCTACGGTTTCCGCGCTAGCGCGGACCTGTAACGTAGTTGATCTAGTTGTCGGTCTTGAACGGGAAGCCCAGCGCCTTAAGCAGCGCGCGGCCTTCTTCGTCGGTCTTGGCCGTGGTCACCACAGTGATGTCCATGCCGCGGACGCGGTCAATCTTGTCCTGGTCGATCTCGTGGAACATTGCCTGTTCCGTGAGGCCGAAGGTGTAGTTGCCGTTGCCATCGAACTGCTTGCCGTTCAGACCGCGGAAGTCGCGGATACGGGGCAGCGCCAGGGTCACCAGGCGGTCGACGAATTCCCACATGCGATCGTTGCGCAGCGTTGCGTGGGTGCCAATCGGCATCCCCTCGCGCAGCTTGAACTGGGCGATCGACTTGCGGGCCTTGGTCACGAGCGGCTTCTGGCCGGTGATGGCCGTCAGGTCGCGCACTGCGCCTTCGATGAGCTTGGAGTCCTTGGCGGCTTCGCCAACACCCATGTTCACGACGACCTTGACCAGGTTGGGAACCTGCATGACGTTCGTGTAGTTGAACTCGCCCTGCAGGGCTTCGCGGATCTCCGAGGCGTACTTGGCCTTCAGGCGCGGCTGAACCTTTACTGCTGCTTCAGTCATTAGAGTGCCTTTCCGGAAGCCTTGGCGTAGCGAACACGCACAGTCTTCTTCACGCCGTTCTTTTCCACGGTTTCTTCGCGGAAGCCAACGCGAGTCGGCTTCTTCGATTCGGGGTCAAGGACCGCGACATTCGAAACGTGGATGGGAGCCTCGACGACCTGGATGCCGCCGGTGGAGGCGCCACTTTCGGTCTGGCCTGCACGGGTGTGCTTGGTGACGCGGTTGATGCCCTCGACGAGCACGCGGTTGGCCTCGGGGAACACCTTGAGGACCTTGCCCTGCTTCCCGCGGTCTCCACCGCGTTCGGCCTTGGCACCAGTGATGACCTGAACCAGGTCACCCTTCTTGATCTTTGCACCCATGGTTACAGCACCTCCGGAGCCAGGGAAACGATCTTCATGAACTTCTTGTCGCGAAGTTCGCGACCGACGGGACCGAAGATACGGGTTCCACGCGGCTCGGTGTCCGCCTTGAGGAGGACCGCTGCGTTCTCGTCGAACTTGATGTAGGAACCGTCGACGCGGCGACGTTCCTTCTTGGTGCGGACGATGACGGCCTTAACCACATCGCCCTTCTTGACGTTGCCGCCAGGGATTGCATCCTTGACGGTGGCGACGATGACGTCGCCGATGCCTGCGTAGCGACGTCCGGATCCACCGAGAACACGGATGGTAAGGATTTCCTTAGCACCGGTGTTGTCAGCCACCTTGAGTCGCGACTCCTGCTGAATCACTTTCAACTCCTGTCGTCTCGCCGGTTCTCCCAGGGAGCCTTGCGGAACGGATATGGTCCATCTGCGACGCTCGCTTACCCCCATCTCCAAACAGGTGGAATTCACCAGGAATCCGCATGCTGCTGGGGAGACAGGGCCGAGGCGTTATGCCGCAGAGCCGTGCCGCACGCCGGCTCCGGATCGCACCGGGCCGCGCACGAATGCCTGCAGTGAAGGTGGATAGTCCACACCGCAGAGCGCACAGACACATAAGTCTACGCCAGAAGTGCGTTCCGGGCTAATCGCATGATATGGGGCCGAAAGCATCCTCAGACAACAAAAAGCACGACGCCGGTGCGCTCCCCCGAGGGGGTTCACACCGGCGTCGTGCCGAGATCCGTGCGGGATCGCGAGTGGGCTACTTGGCCTTCTCGACGATCTCCACGAGGCGCCAGTTCTTGTCCTTGGACAAGGGACGGGTCTCCGCGATGATGACCAGGTCGCCGATGCCGGCGGTGTTGGTCTCGTCGTGGGCCTTGATCTTCTTGTTGCGACGCATGACCTTGCCGTAGAGGGCGTGCTTCACGCGGTCCTCGACGTCAACGACGATGGTCTTTTCCATCTTGTCGGAAACCACGTACCCGCGAAGGGTTTTGCGGTAACCGCGAGCTTCTGCTGCTTCAGCCACTGCGTTCTCCTTCTCGCTCATTACTTGGCTTCCTCAGTTGCTTCGTCCGACTCGGACTTCTTCGAGGACTTCTTGGCCTTCTTCTCGGCCTTGTCGTCTTCGACCGGGGCGGTGACCTCCGGGCGGATGCCCAGTTCGCGCTCACGCAGCACCGTGTAGATGCGGGCGATGTCACGCTTGACCGACTTCAGACGGCCATGCGACTCGAGCTGACCGGTGGCGGACTGGAAGCGCAGGTTGAACAGCTCTTCCTTGGCCTTCTTCAGCTCCTCAACCAGACGGGCGTTATCAAGACCGTCCAGCTGTTCGGTGGCGAGATCCTTGGATCCAATTGCCATTCCTATTCACCACCCTCACGACGCACGATGCGTGCCTTCAGCGGCAGCTTGTGGATCGCCAGGCGCAGGGCCTCGCGAGCTACCTCATCGGTAACACCGGAGAGTTCGAAGAGAACCCGACCCGGCTTGACGTTTGCAACCCACCACTCCGGCGAACCCTTACCGGAACCCATACGGGTTTCGGCAGGCTTCTTGGTCAGCGGGCGGTCCGGATAAATGTTGATCCAGACCTTGCCGCCACGCTTGATGTGGCGGGTCATGGCGATACGGGCTGCTTCGATCTGACGGTTGGTCACGTAGGCCGGGGTAAGGGCCTGGATTCCGTAGTCACCGAAGGAGACCGTGGTGCCGCCGCTTGCAGTACCCGTACGGGACGGGTGGTGCTGCTTGCGGAACTTCACTCGGCGTGGGATAAGCATTTAAGCCTGTCCTCCTTCTGCGGCCGCCGGAGCCTGGGCTGCCGGGGCAGCCCCGGTTGCCGGAGCACCGGTATTGCGGTCGTTACGACGACGGCGGTCGCCACCGGCAGCGGGACGCCCACCGGGGCGCTCGCCACGGCCACGAGCCGGAGCCGCGGCGTTCTGTGCAGCAAGTTCCTTGCTGGTCAGGTCGCCCTTGTAGATCCAGACCTTCACGCCGATACGGCCGAAGGTGGTCTTGGCCTCGAACTTGCCGTAATCGATGTTCGCCCGCAGGGTGTGCAGTGGCACACGGCCCTCGCGGTAGAACTCCTTACGGGACATTTCTGCCCCGCCCAGACGACCGGCGCACTGGACACGGATGCCCTTGGCTCCGGCGCGCATGGCGGACTGCATGGCCTTCTTCATCGCGCGGCGGAAAGCCACGCGGGAAGCAAGCTGCTCGGCGATGCCCTGGGCAACCAGCTGAGCTTCGATCTCGGGGTTCTTGACCTCGAGGATGTTCAGCTGCACCTGCTTGGACGTGAGCTTCTCAAGCTCGCCACGGATGCGATCGGCTTCGGCGCCGCGGCGACCGATGACGATGCCCGGGCGGGCAGTGTGGATGTCAACGCGGACACGATCGCGGGTGCGCTCGATCTCCACCTTGGCGATGCCGGCGCGTTCCATGCCAGTGGTCATCAGCTCGCGGATCTTGATGTCCTCGCGGACGAAATCCTTGTAGCGCTGACCGGGCTTGTTGCTGTCGGCGTACCAGTGCGAAATGTGATCAGTGGTGATACCGAGTCGGAACCCATTCGGGTTGATCTTCTGTCCCATTTACTTTTCCCCACCCTTCTCCGGGGTTGAAACAACCACGGTGATGTGGCTGGTGCGCTTATTGATGCGGTAAGCGCGACCTTGGGCACGCGGCTGGAACCGCTTCATCGTTGCACCTTCGTCGACGAAGGCTTCGCTGATGAACAGCTCGTCCTCGTTGAATCCGACACCGTCACGATCTGCGGCGACACGGGCATTTGCCACGGCCGACGCTACTACCTTGAATACCGGCTCCGAAGCTGCCTGTTGGGCAAACTTCAGAATCGCCAGAGCCTCATTCGCCTGCTTGCCACGAACAAGGTCGACGACGCGCCGGGCCTTCATAGGCGTTACGCGGATATGGCGCGCAATTGCCTTGGCTTCCATTGCTTTCCTTCTCTCGTCTATCGAAGAAGTGCTAAGCACTCACTAACCCTTGCGGGTTAGCGGCGCTTGCCCTTCTTGTCGTCCTTCACGTGGCCGCGGAAAGTCCGCGTGGGAGCGAATTCGCCGAGCTTGTGCCCGACCATCGACTCGGTGACAAACACCGGAATGTGCTTGCGTCCGTCGTGCACGGCGATCGTGTGCCCGAGCATGTCGGGGACGATCATCGAACGGCGGGACCACGTCTTGATGACGTTCTTGGTGCCCTTTTCGTTCTCAGCAGCAACCTTGACATACAGGTGCTGATCGACGAAGGGGCCTTTCTTCAGGCTGCGTGGCATGTTTCCAGGCTCCTATCGCTTGTTCTTGCCGGTACGACGGCGACGCACAATAAGCTTGTCGCTTTCCTTGTTCGGACGGCGGGTACGGCCTTCCGGCTTGCCGTTCGGGTTGACCGGGTGGCGACCGCCACTGGTCTTGCCCTCGCCACCACCGTGCGGGTGGTCGACGGGGTTCATGACGACACCACGCACGGTCGGGCGAACGCCCTTCCAGCGCATGCGGCCAGCCTTGCCCCAGTTGATGTTCGACTGCTCGGCATTGCCGACCTCGCCGATCGTGGCGCGGCAGCGCACATCAACGTTGCGGATCTCGCCGGACGGGAGGCGGAGCTGCGCGAAGCGACCCTCACGTGCGACCAGCTGAACCGAAGCGCCTGCGGAACGGGCCATCTTGGCCCCGCCGCCGGGACGCAGCTCCACTGCGTGGATCACGGTACCAACCGGGATGTTGCGCAGCGGCAGGTTGTTGCCGGGCTTGATGTCGGCGTTGGGGCCGGCCTCAACAGCATCGCCCTGGGACAGCTTGTTCGGGGCGATGATGTAGCGCTTGGTGCCATCGATGTAGTGGAGCAGCGCAATACGGGCGGTGCGGTTGGGGTCGTACTCGATGTGAGCGACCTTTGCCGGCACGCCGTCCTTGTCATGACGACGGAAGTCGATCAGACGGTACTGGCGCTTGTGTCCACCACCCTTGTGGCGCGTGGTGATCTTTCCGGAGTTGTTGCGGCCGCCGGTCTTGGTGAGCGGACGGAGCAACGACTTTTCCGGGGTTGTCCGGGTAATTTCTGCGAAGTCGGCTACGCTCGAGCCACGCAGGCCCGGGGTAGTCGGCTTGTACTTGCGGATTGCCATGTTTTATTCCTCGTTAAAGTGGTCTCCGCTTAAGAAAGCGGACCGCCGAAGATGTCGATCGTGCCTTCTTTAAGGGAGACGATCGCACGCTTGGTAGCCTTGCGAGCTCCCCATCCGAAGCGGGTGCGCTTGCGCTTACCGGCACGGTTGAGTGTGTTGACGGAGTCAACCTTGACGGAGAAGATGCTCTCCACCGCCAGCTTGATTTCCGTCTTATTCGAGCGTGGGTCGACCAGGAAGGTGTACTTACCTTCGTCGATCAGTCCGTAGCTCTTTTCCGAAACGACCGGCGCCAGGATGACGTCGTGCGGGGACTTGGAGAAGGTGGCGCTCACTTGGCGTCCTCCTTGGTGACCAGGGCATCGAATGCGGCCTTGGTGAAGACCACGTCATCGGCGACCAGAACATCGTAGGTGTTCAGCTGGTCGACGTAGAGAGCGTGGACGTTCACGAGGTTGCGCACGGAAAGTGCTACAACATCGTTGGCGCGGTCGATGACTACGAGCAGATTCTTGCGCTCGGTGAGAGCGCGCAGTGAAGCCAGCGCTTCCTTGGTTGACGGCGTGGTGCCGGAAACCAGGTTCTCGATCACGTGGACGCGATCGTGGCGTGCCCGGTCCGAGAGGGCTCCGCGCAGGGCGGCTGCCTTCATCTTCTTGGGAGTGCGCTGCGAGTAGTCGCGCGGCGTCGGTCCGTGGACCACGCCACCGCCGGTCATGTGCGGGGCACGGATGGAACCCTGACGGGCTCGGCCGGTGCCCTTCTGCTTGAACGGCTTGCGACCTGCACCCGAAACCTCGGCGCGGGTCTTGGTCTTGTGCGTACCCTGACGGGCGGCAGCAAGCTGGCCCACGACGACCTGGTGCAGCAGCGGAACGTTGGTCTGAACATCGAAGATCGCGGCAGGAAGCTCGACCTTCAGTGCGGTGTTAGCCATTTGCTTATGCTCCCTTCACGGCGGTGCGCACGAGGACGACACGGCCGCGGGCGCCGGGAACGGCACCCTTGATCAGCAGGAGGTTCTTCTCGGCGTCCACTGCATGAACCGTAAGGTTCATCGTGGTCACGCGCTCGGCGCCCATGCGGCCAGCCATGCGCTGGCCCTGGAAAACGCGTCCGGGGGTGGAGGCTCCGCCGATGGAACCGGGCTTGCGGTGGTTCTTGTGGGCACCGTGAGATGCACCGACACCGGAGAAGCCGTGACGCTTCATGACACCGGCGAATCCCTTGCCCTTGGACTTGCCCACGACGTCGACCTTCTGGCCGGCCTCGAAGACCTCCGCGGACAGTTCCTGGCCCAGGTTGTATGCGTCGGCATCCGCGGTGCGCAGCTCGACCACGTGGCGGCGGGGGGTGACCCCTGCGGCCTCGAAGTGGCCGGCAAGCGGCTTGGTGACCTTGCGCGGGTCGATCTGGCCGTAGCCGATCTGCACGGCTGCATAGCCGTCCCGTTCCGCATTGCGGAGCTGGGTCACAACGTTGGAATCTACCTGCACGACAGTGACGGGGATGAGGTTGTGGTTCTCATCCCAGACCTGGGTCATGCCGAGCTTCGTGCCCAGCAGGCCCTTTACATTACGGGTTGCGGTCATAGTTTCTCAGCACCTCCCCTAAAGCTTGATTTCGATGTTGACGTCCGCCGGCAGGTCGAGACGCATCAGCGAATCAACAGCCTTCGGGGTCGGATCGACGATGTCGATCAGACGCTTGTGCGTGCGCATTTCGAAGTGCTCACGGCTATCCTTGTACTTGTGGGGCGAACGGATAACGCAGTACACGTTCTTCTCCGTCGGCAGCGGCACGGGGCCGACTACGGTTGCGCCTGCGCGCGTGACCGTCTCAACGATCTTCCGGGCAGAAACGTCAATGACCTCGTGGTCATACGACTTCAGCCGGATGCGGATTTTTTGTCCCGCCATGGCGTCATGCCTCTTTCTAAGTAGCACTCTCTGTACAGTTACTGTGCACTAACGGGCCCTTGCGGACCGGCACACTTCGCGCGGACTGAATCCGGGCAATCCCGGGTTCCTCACCCCGCCGAAGCTCCGACCCCCGCGGTCGGGCGTGTCGCCTAGTTCCGGCTACACGACCGTCAAGAATGGGGGCGGGTCATATTTGGACCTCGGTGCTTCACTCGTATCCGCCCCCGCCCCGGGCATTATCCCGGGCGGGACGCAATCTCTGTCGAAACCGGCCCTGGCTCCGGTATCGGCGAACCGATCGGCGAGCACAAGGCACAAAGAGGTGCTTGAACAACTTATCCAGTGTGGCAGATCAGGAGACCATTTGCCAATCCACGGAGTTGGCTCGTGGCCAAGGACACATGTTCAGCGGCCACTCCCCCGTCGGGCGCAGCAGCCAACGCTACGCATCACCATCCCACCCCACGGCACGAAAAGGCCCCGCCGATTGAACGACGGGGCCTTTTCCAACCAGACGGTCAGATCATGAGGTAGTGGAGACTACTTGGTGATCTTGGTGACGCGTCCCGAGCCAACGGTGCGGCCACCCTCACGGATGGCGAAGCCGAGGCCCTCTTCCATGGCGATGGGCTGGATCAGCACAACGCTCATTTCGGTGTTGTCGCCGGGCATGACCATCTCGGTGCCCTCGGGCAGGGTGATGACGCCGGTAACATCCGTGGTGCGGAAGTAGAACTGCGGGCGGTAGTTCGAGTAGAACGGGTTGTGACGTCCGCCTTCGTCCTTGGACAGGATGTAGACGTTGCCCTCGAACTCGGTGTGCGGGGTGATCGAACCCGGCTTGACGACAACCTGGCCGCGCTCGACATCTTCGCGCTTGATGCCGCGGAGCAGCAGGCCACAGTTCTCGCCCGCCCATGCCTCGTCGAGCTGCTTGTGGAACATCTCGATACCGGTCACCGTGGTCTTCTGGACCGGGCGGATGCCGACGATCTCGACCTCGGAGTTGATACCCAGGGTGCCACGCTCGGCGCGGCCGGTGACGACGGTGCCACGACCGGTGATCGTGAAGACGTCCTCGATCGGCATCAGGAACGGCTTGTCCTTATCGCGGACCGGGTCCGGGATGAACTCGTCGACTGCTTCCATCAGTTCCTCGACGGACTTGACCCACTTGGGATCGCCTTCCAGGGCCTTCAGGCCCGAAACGCGGATCACCGGGGCGTTGTCGCCATCGAATTCCTGCGAGGACAGAAGTTCGCGAACTTCCATCTCCACGAGGTCAAGGAGCTCTTCGTCCTCGACCATATCGGACTTGTTCAGGGCCACCAGCAGCGTCGGAACGCCAACCTGGCGGGCCAGCAGCACGTGCTCGCGCGTCTGGGCCATCGGACCATCGGTCGCGGCGACCACGAGGATCGCGCCGTCCATCTGGGCGGCACCGGTGATCATGTTCTTGATGTAGTCAGCGTGACCCGGAGCATCGACGTGCGCGTAGTGGCGCTTTTCCGTCTGGTACTCGATGTGGGAGATATTGATCGTGATGCCGCGCTGGCGCTCTTCCGGGGCGGAGTCAATCGCCGAGAAATCACGCTGCTCGTTCAGATCGGGGTACTTGTCAGCAAGCACCTTCGAAATGGCAGCCGTCAACGTGGTCTTTCCATGGTCAACGTGACCGATGGTGCCGATGTTAACGTGCGGCTTAGTCCGCTCGAACTTTGCCTTCGCCACAGGTTCCTCCTAGAACGTATTTTCAGAAGACTTACCCCGCCTGCGCGGTTCGCAGGCGAATCTTGATTAAGTCTACTGTGGGCTTGTTTATTTCTTGAAATTGCGGTTTCCGTCCGGCTCCGCTAAGGGAACCCTTCGTTCGCCTGGGGAGGCCGGCCGGACATCCCTGCCCGGCCGGCAAACCCGGTGCCGCCTACCTTTCGGTCTGCGACGAGTCTAGATTCCTGAGGCGATTACTCGCCGCGGGACTTCTGGATGATCTCCTCGGCAACAGCCTTGGGGACCTCGGCATAGCTTTCGAAAGTCATCGAGTACACGGCGCGACCCTGGGTCTTGGACCGCAGGTCGCCAATGTATCCGAACATTTCCGAGAGCGGAACGTTGGCCTTGATGACCTTCACGCCGGCGGCATCCTCCATGGACTGGATGGAACCGCGACGTGAATTCAGGTCACCGATGACATCGCCCATGTACTCCTCGGGAGTACGCACCTCGACGGCCATCAGCGGTTCCAGGATGATCGGGTTGGCGCGACGTGCACCTTCCTTGAACACCTGGGATCCGGCGATCTTGAATGCCATTTCGGACGAGTCGACGTCGTGGTAAGCGCCGTCAAGCAGAATTGCCTTGACGCCGACCATCGGGTAACCGGCCAGCACGCCGAACTGCATGGCGGCCTGGATGCCGGCATCCACGGACGGGATGTACTCACGCGGGATACGGCCACCGGTGACGGCGTTCTTGAATTCGTAGAACACTCCATCAGAGGTATCCAGGGGCTCGAAGGCCATCTGGACCTTGGCGAACTGTCCCGAACCGCCGGTCTGCTTCTTGTGCGTGAAGTCGACCTTGTCGACGGCCTTCTTGATCGTCTCGCGGTAGGCAACCTGGGGCTTGCCCACGTTGGCCTCGACGCGGAACTCGCGCTTCATGCGGTCCACCAGGATATCCAGGTGGAGTTCGCCCATGCCGCCGATTTCCGTCTGGCCGGTGTCCTCGTTCAACGAAACGGTGAACGTGGGGTCCTCGGCAGAAAGCTTCTGGATGGCCGTGGAGAGCTTCTCCTGGTCACCCTTCGTCTTCGGCTCGATGGCCACGAAGATCACGGGATCCGGGAAGGACATCGACTCGAGCACGATCGGCGCGTCGACCGCAGCCAGGGTGTCACCGGTAGTGGTGTCCTTCAGGCCGATGGCGGCGTAGATGTGCCCGGCGTGTGCCTCATCCACCGGGTTCTCCTTGTTGGCGTGCATCTGGAAGAGCTTTCCGATGCGCTCCTTCTTGCCCTTGGTGGTATTCATCACCTGGAGGCCGGAAGATGCCTTGCCGGAGTAAACGCGGATGAAGGTCAGCTGCCCGAAGAACGGGTGCGTGGCGATCTTGAAAGCCAAAGCGGAGAACGGCTCGTCCTCGCTCGGCTTACGCGTCATTTCGATTTCCTCGTTGCGCGGGTCGTGCCCGATCATCGGGGGGACGTCGAGCGGCGACGGCAGGTAGGAAACAACGGCGTCGAGCATCGGCTGGACACCGCGGTTCTTGAACGCGGAACCACAGAAGACCGGGTAGGCCTCCGAGTTCACGGTCATCTTGCGGATGCCGGCGACGAGTTCCTCGTTGGTGATTTCCTCACCCTCGAGGTACTTCTCCATCAGCTCGTCCGAGGACTCGGAAACATCCTCGATCAGCTTGGCGCGGTATTCCTCGGCCTTGGCCTGGAGATCCTCCGGGATTTCCCGGGTCTCGTAGGCCGCACCCATGGTCACGTCGCCCTTGGAGTCGCCGGGCCACACGAGGGCCTTCATCTTGATGAGGTCCACGACACCGACGAAGTCGTTCTCTGAACCAATCGGCAGCTGCATGACCAGCGGCCGGGCACCCAGGCGCTTCACGATCGTGTCGACCGTGTAGTAGAAGTCGGCTCCGAGCTTGTCCATCTTGTTGACGAAGCAGATGCGCGGAACGTCGTACTTGTCGGCCTGGCGCCAAACGGTCTCGGACTGCGGCTCCACGCCTTCCTTGCCGTCGAAGACGGCAACGGCGCCGTCGAGCACGCGCAATGCGCGCTCGACCTCGACCGTGAAGTCAACGTGGCCCGGAGTATCGATGATGTTGATCTGGTTGTTGTCCCAGAAGGAGGTCACGGCGGCCGACGTGATCGTGATGCCGCGTTCCTTTTCCTGTTCCATCCAGTCAGTCGTCGATGCGCCGTCGTGCGTTTCGCCGATCTTGTGGTTCACACCCGTGTAGAAGAGGATGCGTTCCGTAGTAGTGGTCTTACCGGCATCAATGTGCGCCATGATGCCGATGTTGCGGACCTTCGTGAGGTCGGTGAGCACGTCCTGTGCCACGTTGTCTCCCTTTTTCTGTGGATTCCTACACGACGGCGGGGAGGCACCTGAGGTGCCCCGCTCCGCCGTCGTGCATGAGGCCGGTTACCAGCGGTAGTGGGCGAATGCCTTGTTGGATTCGGCCATCTTGTGAGTGTCTTCGCGGCGCTTCACAGCGGCACCCAGACCGTTCGACGCGTCGAGGATCTCGTTCATGAGACGCTCGATCATCGTCTTCTCGCGGCGGGCCTTGGAGTAACCCACGAGCCAGCGCAGTGCCAGGGCGGTTGCGCGGCCCGGCTTGACCTCGATCGGCACCTGGTAGGTGGCGCCACCAACGCGGCGGGACTTGACCTCGATGGCCGGGCGGACATTGTCCATGGCCTTCTTGAGGGCAACTACCGGATCGGCGTTGGTCTTGGCTGCGACACCTTCAAGTGCACCGTAGACGATGCGCTCGGCGGTGGACTTCTTGCCGTCGACCAGAACCTTGTTGATCAGCTGGGTCACCAGGGGTGCACCGTGGACCGGATCGGAAACGAGGGGGCGCTTGGGCGCCGGACCCTTACGTGGCATTACTTATTCTCCTTCTTGGCGCCGTAGCGGGAGCGAGCCTGCTTACGGTTCTTCACGCCCTGCGTATCAAGTGCACCGCGGACGATCTTGTAACGGACACCCGGAAGGTCCTTCACGCGGCCGCCGCGAACGAGCACGATGGAGTGCTCCTGCAGGTTGTGGCCGACGCCGGGAATGTATGCGGTGACCTCAACGCCGCCGGCAAGGCGCACGCGGGCAACCTTACGCAGTGCGGAGTTCGGCTTCTTCGGGGTGGTGGTGTACACACGGGTGCATACGCCACGACGCATCGGGTTGCCCTTCAGGGCAGGGGCCTTGGTCTTGTTGACCTTCGGCGAGCGGCCCTTGCGGACCAACTGCTGAATAGTAGGCACTTTCGTGTCCTCCGGTTTCTTGGTTCTGCTGTGCCCGAGCCCAACGTGCGGCTGGCAGGCACTGCGCTTTTGGTCGTTTCATCGCAGCGCTTGCGGTGTCGACCGTAGGCGTGCAAAAGTGTGGCATTTGTTGCGCAAGTTCCCCGCAACCCGGACCGTGTCCATTTGCCACACATAAAAACAATTACCCATATCCTAACACGGCCGCGGACCCGCCCGGAAACGCGCCTGCGGCCATCGCCAGCGCCGGCCGCGGCACCGTCGACCGCCGGGTCGCATCAACCAGGAATGGGGACCCCGGCCAGTCGCCGGCTCCACTCCCCAGCCGAATCCACGCACAAACCGCACCCTCACGTCGCATTACGGCCCAATTCTGCCTTTTTCTCCGTCTAGGCGCGAAGTCACCTAGGTGTGTAATCACCTAGAAATAACAGTGAAACGGACGCAGACATGCCGATGGCCGGCACCCCTGAGGGTGCCGGCCATCGGTTGGTCCATGGACCGCTGGTACTACCGGAAGTCGTTCCCGAGATCGTAGTCATCCATCGGGATGGCGTGGAACTCGGGGCTCATCCCCGGCTCGACTCCTTCGTAGTCGAAGCCCGTGAAGGCGCTCGGACCGGTGAAGAGGTTGGCCTTGGCTTCCTCGGTGGGCTCCACCGTGACCTGGGTGTAGCGATCCAGACCGGTGCCGGCCGGGATCAACTTGCCGATGATCACGTTCTCCTTCAGGCCCAGCAGCGGATCCGACTTGCCTTCCATTGCGGCCTGCGTCAGGACACGGGTGGTCTCCTGGAAGGATGCAGCGGAGAGCCAGGAATCCGTGGCGAGCGAGGCCTTGGTGATGCCCATGAGCTCGTCACGACCCGATGCCGGGGTCTTGCCCTCGGACACGGCCTTGCGGTTTTCGCTGGTGAAGCGGCTGCGGTCGGCCAATTCGCCGGGCAGCAAGCCGGTATCACCGGACTCGATGACCGTGATGCGGCGAAGCATCTGACGGACGATGACTTCCACGTGCTTGTCGTGGATGCCCACGCCCTGCGACTGGTAGACGTCCTGGACTTCGCGGACCAGGAACTTCTGGGCCTCGCGCGGTCCGAGGACACGCAGCACCTGCTTCGGATCGATGGCACCTGCAACGAGCTGCTGGCCCACCGCCACCGAGTCACCATCGACCACGAGCATGCGCGCACGGCGCAGCACGGGGTAGGCGATTTCCTCGGAGCCGTCATCGGGGGTGATGACGATCCGCAGCTGCTTTTCGGCGTCTTCGATCGTGACGCGTCCGGCAACCTCGGAGATCGGGGCGACACCCTTGGGGGTACGCGCCTCGAAGAGCTCCTGGATACGGGGCAGACCCTGGGTGATGTCCTCAGCAGAAGCAACACCACCGGTGTGGAACGTACGCATGGTCAGCTGGGTACCGGGCTCGCCGATGGACTGTGCGGCGATGATGCCCACGGCCTCGCCGATGTCCACGGTCTTGCCCGTGGCCAGCGACCGGCCGTAGCACAGTGCACACGTGCCCACTGCGGACTCGCAGGTCAGCACGGAGCGGACCTTGATCTCCTGGACGCCTGCAGCGAAGAGCTCGTCGATGACGACGTCGCCCACATCGGAGCCGGCCTCGGCCAGCACCTTGCCCGAACCGTCGACAACGTCGACGGCCAGGGTGCGGGTGTACGCAGAGTTCTCGACGGTCTCATGCATGCGCACGGTCCCGATCTCGTCGACATAGGCAATCGGCACGGTCAAGCCGCGCTCGGTGCCACAGTCGGCTTCACGAACGATGACGTCCTGCGAGACGTCCACCAGACGACGGGTCAGGTAACCCGAGTTGGCGGTCTTCAACGCGGTATCAGCCAGGCCCTTACGGGCACCGTGGGTGGCGATGAAGTACTCGAGAACGGACAGGCCCTCACGGTAGGAGGACTTGATCGGACGCGGGATGATCTCGCCCTTAGGGTTGGACACCAGGCCACGGATACCGGCGATCTGGCGCAACTGCAGCCAGTTACCACGAGCCTTCGAGGTCACCATGCGGTTGATGACGTTCAGTTCCTCCATGCCGGCACGCATCGCCTCGGCAACCTCGTCGGTTGCCTTGGTCCAGATGTCGATCAATTCGGAACGGCGCTCGTCATCGGCGATCAGACCCTTGTCGAACTGCGACTGGACCTTCAGGGCCTGCTCCTCGTAAGGAGCCAGGATGGCGGTCTTGTCCATGTTCGAGGTGATGTCCGAGATGGCCACCGTGATGCCCGAGCGGGTCGCCCACTTGAAGCCGGCGTCCTTCAGGTTGTCCAGCGTTGCCGCCGCGACGACCTTGGGGTACCGCTCAGCCAAGTCGTTGACGATGTCAGAAAGCGCATCCTTGCCAGCGACACGGGAGACCCACGGGTAATCCGCGGGCAGCGTCTCGTTGAACAGGACCTGACCGAGTGAGGTCTCGATCAGTGCCGGGGTGCCTTCCACCCAGCCCTCCGGAGCGGGCTGCTCGGCGGACGGCACGAAGCCATCCACACGGATCCGCACGGGAGCGTTCAGGTGCAGGTCCCCACGGTCCATCGCCATCAGCGCCTCTGCCACCGAGCTGAAAGCGTGGCCGTGTCCTTCTTCTTCCGGACGCTTGGTGGTCAGGTGGTGCAGACCGATGATCATGTCCTGGGACGGCAACGCCACGGGGCGGCCGTCGGAGGGCTTGAGGATGTTGTTGCTCGACAGCATCAGGATGCGCGCCTCGGCCTGGGCTTCGGGGCTCAGCGGCAGGTGAACTGCCATCTGGTCACCGTCGAAGTCGGCGTTGAATGCGGCACACACGAGCGGGTGCAGCTGAAGGGCCTTGCCCTCGACCAGCTGCGGCTCGAATGCCTGGATGCCCAAGCGGTGCAGGGTCGGTGCACGGTTGAGCAGCACCGGGTGTTCGGTGATGATCTCCTCGAGCACGTCCCAGACCTGCGGGCGGTAGCGCTCGACCATCCGCTTGGCGCTCTTGATGTTCTGCGCGTGGTTGAGGTCAACCAGGCGCTTCATCACGAAGGGCTTGAACAGCTCCAGAGCCATCTGCTTCGGCAGGCCACACTGGTGCAGCTTCAGCTGCGGACCCACCACGATGACCGAACGGCCCGAGTAGTCCACGCGCTTGCCGAGCAGGTTCTGGCGGAACCGGCCCTGCTTGCCCTTGAGCATGTCGGACAGCGACTTCAGCGGACGGTTGCCCGGTCCGGTGACCGGACGGCCGCGGCGGCCGTTGTCGAAGAGGGAGTCAACAGCTTCCTGGAGCATCCGCTTTTCGTTGTTCACGATGATCTCGGGGGCCCCGAGGTCCAGCAGGCGCTTCAGGCGGTTGTTGCGGTTGATCACGCGGCGGTACAGGTCGTTGAGGTCGGAGGTCGCGAAGCGTCCACCGTCCAGCTGGACCATCGGGCGCAGTTCCGGCGGGATCACCGGAACGGCGTCCAGCACCATGCCCATGGGGCTGTTCGTCGTGGTCAGGAACGCATTGACGACCTTCAGGCGCTTCAGGGCACGCGTCTTGCGCTGGCCCTTGCCGTTCTTGATGATGTCGCGCAGCAGCTCGGCCTCTGCGGGCATGTCGAAGGTCTCCAGACGCTTCTGGATGGCTTCGGCGCCCATGCAGCCTTCGAAGAACAGTCCGTACTTCTCGCGGAGCACGCGGAACAGGCCTTCGTCGCCTTCGAGGTCGGCGACCTTCAGGTTCTTGAACCGGTCCCAGACCTGTTCGAGACGCTCGATCTCGGCGTCGGCACGCTTGCGCACCTGGGCCATCGTCTTGTCGGCGAGGTCCCGGGTCTTCTTCTTTTCTGCTGCCTTGGCACCCTCGGCCTCGAGCTTGGCGAGGTCGTTCTCCAGGTCGCGGGCGATCGCCGCGATGTCGGAGTCACGGTTGTCGACGAGCTGCTTGCGCTCGACGTCGTGCTGGGCCTGCAGGTTCGGAAGCTCCGCGTGGCGGCGCTCCTCGTCGACCGAGGTGATCATGTAGGCGGCGAAGTAGATGACCTTTTCGAGGTCCTTCGGCGCCAGGTCCAACAGGTAGCCCAAGCGCGAGGGGACGCCCTTGAAGTACCAGATGTGGGTGACGGGAGCGGCGAGCTCGATGTGGCCCATCCGCTCGCGACGCACCTTGGCACGGGTCACCTCGACGCCGCAGCGCTCACAGATGATGCCCTTGAAGCGCACGCGCTTGTACTTGCCGCAGTAGCATTCCCAGTCGCGGGAAGGACCGAAGATCTTTTCGCAGAAAAGACCGTCCTTCTCCGGCTTCAGGGTGCGGTAGTTGATGGTCTCCGGCTTTTTGACCTCGCCGAAGCTCCAGTCGCGGATCTCTTCCGCGGTGGCCAGGCCAATGCGCATGGTGCCGAATGAGGATTCGCTGGACATATGGTCCCTGTCTCTCTCTTGTTCTGAAGAAGTCTGGTGTTCATCGGCAGGTACTGGACCTGCCGGGGAGGGGAAAAGGATTGGGGACGACGGCGGGTGCCCGGCACGGGGTGCCGGGCCACCGCCGTCGTGCTAAACCTCGTCGACGGAGCTCGGCTCCGACCGTGAGAGGTCGATGCCCAGTTCTTCCGCAGCCCGGAACACTTCTTCGTCCGAGTCCCGCATCTCGATGGGGTTGCCGTCAGTGGAGAGGACCTCCACGTTCAGGCACAGCGACTGCATTTCCTTGATGAGGACCTTGAAGGATTCCGGAACGCCCGGTTCCGGGATGTTCTCGCCCTTCACGATGGCCTCGTAGACCTTCACGCGTCCGTGGATGTCATCGGACTTGATGGTCAGCAGTTCCTGCAGCGTGTAGGCGGCGCCGTAGGCCTCGAGGGCCCAGACTTCCATTTCGCCGAAGCGCTGGCCACCGAACTGCGCCTTACCACCCAGCGGCTGCTGCGTGATCATGGAGTACGGTCCGGTGGAGCGGGCGTGGATCTTGTCGTCCACCAGGTGGTGGAGCTTCAGGATGTACATGTAGCCCACGGACACCGGCTCCGGGAACGGCTCGCCGGAGCGGCCGTCAAAGAGACGGGCCTTACCGGAGTTGCCGATCAGCCGATCGCCATCACGCGTCACGTTGGTGTGGTCCAGCAGCCCGCGGATCTCGTCCTCGTGGGCACCGTCGAACACCGGGGTGGCGACCGTGGTGGGACCGGATTCGCGCGGCAGGTTCGGCAGGTCCTTGACCCAGTCCGGCTCTCCCTCGATCTTCCAGCCCTGCTTGGCTGCCCACGCGAGGTGGACCTCCAGGACCTGGCCGACGTTCATACGGCCCGGGACACCCAACGGGTTCAGGATGATGTCCAGCGGGGTCCCGTCCTCCAGGAACGGCATGTCCTCGATCGGCAGGATCTTGGAGATGACGCCCTTGTTGCCGTGGCGTCCGGCAAGCTTGTCGCCGTCCGTGATCTTGCGCTTCTGTGCCACGTACACGCGGACCAGCTGGTTCACGCCCGGGGGCAGCTCGTCGTCGTTGTCGCGCTCGAAGATGCGCACACCGATGACCGTGCCGGACTCGCCGTGCGGCACCTTCAGCGAGGTGTCGCGGACTTCGCGGGACTTCTCGCCGAAGATGGCGCGCAGCAGGCGCTCCTCCGGGGTCAGTTCCGTTTCACCCTTGGGGGTGACGCGGCCAACCAGGATGTCCCCGGCCTCGACCTCGGCACCGATGTGGATGATGCCTCGCTCGTCGAGCTGGCCCAGGACCTCCTCGGAGACGTTCGGGATGTCCCGGGTGATCTCTTCGGCGCCGAGCTTGGTGTCGCGGGCATCAACCTCATGCTCCTCGATGTGGATCGAGGTCAGCACATCGTCGGAGACCATGCGCTGGGAGAGGATGATGGCGTCCTCGAAGTTGTGGCCTTCCCAGGACATGAATGCCACGAGGAGGTTCTTACCCAGGGCCAGTTCACCGTTGTCGGTGGACGGGCCGTCGGCGATGATCGACTGGTACTCCAGGCGATCGCCTTCGGCGACGCGGACACGCTGGTTGTAGGCGTTGCCGTGGTTCGAGCGGGCGAACTTCATGATCGGGTACGCGGACTCGGTTCCGTCGTCGTTCATGACGGTGACCAGGTCTGCGGAGACCTCGGTGACCACACCGGGCTTGGCAGCGGTGATGGAGTCGCCGGCGTCAACCGCCACGTACTTCTCCATGCCGGTGCCGACCACGGGGGCCTCGGAGGCCAACAGCGGCACTGCCTGACGCTGCATGTTCGCACCCATGAGGGCGCGGTTGGCGTCGTCGTGCTCCAGGAACGGGATCAGCGCGGTGGCCGCGGAGACCATCTGGCGCGGCGAAACGTCCATGTAGTCGATTTCGGCCGGCTCGACGAGCACGGGCTCGCCGCCGCCGCCACGTTCGCGGCAGAGGACCAGGTCCTCGACGAAGTGCAGGTCATCGGTCATCGGGGCGTTGGCCTGGGCGATGATGACTTCGAGTTCCTCATCCGCGGTGAGGTAGTCGACCTGGTCGGTGACCTGGCCGTTGACGACCTTGCGGTAGGGGGACTCGATGAATCCGAAGTTGTTGATGCGGGCGTAGGTTGCCAGCGAACCGATCAGGCCAATGTTCGGGCCTTCAGGGGTTTCAATCGGGCACATGCGGCCATAGTGCGACGGGTGGACGTCACGGACTTCCATGCCGGCGCGGTCACGGGACAGACCACCCGGGCCCAACGCGGACAGGCGACGCTTGTGCGTCAGTCCGGCGAGCGGGTTGTTCTGGTCCATGAACTGCGAGAGCTGGGAGGTTCCGAAGAACTCCTTGATCGCTGCCACGACGGGTCGGATGTTGATCAGCGTCTGCGGCGTGATGGCCTCGACGTCCTGCGTGGTCATGCGCTCGCGGACGACGCGCTCCATGCGGGACAGGCCCGTGCGGACCTGGTTCTCGATGAGTTCGCCGACGGCGCGGATGCGGCGGTTGCCGAAGTGGTCGATGTCGTCGACCTCCACGCGGATGTCGACCTTCTCGCCCTTGCGGATGCCGGGCACGGTGGCTTCACCGGCGTGCAGTGCTACCAGGAACTTGATCATCGCGACGATGTCATCGATGTTCAGCACCGAGGCGTCCGGCGAATCCAGCGGGGTCTCGACACCGAGCTTGCGGTTGATCTTGTACCGGCCGACCTTCGCCAGGTCGTAGCGCTTGGCGTTGAAGTACAGGTTGTCCAGCAAGGCCTGGGCGGCGTCGACCGTCGGCGGCTCGCCCGGACGGAGCTTGCGGTAGATGTCGAGCAGCGCCTCTTCCTTCGTCTCCGTCGCGTCCTTCTCCAGGGTGGCGCGGATGGAGTCGTACTGGCCGAACTCCTCGAGGATGCGGCCTTCGGTCCAGCCGAGGGCCTTGAGCAGCACGGTCACGGACTGCTTGCGCTTGCGGTCGAGGCGAACGCCGACCTGGTCACGCTTGTCGATTTCGAGCTCGAACCAGGCACCGCGCGACGGGATGATCTTCGCCGTGAAGATGTCCTTGTCACTGGTCTTGTCCGGGGTGCGCTCGAAGTAGGCGCCCGGGGAACGAACCAGCTGGGACACGACGACACGCTCGGTGCCGTTGATGATGAAGGTGCCCTTGCCGGTCATCAGCGGGAAGTCGCCCATGAACACGGTCTGCTGCTTGATCTCGCCCGTGTTGTTGTTCATGAACTCGGCCTTGACGTACAGCGGCGCCGCATAGGTCGCGTCGCGGTCCTTGCACTCGGCCTCGGTGTACTTCGGGTCCGCGAACTCCGGTTCGGAGAAGCTCAGGGACATGGTGCCCTGGAAGTCCTCGATCGGGGAGATCTCCTCGAAGATCTCGGCCAGCCCGGACGTGTCGGCGACGCCGGCAATTCCTTCGGCGCGGGCCTTCTCCAGCCGGGATTTCCAGTTCTCGTTGCCAACGAGCCAGTCGAAGCTCTCCACCTGAAGTGCCAGCAGGTTCGGCACGTCGAGAGGTTCGTGGATCTTTGCGAATGTGATTCGGCCAGCCGCTTCCGCGGTGCGGGCCGAACTAGCGGTTTGATGATTTGAGGTGCTCGAGGCGACCAAGATGGATCCTTCCACAGACCGTCAGGTTTCCGACGCCATCCCCGCCCGGGATGAGGAACCCGGAACACCACCAAACATCGGGCCCACCGCTATATGAAGGCCGACTGGAAAGAGGGAAGACGCAAGGATCCACATTACACGTCTATGGAGAATCTGTCCACCATACTAGATGTTCGGCAAAAAGGCCCGTACCGGAAGCAAAAAAATTTGGCGGGCCGCCCTGCGGACGATGCATCCGCGGCTCCCAGCAGCTTTCGTCACCGCGGGCCACCGCACTTTGGTCATTATGGCCTGCGTCACGATAATTGGGAGAAGACCAGTTTTCGACGAAAGTGAGCGCACCATGTCCGACCCCCGCGACGCAGTCATCATTTCGGGGTCGCGTACCCCCTTCGGCCGGCTCAAGGGCCAGCTGGCGAGTTTCACCGCCGTGGAACTCGGCGCTGCGGCCATCACCGGCGCGCTGGACAAGGCAGGGGTGCCTGCGGGCGACGTCCAGGCCGTCATCCTGGGCCATGTGGTGCAGGCAGGCTGTGGACAGAACCCGGCGCGCCAGTCGGCCATCAAGGCAGGCATTGGCTGGGACGTCCCCACGGTGACCATCAACAAGGTCTGCCTCTCTGGCCTGGCTGCCATCACCGATGCCGCCCGCCTGGTCCGCCTCGGTGAGGCCGATGTCGTCGTTGCCGGCGGTCAGGAGTCGATGACCAACGCCCCCCACCTGCTGCCCGGCAGCCGGAAGGGCTGGAACTACGGCAGCTTCACCGCCGTCGATTCCGTCGACCACGACGGATTGACCGACGCCTTCGACGGCCAGTCCATGGGGGTGAGCACCGAAACCAAGAACGGCGAATTGGGAATCGAGCGGCTGCCGCAGGACGAGGTTGCCGCGGCATCGCACCAGCGGGCAGCCGCTGCCCAGGAGTCGGGTACGTTCGACGCCGAAATCGTCGCGCTCCAGGTTCCCCAGCGCAAGGGCGATCCGCTGACCGTCGACACGGACGAGGGCATCCGACCCAACACCACGGCTGAGACCCTGGGCGGACTCCGTCCGGCCTTCGCCAAGGACGGCACCATCACTGCGGGGAATTCGTCCCCACTCTCCGATGGGGCAGCCGCCGTCGTCGTGGCATCCCGTCAGTACGCGGAGAGCAAGGGCCTGGAAATCCTTGCCGTGATCGGAGCTCCAGGACAGGTGGCCGGTCCGGACACTTCCCTGCATTCGCAACCCTCCAACGCCATCAATTCCGCCCTGGCAAAGGCAGGATGGTCGGTCAACGATCTGGACTTCATCGAGATCAACGAGGCGTTTGGAGCCGTGGCCTGCCAGTCGCTGAAGGACCTGGACTACCCGCTGGAGAAGACGAACATCCACGGCGGCGCCATTGCCCTGGGCCACCCGATTGGCGCTTCCGGAGCACGCTTGGCGCTGCATGCCGCCCTCGAGTTGCAGCGTCGTGGCGGGGGCAAGGCAGCGGTCAGCCTGTGCGGCGGTGGCGGTCAGGGAGAAGCCCTGCTGTTGTCCCGCGACGCCTGAATCGACAGGACCCGCTTAGAGGCCCCGGGTGATTCCGCCTTGGTTGTGGGGAATCGCCCGGGAAATCGGCTTGCGGGAATCCTCGGCAGCACCGGCACGTGCCGCGAATTCCCGCGCTGGCGCCCGCAGGGCAACTACTGAGTCAACTGCGGCGGTGACCGCCTTGCCGAGGCGTCGCCCGATTTTCTGCTCGACGAACCGGTAGACCAGGTACGCGGCAATCCCCGACGCAGCCATCGCCAGGGCGAGGATGACCGGACGCGGGAGGTGCCCGCTGAGCTGGTCGATGATCCACCAGCCCCAGATCTCGTGCAGCAGGTAGATCGGGTAGGTCAGTGCCCCTGCCAGCGACAGTCCGGGCAGATCCACACGGCGCAGCGGGGTGAGCACCAGGACGGCGATCAGCGCGAAGATCCCCACGACGATGCCCCAGTAGACCTGGGGCGGGACCGAGTACCCCACCAGGTCCATGGCCTCGGCGCTACCGGTCTTCCCGGTCAGCCACGCGGCCTGGACCACATTCAGGCCGAGCACCGCCCACCTGAGCGGCGTGTGGCCAAACCGGTAGATCAGGAACAGGCACATGCCACCAGCAAAGAGTGCAGCGTGGTCTGGAATGAGGGCCTGTCGCACGAAGTTGCTTGAGATCATCGGTGCCAGGAATCCCACCAGGGGCCAGATTGCGGCGAAAGCCAGGATACGGCGGCGCGTGACCCACCCGAGCATCATCAAGACCAGGATGAGGCCGTAGAAGCGCATCTCCACCCAGAGCGTCCAGTAGACACCGTCGACGTGCGGGACGTGGAATCCGGTCTGCATCATCGTCAGGTTCACCACCCAGTCGAGGAAGCTCAGCCGCTCCCCCATTGATGGCCAGATGAAGAAGATCAGGACCCCCGTGGCCAGCACGGCCACCCAGTAGGCAGGGAACAAGCGCCCCACACGGGATCCGATGAACTGGGCGGGTCTCTTGCCATAGGCGGAGAGCAGGATGACGAAACCACTGATCACGAAGAAGAGCGGCACTCCCATGTTCCCGAAGACGCTGACCCGGGACAGGTTCGGCCAGGCGGCCTTGGCGGGTTCGATCCCCCAGTAGCCGTGGTGCCATGCGGTGTAGTGGTAGAAGATGACGCCCACGGCGGCCAGCAGACGTACGCCGTCGAGCAGGGCGAGTCGAGCACCCTTGCGCGGGGACCCGTTCCGTCCCTGGGAGACATCTGGATTCGATGATTCCCCCGGGGTCGTCGCGCCCGGACGGGGGGCGGTGATCGTGGAACTGGACACGAGATCGATCTCCTTCCCCGCTGCGCGTTATCAAGTCGTTACCTAACACGGTAGCAAAACCGCCGCGTCAAACCGAACGAATGTGACGCCCGCGACAGCGAGGGGCCACTTAAAAAGCGGAACCCCGCACACC
>NZ_BAAAIV010000004.1:177734-222885 GCF_039526245.1 Arthrobacter rhombi
TGTGCGGGGTTCCGCCTGAAACGAGGTGAGGCTACTTGACCGTGACGGTCGCGCCGGCGGCCTCGAGGGCCTCCTTGGCCTTCTCGGCAGCTTCCTTGGTGGCAGCTTCCAGAACGGCCTTGGGGGCGCCGTCCACGAGGTCCTTGGCTTCCTTCAGTCCGAGGGACGTCAGGGAGCGAACTTCCTTGATCACTGCGATCTTCTTGTCGCCGGCTGCTTCGAGCACGACGTCGAATTCGGTCTGCTCTTCGGCGGCCTCGGCGGCACCGCCGGCCGGGCCGGCAACGGCGACAGCAGCGGCGGTGACCTCGAAGGTCTCCTCGAAGGTCTTAACGAACTCGGAGAGCTCGATGATGGTCATTTCCTTGAAAGCCTCAAGGAGCTCTTCGGTGGTGAGCTTCGCCATGATGTGGCGTCCTTTCCATGGGGCGGCACGATTCGGTGCCGCGAGATGTTTGGTGGTGTGAAGGGCCCTTAGGCTTCTTCGGTGGCAGCGTCGGCAGCAGGTGCTTCCTCGGCCTCAGCGGCGGGAGCTTCGGCCGGAGCCGACGCTGCACCACCTTCTTCTTCACGCTTTGCACGCAGTGCCTCGATGATGCGGGCTGCGGCGGATGCCGGAGCCTGGAGGACACCGGCCACGCGGGCCAGCTGGTGCTCGCGGGACTCGAGTGCGGCCAGTGCGGCCACCTCGGATGCGTCCATGGCCTTGCCATCGAAGTAACCGGTCTTGATGACCAGCTTCTCGTTGGCCTTGGCAAAATCCGTCAGGCTCTTGGCCGCGGCCACTGCATCGCCCTTGATAAAGGCGATAGCGGTCGGGCCGGCCAGCTGGCCATCGAATGCTTCGATGCCGGCTTCCTTGGCTGCGATGCCCGTCAGAGTGTTCTTCACGACCGAGAACTTGGTGTCTTGACCAAGTGAACGGCGCAACTCCTTGAGCTGTGCAACGGTGAGCCCACGGTATTCGGTCAGGACAGCGGCGCCCGACTCCTTGAAGTCGTTGATGATTTCCTCAACTGCGGAAATCTTGATCTGCGTTGCCATAACCCTCCTTCCGGGGATTGTCTCTGAGTCGGCCTACCCGGTCCACACACCCCGGAGGGGCTGGCATAAAAAACGCCCCGCGCAGATGCACGGGGCTTCTCAACCCTGGGCGGCATATGCCACCCTGGGGAGGAAAACTTCGTTCACCTGCGTAGGCCGCCCCTTAGCTGGGACTTTCGGGTGGAGTCCGTGCGGACACGGGACACCACCGACCGACGGTCTTTGGTTCGTTTAGCTTATCCCGCCCGGACCGGCTCGGCCAAATCGAGCCGGCCCATCTCCGACGCCACCGGCCTATTTTCGGATCCAGCCAGGCTCCACCAAGCAGGCAGCGAAGCCCAACGCTTCATTTATCCGCAGCATGTAGGCATTTTCGGCCGCGTTCCAGGTGTAGATCCGTTCCACTGCCGGCTGCAGCCGCACCAGTTCACGATGATTTCGTGCCTTGGCCAACTGGCCGAGACGATGTCCCCGGTGCTCCGGGAGCACCAACGTCCCTTCCTGGAAGGCCAGGTCCTTCCGGCCGGCAAAGACCACCAATTCGGTATAGGCCACCAGCCGTCCGGTCGCCTCATGCCGGGCCACGGTGACCACGTTGCCGGTCCCCTGCCGCCGGCGCCGATCCTCCATCGTGCGCAAGCGGGTGGCGTCCCATCGGGACGGTTCGAATTCCAGGCCTCCCGCGGGAGGGTCGGTATCCATCCGCTCGATGATGCGGCAATAGTCATCGACCGCCCACTCGGGGACGGGCCCGGTCCACGAGATCGTCTCGTAGCCGTCAGACCCAGCGAGTGCCTCACGCTCCAGCCCGTCCCACACGGCGAAATCCGCCGGCCCGATCTCCACGCGGCTGCCCCGCTCGATTTGCCCCAGGACAAACCCGCAACTGCGCGCGAACGCCGTCGAAGCCGAGGAGGCATCCACCCACCCGGCCCCCGATTCGGGGGCCACGGCCGAGACCCCGGGGCCCGGAGCCCCCACCGAGTCCCCGAACGACAGGGACAATTCGGAATAGCCGTTGAGAATGGTGCGCCCTTCCCGGGCACAGACCGAGGCCGCGTGGTCCAGCAAGCGGGTCCCGACCCCCTGGCGGCGCCACTGCGGGGCGACCACGAGGTCGATATCCGCGGCCTCGAGGTTCTCGGCCTGCGGCAGGAAGACCATCGCCGCGGCGATGACGGGCGCGGTGGCGTCCGCGCCGGAGCGCGCTACGAGCAGCAGATTCCGCCCGTAGGGGCTCGGCTGCATGCGGGCCAGCTGCACGGCATCGGGCGACACCAGGTCGTCGTGCCCCAGTTCTTGCAGTGCGGCGTCGCGGAACAGCTGCTGGATCTGCGCGAAGGCGGTTCCTTCGGGCGTGTCAAGCGCGGCCGGGACCTTAAGATCCTCGATGGCGAGCTGGCTGGTCATGGCACCCTCCGTGGGTGATCCGGGAAGTGACTGGTCACTTCTCGACCGATTGGGACTTATCAATCAATACAGTACGTGCCCCTGTGTCGTGCGTAAAGGGGCATGGCAGGACTGCTTGAGGAAGAGTGCCGTCCGGGAGGCAAAAAAGATCCCCGCCCCTGCCAAAGCAGGATGCGGGGATCTTCACGTCGTCCGGTGACCGGACGGGGCTGACGCTAGGCGCCGACAACGACCTTGGTCACGTTCGGGTCCACCGGGATGCCGGGGCCGAAGGTGGTGGCCACGGTGGCCTTGGAGATGTAGCGGCCCTTGGAAGCGGAAGGCTTCAGGCGCAGGACCTCGTCGAGGGCTGCCGCGTAGTTCTCCGCCAGCTTCTCGGCGTCGAAGGACACCTTGCCGATGATGAAGTGGAGGTTGGAGTGCTTGTCGACGCGGAAGTCGATCTTGCCGCCCTTGATGTCATTGACGGCCTTGGCGACGTCCATGGTCACCGTGCCCGTCTTCGGGTTCGGCATCAGGTTGCGCGGCCCGAGGACCTTGCCGAGACGACCGACCTTGCCCATGAGGTCAGGGGTGGCCACAGCGGCGTCGAAGTCGGTCCAGCCGGCCGAGATCTTGGCGATCAGGTCGTCGGAGCCCACGAAGTCGGCGCCGGCCGCGATGGCAGCTTCTGCCTTGTCGCCGTTGGCGAAGACCAGCACGCGGGCGGTCTTGCCGGTGCCGTGCGGCAGGTTCACGGTGCCGCGAACCATCTGGTCGGCCTTGCGGGGGTCGACGCCGAGGCGGAAGGCCACCTCAACGGTCGAGTCGGTCTTGGCCGAACCCGTTTCCTTGGCCAAGGCGATGGCCTCGGTCGGGGTGTACAGCTTGTCGCCATCGATCTTGGCGACAGCCGCCTGGAATGCTTTGCTGCGCTTTGCCATCTGCTTGTTCTCCTTATGCAGTCGTGGTCATTCGTGGATCGCGCTGGACCCTGCCACTACGACGCCGGTGGCATCCTCCGGTGGAGGTTCCGTCGTCGTTCTTTGATGTTGTGGGTGTTCCCGCCGGTGGCGGAAACGGTGGGGGTTATTAGCCCTCGACGGTGATGCCCATGGAGCGGGCGGTGCCGGCGATGATCTTGGCGGCGGCCTGGATGTCGTTGGCGTTCAGGTCCTCCATCTTGGTGTTGGCGATCTCCTCGACCTGTGCCTGGCTCAGCTTCGCAACCTTGTCGGTGTGCGGGGTGGCGGAGCCCTTGGCGACGCCTGCAGCCTTCTTGATCAGCTCGGCTGCCGGCGGGGTCTTGGTGATGAAGGTGAAGGAGCGGTCTTCGTAGACCGTGATCTCCACCGGTACGACATTGCCGCGCTGGGATTCCGTGGCGGCGTTGTACGCCTTGCAGAACTCCATGATGTTGACACCGTGCTGACCAAGTGCGGGACCGATCGGCGGTGCCGGGTTGGCGGCACCTGCCTGGATCTGCAGCTTGATGAGGCCGGTGACCTTTTTCTTGGGGGCCATTTCGGGTCCTTCTACTCAATGCGTTTTCCTCGGAACACAGGAGCGTGTCCGGGGCTGGTGGCCGCCGTGGCGCGGCGGCCGGATCGTTTCCCGCGGCGGAAAGCGGCCGCGCGGGAGACGAAGTCTTCGGTGATCCCTACTGGATCTTGGTGACCTGGCTGAACGACAGGGTGACCGGGGTTTCGCGTTCGAAGATCGACACGAGGACCACGAGCTGCTGCGATTCGAGCTTGATCTCGCTGATCGTTGCCGGCAGGGTCTCGAACGGGCCGTCGTTGACGGTGACCGATTCGCCGACGGTGAAGTCGACGTGGACCTCGGAGATCGGCTGGCGGCCCGGCTTCGACGAGCCACCGGCCTGCGCCGGTTCTTCGGTCACGATGGTGTGCTCAAGCATGGAGTACACCTCGTCCAGGCTCAGCGGCACCGGGTCGTGGGCATTGCCGACGAAGCCGGTGACACCGGGGGTATGCCGGACGGTGCCCCACGACGCGTCGGTCAACTCCATGCGCACCAGCACGTAGCCGGGGATGCGCACGCGGCGGACGATCTTGCGCGCCGTGTTCTTGATCTCCACGACTTCTTCCATGGGGACCTGGATCTCGTAGATGAACTCCTCCATGCCCAGCGTCTGGGCGCGGGTCTCGAGGTTCACCTTCACGCGGTTCTCGTAACCTGCGTAGGAGTGGATGACGTACCAGTCGCCGGGCTGGCGGCGCAGCTGGGTGCGGAATTCGTCCTTGGCGGCCGCAACGGCCTCCTCGGGGGACAGCTCCGGGGCATCGCCCTCGGAGCCTTCCGCAACCTCTTCGCCTGCGGCGGGCGTTGCCTCGGCCTCGGCCGGTGCATCGTCTGCTTCGTTGTTCGCGGTGTCCTCAGACGCGTCGGCGGCCGATGGCTCCTCCGACACGACGGAATGGGCCGACACCTCTACGGCGTCGGCCTCGCTTGCCTGCTCAACGGCGTCGTCGTTGGCCTGCGGTTCGAGTTCCTGCTCGGACACTGCGGTTCCTGCTTTCTTTGACTGGTAAACCAGAACATTTCATCGTGGCTCGGTCACGGGCCGTCGGCCCCCTGGGGCGCCGGTCGGTCCTACTGCTCCGGCGGGTTCGTGAAGACGAGGATCGCGCCGTTGCCGAACAGCAGGTCCAGCCCGCTGACGATGAGCATCACCAGGATCACGAATCCCAGAACGGTCAGCGTGTAGTTCACCAACTCGCTGCGGGTCGGTGTGACGACCTTCTTGAGCTCGGAAATGACCTGGCGGAAGAACAAGGCGATACGCGCAAAGAAGCCACCCTGAGCCGGTTTCCGGCCGCGGGGGGAGCCCTTCGAGCTTCCCGCTGTTGCTTCGGTCACTGTGCCTCGATTCGCGTTCTTCGCTTCTTGAAACAATCACGGTGTACCGCAGCCTGTCGGCCGCAACACACCGTGACGTGGATTTCGCCGAGCTTCCCACACCACCGGTGGGGGATGCCACTGCGCAGGGCAGACAGGACTCGAACCTGCAACCTGCGGTTTTGGAGACCGCTGCGCTACCAATTGCGCCACTACCCTTCGGGATTGGTGGTCCTCCCCGTCGCGATTTGCCTTTCAAGCACACCGCATCGAGGCGTATTCCAACACCGAGGAAACAGTCTACGCATTCGATCTCCACAAGTCGAACCGAACGGCGCCCCCGTGGGGCCAGCCGCAGCCGAGGTTCCGGGCGCGGACGCATTCTGGGCGGCGCGCCATGACGCCGCTAAGCTGGAATCAGCCACGCTCCACGCCCCCGACCCCAGGAAGCGACCCCATGTCACGCATCTCCCGACGCATCGGATCCATCGCCGAATCAGCCACCCTCGCCGTGGACGCCCAGGCCAAGGCGCTGAAGGCCGCCGGTCGGCCGGTGATCGGGTTCGGCGCCGGCGAACCCGATTTCCCGACCCCCGACTACGTGGTGGAAGCAGCCGTCGCCGCGGCCCGGGATCCGCGGTTCCACCGCTACTCCCCCGCCGCCGGCCTGCCGGATCTGAAGGCGGCCATTGCAGCCAAGACGCAACGGGACTCGGGCTATGCCATCGAGCCCTCCCAGGTGCTGGTCACCAACGGCGGCAAGCAGGCCGTCTACAACACCTTCGCCACCTTGTTGGATCCGGGTGACGAAGTGATCGTCCCGACCCCCTTCTGGACGACCTACCCCGAATCGATCCGCCTCGCCGGTGGCATGCCGGTGGAGGTCTTCGCGGGGCCCGAACAGGGCTATCTCGTCACGATCGAGCAGCTGGAGGCGGCGGTCACCGACCGGACCAAGGTCCTGGTCTTCGTCTCCCCCTCCAACCCGACCGGCGCCGTCTACCCGCCGGAGATGGTGGCCGAGATCGGCCGGTGGGCCGCGGCCAGGGGCCTGTGGGTCGTCACGGACGAGATCTACGAGCACCTGACGTACGACGACGCGAAGTTCACCTCGATCGCCACCGCGGCCCCCGAGCTCGGGGACCGCGTGGTCATCCTCAACGGCGTGGCCAAGACCTATGCGATGACCGGTTGGCGGGTGGGCTGGATGGCCGGACCGGCCGATGTCATCAAGGCCGCCACCAACTTGCAGTCACACTCCACCTCCAACGTCGCGAACGTCTCGCAGATGGCCGCCTTGGCCGCCGTCTCCGGCCCGCTGGATGCCGTGGCCGAGATGCGGACCGCCTTTGACCGTCGCCGCAAGGCCATCGTCTCGGCGCTGGACGCCATCGACGGGGTGGACTGCCCGACTCCGCAGGGCGCGTTCTACGTCTACGCGGACGTGCGCGGGATGCTCGGTCGCGACATCGACGGCGTACGTCCGGCGACCTCCGCCGAACTCGCCGCGCTGATCCTGGACAAGGCCGAAGTGGCCGTCGTCCCGGGCGAGGCCTTCGGTCCTTCGGGCTACCTGCGGCTGTCCTACGCCCTGGGCGATGACGACCTCGCCGAAGGCGTGGGCCGGATCGCCCAGCTGCTGGGCCGGGCCCAGTAGCGGTTCGCCCGCCGACCGGCAGGGTTCTGCCCCGGGGCCGCGACACCGTCACGTGTCCTGGCCCCGGGGCAGACCTGTTTCTAGAGGATGCGGCGGTCCACCGCCCACCGCGTGAGCTCGTGCCGATTGGAGAGCTGCAGTTTGCGCAGCACCTTGGAGACATGCGTCTCGACGGTTTTCACCGAGATGAAGAGGTCCTTGGCGACCTCCTTGTACGTGTAGCCCCTGGCAATCAACCGCATGACCTCCAGCTCGCGGGCGGAGAGCAGATCCAGTTCGTCGTCCGCGCTGACGGCGGCCTGCGTGCCGAAGGCGTCCAACACGAAACCTGCCAGGCGCGGCGAGAAGACGGCATCACCGGCGGCCACGCGCACCACGGCGTCGGAGATGTCCTGCCCCGAAATGGACTTGGTCACGTACCCCCTGGCGCCGGCACGGATGACCGTGACGACGTCTTCGGCGGCGTCGGAGACGCTCAATGCCAGGAATCGCACATCCCCGAGCATTCCCGCGCAACCGGCGACCACCTCCGCGCCGCCACCACCTCGCCCGCCGGGCAGGTGCACATCGAGCAGCACGACGTCGGGACGCAGCTCCGTGACGGCACGGATTGCCCCGTCCACCGTGGCCGCCTCCCCCACGACCAGCAGACGGGAGTCGAGGTCGGATTTCAGGCCCGACCGGAAGATGGCATGGTCGTCGACGACCACCACCCGGATCTGCTGGGGTGCTGCCTGCGGTTCACCGTTGTTCATCGGCTCTGCTCCTCGCTTGCCTCGTGCTTCATGGCCAGGTGGACTTCGGTGCCCCTGCCGTTGCTGCTGATCGTCGCCGATCCCCCGTTGCGCTGCATGCGCCCGACGATCGATTCACGGACCCCCATCCGGTCCCCGGGCAGCGCGTCCGGGTCGAAGCCGACGCCACGATCGCGGACGAAGACGTCGACGCCGGCGTCGGAGGCCTCCACGTAGACGGACACCGTCCCCCCGGCGTGCTTGGCCGCATTGAGCATGGCTTCGCGGGCTGCCTGGACCACTGCGTCATGGCCTTCGAGGCCCTCACGCTCCCCGACGCTGACGACGTCGATCACCGCGTCATGCGATTCCTCCAGCCGTGCGGCCTCGGCCCGGATGGCCTCGCAGATATCGCCTTCGGCCACCGGTGTCTCCCGGTAGAGCCACTGGCGCAATTCGCGTTCCTGGGCGCGGGCCAGCCGCAGGACCTGGGCCTCGTCGCCGGCCCGTTTCTGGATCAGGGCCAGGGTCTGCAGGACAGAATCGTGCAGGTGGGCGGCGATTTCCGCCCGTTCACCGACCCGGATGCGGTTGGCCCGTTCGGATTCGTAGTCCCTCCAGAACCGCAGCCCCCAGGGGGCCAGGACCAGGACCACGCCGCCCAGGACGATCACGGCGACGAACGCCCCGTTCCACAGGGCCTCCAGGCTCACGGCACCGGACACCAGGAAGATCAACCCCAACACCACCAGGGCAACGCCGCCGATCAGCCGGACCATGCCGGCGGCCCGGTCCGCCCCGGCCGCCTTGCGCAGCCCGCGCCGGCTCACCGCATCGAGCTGCAGCCAGGCCAGCACCGCGCCGGCGATGATCAGCACTGCCGGCCAGATCAGGCCCCAGGCCACGGGCAGGCCCTGCATCTGCGCGAAGATCAGCAGGCCCAGCAGCAACAGCCCGGCACCGGCCAGGATCTCCCGGCCGGCCAGGCTGCCGAACCGGAGCCCAGGCCGGCCCCGCGGTGGGTGCCCGGCCCCCACAGATGGCTCCGCCGTCGTGCCCTGGTCATCGGTTGCGCGTTGCAGCGAGACGGGCCGCCCGGCCCTGCCGCGTTCGGCATCCTGCAGGGCGTCCTCGCTGGAGGGCACCATGACCCAAAGCCAGGCGTAGAGCAGGATTCCGGCGCCGGCGACCAGCGTCAGCACGGCCATGCCGATCCTGATGGTGCGCACCGGCTGGCCCAGATGGAGCGCGAGCCCGGCGCAGACACCCGCCAGCACACGCGGTTCGGCGCGCACGAGCGGGGGCCTGGTGGGGATGTCGGTCATGGGTCCATCCAAGCACGCCCGCCCCCGTCCGGGACCGGGAACCGGGGTTTTGGGGGCAAGGATCAGGGGTCGTTCAGGGCAGACCCCGATGGCGGGCATGCCGCCGGCGCGGAAGGATGGAAGACATGAACAACGCACCTGCAGAGAACTCCTTCTTCCGCTGGATCCGGGGCCTGGGCGTCCAGCGCGGCGAACGTCATTGGATGGGCGGCGTCTCCTCGGGACTGGGCCAGCGCTTCGGCATCGACACCGCACTCTCGCGTGGCCTGGTGCTGCTCATCGTCATCTTCTCCGGTGTCGGCCTGCTGCTCTACGGCGCCGCCTGGGCACTGCTGCCCGGCCCGGATGGCCGCATCCACCTGCAGGAGGCGGGGCGCGGGCGCTGGAGCTCCGGCATGACCGGTGCCGTGGTCTTCGCGGGGATCGGGCTCCTCAACGGGCCGCTGGTGCTCGGCGGTTGGCGCTTCGACAACGGCGATTCCTGGTGGGGCGAGCTCGTATGGACCGTCCTGGTCGTGGGGGCCGTCATCTGGTTTGTCTCCTCCCGACAGTCCCGGCGCCGGGACCCGGGCACCGGGTACGACGACGGCACCCCCGCCAACCCGTATGCCGCCCCCGCGTGGAGCGCTGCGGGGACCGGGGCCACCTCGGCCCCCACCTGGGGGCCGGGACAGGGCACCGGAGCGGGCGCCTCACCGGCTGCGGAGTCCGTCCCCGGCGCGACGCAGGCAACGGGCCGTCGGCCGGCCCCCCACACGCCCCACGCACCGCGCCGGCCACCGGCGCCTCCGCGGCCGGCCCTGCCCGGGCATACCGTCGCGATCGTCCTGGGCCTTGCCGTCCTGGTCGCCGGCGCCGTCATCCTGACGTCGATGAACTCCCTGCTGGACTACCAGGGACGCGAGGTCACCGTCGCTTTGGCCGCTGCAGTCACGGTCCTGGGCGCGGGCCTGATCGGCGCGGCGATCCGCAGGCTTCGTGGCGGGGCGCTGACCGGCTTCACCATCGCCCTGCTGGTGCCCACCATCCTGGTGGGCGGCCTGAACTACGGCGGCACGATCGATCGCGGCTGGCCGGGCCCGGTCTCGGAACGCTCCGGGAACGACTACACCTACGCGTTCAACAACGGCCATCTGGACCTGACCCACTATTCACGGGATCTGACGCAGGACACGACGCTGTCGGTGACCAACGTGTTCGGCAGCCTCGACATCACCGTTCCCGATGACATCCCCGTCCAGATCACCGGTGATTCGGCGTTCTACTCGATGGAGGTGCACACCGGCGATGGGGTCCAGAAGTACTCCGGCATTGCCCGCGACGACACCCTGGACATCAATCCCGACGCCACCGGCCCCGTCCTGCGCCTGAACATCGACGGTGCCTTCAACTCCATCTCCATCACCTCCGAGGAGGTCACGCCATGAGCGAGCCCACCACCGGGAACACCCCGGAACGTCCCGTCCCGCCGGAAACCACACCGGCGGACCACCCCACCGAACGCCTCGATGCCCCGGCGCCGGACACCCGGGCCGAGCCCCTGGCTGCCCCCTCCGGAAGCGCTTGGCCCGGCGCCGCTGCGGACGTCCCCACGGACGGCCCCGCGACTGCCGACCTTCCTGCCGAACCCCGGACGGTGCCGATGGGGACACTGGTCTTCGGCCTGGTGGTCGTGGCCCTGGGCCTGCTGATCCTGGTGTCGGTCTTCTACGGCATCACCCTCAGCGGCAGCGCCGTCGCGATTTCGCTCTTCCTCGGTGCCGGGCTGGTCCTGATCATCGGGGGCCTGGTCGCGGCACGCCGATCGTCGGGAAAATCCCCGTCGCGGTCCTGATAGCCTCGGTCCCCACTCCCCAGCTTCCCCCCATCCACTCCTCGAAAGGACTTCCCATGGAATCCGTGTACCGCACCCTCCGCTCCGTCTCCTTCCGCCGCGGCCCCCAGCGCATCGTTGGCGGCATCGGCGGAGGGATCGCCCGGGCCACCGGCTGGGACGTGAGCATCGTCCGCATCGCCATCCTGCTCAGTTTCCTGCTGCCCTTCATCGGGCTGCCCCTGTACCTGGTGCTGTGGCTGGTGCTGCCGTTCCACGACGATTCCATCCCGCTGGAACGCATCATCGGCGGACAAACCCGCCGGTAGGGACCCGCCCCCGGGCACACCAACCCCGCAGATGACGGCCACCACAGCAGTTGTGGTGGCCGTCTCATCTGCCAGTTGCTAGCATCAACGGTGATGAGCCCAGTGTCGCGCTCCGAGCAAGGTCCCCCTGACGGGACGTGAACCTGACGAAAGCACACACCATCACCATGCGCATCGGAATCCTCACCAGCGGCGGAGACTGCCCGGGCCTCAACGCCGTCATCCGCGGAGCGGTCCTCAACGGCATCAAGAGCTATGACCACGAATTCGTCGGCTTCCTGGACGGCTGGCGCGGTGTCGTGGAGGGCGAAACGGTCGAACTGCCGCGCGAACGCGTCCGCGGCATCTCCAAACAGGGCGGCACCATCCTGGGCACCTCCCGCACCAACCCGTTCGAGGGCGAGCAGGGCGGTCCGGAACGGATCTCCGCCACACTCGAACGCCTGGGGATCGACGCGGTGGTCGCCATCGGCGGCGAGGGGACCCTGGCCGCCGCCAAGCGGCTCACCGACGCCGGGCTGAAGATCGTCGGCGTCCCCAAGACGATCGACAACGACCTCGACGCCACCGACTACACCTTCGGCTTCGATACGGCAGTCGCCATCGCCACCGAGGCCATCGACCGCCTGCGCACCACGGGCGAGTCCCACCACCGCTGCATGGTCGCCGAGGTCATGGGCCGCCACGTCGGCTGGATCGCCTTGCACTGCGGCATGGCAGCCGGCGCGCACGCCATCCTCATCCCCGAGCAGGGCGTGGGCATGGAACAGATCAACGCCTGGGTCCGCGAGGCCCTGGATCGTGGGCGTGCCCCCTTGGTGGTCGTGGCCGAGGGCTTCGTCCCCGAAGGCGCCGACGAGGCCTACTCCGACCGGGGCCTGGACGCCGTGGGGCGTCCGCGGCTCGGCGGCATCGGTGAACAGCTGGCCTACCGGATCGAGACCGACACGGGCATCGAGACCCGGGCCACCGTCCTCGGGCACATCCAGCGTGGCGGTGTCCCCAGTGCGTTCGACCGGGTCCTGGCGACCCGGTTGGGCATGGCCTCCGTCGACGCAGTGCACGACGGCGCCTGGGGGAACATGGTCGCCCTGCGCGGCACCAACATCCACCGGGTGCCCTTCCAGGCGGCCCTGAACAACCTCAAACGCGTCCCGCAGCACCGCTACGACGAGGCCGCGGTCCTCTTCGGATAGCCGCTGGTGGTCCCGGCGGCCCACAGGTCAGTAGGCTGGAGACCATGGAATTGGAGACCGGAACGCGTGCCATCATTGCCCTGGCGTGGGCGCGGCGGTTGGGCATGGAAGACTCGGCGCTGGCCTCCGTGGCGCTGGGCGTGGATGAAGTACGCATCAACCACCGCGACGACGCTGCCACCGAGGCGACGTTCGTGCGGTTCATGGGTGGCTCGGTCCTGTCCGGACCCGCATGGCTGCTGCGCGCGGCGGACGGCATCCACGACGAGGAGCTCGCCGCCGAGTCGACGCTGCTCGGGCTGATCCGTGCCCACGGTGATGTCGCCGCCCGCGGGTTGGGCGAATCCCTGTTGTACTACGCCGACCAGCCGCCGGTCCTCGAGGAGTCCACCACCACCCTGGTCTCCCATGATCCGGCCACCGCCCTCGAGCTGGAAGCCCTGTGTCCCCGTGATGACCTGGCCGGAGTCCACCTGGCAGAACGCGGCAAGACGTTCACGCTGGTCGCCGAGGAGGGGCACGCGCCCCTGGCCGGTGCCGGATACACGGTGTGGGAGGGGCTCGTTGCCGATCTGGCGGTGATCACCGCGCCCGCGCTGCGACGCCACGGGTTGGGGACCTACAGTGCGGCGCTGGCCGCTGACGACGCATTGGCCGAAGGATTCGTCGCGCAATGCGCGGCGGACGTCAGCAACAAGGCGGCCCAGCTCATGGCCGATGCCCTGGGCTTCGCCCTCACCGGCTCGCTGACGCGTGCCAGTGTGGGAGAGGGCTAAAAGCGCACGACGGCGGCTGGCCGCCAACCGCTGCTAGCGCGGCGGGCGCAGGAAACCAGTGGCGCGGCCGACGACCTGTCCGGCGTCGGTGGCCACGATGGTCTCCTGATTCGCCGGGTAGTCCTCGTCGCCGTCGCGCACGGTCAGGGTCGCTGCGGGATCGGTATTGCGCCGGATGGTGGCCAGCGCGATCGGACCCGCCTCGTAGTGCAGGGCCACCGAGGTGACCTTCCCGACGACCTTCTCCCCCAGACGGACCTCGCTGCCGACCGCAGGGTGGGTGTGGACGCTGCCGTCCAGGTGCAGGAAGACGATCCGCCGGGGCGGATGCCCCAGGTTGTGGACCCGGGCGATCGTCTCCTGGCCCTTGTAGCACCCCTTTTCGAGGTGGACCGCGGTCCGCAGCAGGTCCAACTCGTGGGGGATGGACTTCTCGTCGGCGTCCGTGCCGATCCGCGGGCGCCAGGCGGCGATGCGCAGCGCCTCGACGGCCATGGTCCCGGCCAGGGCCAGGTCTCCGACCGCGGATTCCAGGTCGGCGCGGGGAACGATGTATTCGATCCAGACCCGTCCGGTCGCCGGGTGCTCGCCGACGGAATAGGCGTACCCGCCACGGCTCACACCGGGCCAGGGGTCCTGCCAGGAGGGGTACCCTGCCAGCGAGGGGATCTGTGCCCCGGCACCGACAATGGCCCAGTCAGCCGTGGCGTCATGGATCTCGACGCGGAGCATGAAACGCATGGAATCCAGCCAGGCCGCCAGTGGGGCTGCCTCATCGCCTTCGACGAGCAACCAGGTGGTTTCACCGTCGTCGATGACACGGCAGTCGTATTCCACCCGGCCCTGCACGGTCAGGAAAAGGGCCTCGGTGCTCTGGCCCGGTTCCAACCCCAGCACCAACTGGCTCGAGAGGCTGTTCAGCCAGGACAACCGGTCCGGACCGGAGACGGTGACCACGCCGCGCTGGGACAGGTCCGCGACTGCTTCACCGCGATCCAGCCGGCGCTGTTCCGGAAGGGGTTCGCCATAGTGGGCCGCGACCCCGGCATCGCTACCGGTGCCTTCCACCGCGCCGGGCCGGTCCAGCAGGGGTGATCGCCACGTCATCTCAGGCCTGCTTCGTCAGGGCTGCGGAGGCGTGCGCCGAGAGTGGCTCGCCGTCGGCGGCCACATCCCACCGCCAGAACAACTGGCCATTGACCAGCCCATACATGCGGGTGGCCGAGGTGAATTCCCGCGAATTGGGTCCACGGACCACCATGTCGGTGGCCAGTTCAATCCGTGGGCCGTTGATGTTGCCGTAGTAGAGCTCGGATACCCCGCGCGGGTGGGCGATGTTCACCACGATGTTGAATCCACCTTCGGGAGCCCGCAACGCCTCGACGTCGTCGGCCGAGCGGAGGGCCGGCACGATCTCTCCCGGGGTCATGCCGGGGCCGCCATCGGCGTCCTGCAGGGGACGGTCCAGGGCCCAGTAGCCCTGTTCGGTGGCCAACGCGCGCAGCTTGTTGCCCTCTTCGTCGCTGAGCCAGCTGGCGGCACGGTAGGACAGGTACGGGGCGCCGTCGTCGATGAACTCGACGCGCTGGATGAAGTGGGCGTCATCGCCCTCTCCATCACCCAGCCGACCGGCCCCCTCCCAGGTCCCGATGAGCCACGAGAGCGGGACGAGCTCCGGGGTCAGGTCTGTGGGGATCTCAATGGGCATGCAGTGCGGACCTGGCTACTTCTGGCCCTTGAAAAGGCGCGTGACGACCAGGCCGGCGAAGCCGGCCATGCCGAGCCCGGCGACCACCAGGAGGGTGATGAAGAAGATCTCGAGTGCCATGTAATTCGATTCCATGGCACCATCCTAACGCCGTGCCGCCGCGAAACGGATTCGGTGACAGCCGGTGGCGCGCGGGGTCAGCGCAGCAGCAGCCGCTCGGTGTAGTAGACGAGTGCGCCCGAGGCGATCACAGCGGCGACGCCGCCGGCAATCGCCCCCCAGGGATCCAACACCGGGTTCCCGGCGGCGGGCTCCGTCACGGGGTGGTCCTTCGGCGTGCCCGGGACCCCGGGGGCAGCCGCGGTGATCGCGCTCCCCCGCAGGGCCGAGGCCTCGGAGACCAACATCACGCGCAGGCAGACCACCACGGCACCGACGACTGCGCCGACCACGATGCCCGGCACCACGGTCACGTCGGCTGACACGGCACTGGCGATGCCACCGACGAGGATGGCCGCCACCAGCCCCAGGGGCGCGGTGATGCGGGTCGGCCAGCGCAGCGACGACACCAGCACGGCGGCGGCGAGGCTGAGCCCGGAGAGCAGCATCATCGAACCGTCAGCGGCATTGGGGGCCAGCCGGTCCGCTCCCACCCAACCGCTGCCGAACACTGCGATGAGCACACCCACGCATCCCCCCAGCGTCGATTCGAGCCGTTGGCTCTCCCCGGTGCCACGCAGCAGCTGCGTCAGGAACACCAGGACCACGCCCACGGCGCAAAACGCGCCCATCCACTGCAGCGGCACGGGCATGGGCGCCACGGCGGCGGTCGTCGCGGACCCGATGCCGGCGAGCGCGATGACGATCCCCAACGGCAGCGGTGCGGGCAAGCCGATGAGCCGGGGAAACCCCCCGGCGAACACCACGATGCAGACGCACAGCGCCGCCCACATGGGCCAGCCCCCGGCGCCCGGTCCGGCGTAACTTGAGGCAATGAGCGCGGCAACCGCCAGCAACGACGAGGCGGCAAAGGTTTTGGTTCTCACGTCATACATCCTGCCTCATCGGCCGCTGGCTGTGGGTCGCCGGGGCGCTCCACATATACTGTCCACAACTTCCGGTCCCAACGTCGTGCATCGGTCCGAGGGACGTGGGAAAGGAGGTCTCCGCATGGCCAGCATCCTCTTGCTGACGAATGCGCCCGGCTCATCGGTAGGCGTGCTGCCCGCGCTGGAGCTGCTCTCGCATGATCTGAAGATCCTGCCCGCGGCCTCCGCCACCTTGTTGCAGCTGCCCACGGTCGACACGATCATGCTCGACGCCCGCAAGGACCTGGCCACGGCGCGCTCGCTGTGCCAGCTGGCCCGCACCATGGGGATCGAGACCCCCATCATCCTGGTCCTCACCGAGGGCGGCATGGCGGCGGTCTCCCCCCTGTGGCAGGCCAACGACGTCGTGCTGGAAACCGCGGGACCCGCCGAGGTCGAGGCCCGGCTGCGACTGGTGACCTCCCTGTCGGCCGCCGCGGCGACCCAGGAAGCCGCCGAGATCCGGGCCGGCGGCGTGGTCATCAACGAGGCCAGCTACACGGCGCGTGTGAACGGTGAGCCGCTGAACCTGACCTACAAGGAGTTCGAGCTGCTCAAGCACCTCGCCCTGCATCCCGGGCTGGTCTTCAGCCGCGACCAGCTGCTCCACGAGGTGTGGGGATATGACTACTACGGAGGCACCCGCACCGTTGACGTGCACGTGCGCCGTTTGCGCGCCAAGCTGGGCGCGGACCACGAACAGCTCATCGGAACGGTCCGCAATGTCGGGTACCGGTTCGCTCCCGTGCGTGCCGAGGACGAGGCCCCGGCTGCACAAGGGGGCTGAGCGCGGCTATGTTGGTTCCATGAGCGCGACCCAGAGCACCGATTGGACCATTACCTCAGCCACCGGCCGGCCGGACGTCGATCTGCTGGAACGGATCACCTCGCTGGCCTCAGGTGCCGAGGACACCGACGGCAACCCGCCACTGAGCGAACAGACCCTCGTGGACCTGCGCTCCGACGAGGCGGCGGACACCCTGTTGGTCGTCACCGCCTGGCTGGCCGACGACGAGGGGACTCCGTCCGGCGAGCTGGTGGGCGTGGCAGTCGCCATCGCCTCCCCCACCGGGGAACCGGGCACCCTGGAAATCGTCGTGCACCCCGAATACCGCAGCGATGGCATCGGTGCTGCCCTGGTGGCAGCGCTCGCGGCGCAGACACCCCTGGATTCCCTCCAGGCCTGGTCCCACGGCAACCACGAGGCAGCAGCCCGGCTCGCCCAGCACCACGGGTTCTCCCCGGTGCGCGAGCTCTGGAGAATGCGCCTGGTGCACGACGCCGGCCTGCCGCCTGCCGAGATGCCCTCCGGCTACCGGCTGCGCGCCTTCGTTCCGGGACAGGACGAGCAGGCCTGGCTCTCCGCCAACGCCGCAGCCTTCGCCGACCACGCCGAACAAGGATCCTTGACGGCCAGCGACCTACGGGCACGCATGGACGAGGACTGGTTCGATCCCGAAGGGTTCCTGATCGCCGAGGCGCGGGACTCCTCGATCGCCGGTTTCCACTGGACGAAGGTCCATCCGGCCCTGAAGAGCCCCACGACCGGGGAGCACCAGGCCGTCGGGGAGGTCTACGTCGTCGGCGTGGTCCCCTCGGCCCAGGGCACCGGCCTGGGCCGGGCCCTGACCGTCGCCGGCATCGAACACCTGCGCTCGCGCGGGCTCACCGCCGTCATGCTCTACGTCGATGCCGACAACACGGCAGCAGTGGCCCTTTACCGCAAGCTGGGCTTCACACGCTGGGATGTCGACGTGATGTACGCGCACGGGGCCACAGCCGCCGGGTAAGGTATTTTCGGACGCATCGTCGCGCCTGCGCCGACGGTGCGGGCGTGACGGTTCCTGCTACTCCCCCAGTTGACGTGCATGTGAGGACGAACCCGATGGACACGACCCCCGCTACAACGCCGAGTTTCGGCGATGGCGACATGCCCTCCGCCCGGGCCACCCAGGACCGCATCGAATTACCGGAGTTCGATGCGCCGTTGGCACCGGAGGGCGACTTCACCCTCGACCGGTTCCTGGACCGGGAGACCAGCTGGTTGGACTTCAACGCCCGGGTGCTCGAATTGGCGGAGGACCCCAACCTGTACCTGCTGGAGCGGATCAACTTCCTGTCGATCTTCGCCTCCAACCTCGACGAGTTCTTCATGGTCCGCGTCGCCGGCCTCAAGCGGCGCATTGCCACCGGCCTGGCGGTGCCCTCGGCGGCCGGCGTCAGCCCCATCGACCAGCTCCAGGAGATCCTGGAACGAGCCAAGGACCTGCAGCTGCGGCACGCCCGCGTGTTCGCCGAGGAGCTGCGCCCGGCCCTGGCCGCAGAACAGCTGCAGATCACCCGGTGGGAGCAGCTGGACCAGGCCGCCCAGGAGGAGATCAGCCGCTGGTTCGTCGCGCAGGTCTTCCCCGTGCTGACCCCGCTGGCTGTCGATCCGGCACACCCCTTCCCCTACATCTCCGGGCTGTCACTGAACCTGGCGGTCATCGTCCGGAACCCGGTCAGCGGCAAGGAACTCTTCGCCCGGCTGAAGGTCCCGGGTGTGCTGCCCCGGCTGATCTCGGTCGACGGTCCGCGCGCCGGGAACTCGGCGGGCAAGCTCGCGCGGTTCATTTCGCTCGAGGACGTCATCTCCCAACACCTGGAATACCTCTTCCCGGGCATGGAGGTCGTTGAACACCACACGTTCCGGGTCACCCGCAACGAGGACCTCGAGGTCGAGGAGGACGACGCCGAAAACCTGTTGCAGGCCCTCGAGAAGGAGCTGCTGCGCCGTCGTTTCGGTCCCCCGGTGCGCCTCGAGGTCGCCAGCGACATCAACCCGACCATCCGCGACCTGCTGATGCGCGAACTCGGGGTGGAAGAAGACGAGGTCTTCTCCCTGCCCGCACCGTTGGACCTGCGGGGCCTCTCGGTGATCGCCGGCATCGACCGCTCCGACCTGCACTACCCGAAGCAGTTGGCACACACCAGCCGGTTCCTCAACGAGTCGGAGACCTCCAAGGCAGCCAACGTCTTCGCCGCGATGCGACGCCGTGACATCCTGCTGCACCACCCCTACGACTCCTTCTCCACCTCCGTCCAGGCGTTCCTGGAGCAGGCGGCAGCGGATCCGAAGGTACAGGCCATCAAGCAGACGTTGTACCGCACCTCCGGCGATTCGCCCATCGTCGACGCCCTCATCGACGCCGCGGAGGCCGGCAAGCAGGTGCTGGCCCTGGTGGAGATCAAGGCGCGATTCGACGAACAGGCGAACATCTCCTGGGCCCGCAAGCTCGAAGAGGCCGGCGTCCACGTCGTCTACGGCATCGTCGGACTCAAGACCCACTCGAAGCTTTCCCTGGTCATCCGTCGTGAGGGCGACAGGCTGCGCCGCTACTGCCACATCGGCACCGGCAACTACCACCCGCGGACCGCCCGCTACTACGAGGACCTGGGCCTGCTGACCACCGACGACCAGGTCGGGGAGGACCTCTCCCGGCTGTTCAACCAGCTCTCGGGCTACGCCCCGCGCTCCACCTTCAAGCGGTTGCTGGTGGCACCGCGCTCGCTGCGCAGCGGTTTGCTGGACCGGATCGAACAGGAGATCCAACACCGGGCTGCCGGCCGCGACGCCCGGGTGGTCATCAAGGTCAACTCCATGGTCGACGAGGCCATCATCGATGCCCTGTACCGCGCCAGCCAGGCCGGCGTCCAGGTCGACGTGATCGTCCGCGGCATCTGCTCGCTGCGCCCGGGCGTGCCGGGGTTGAGCGAGAACATCAGGGTCCGTTCCATCCTGGGCCGCTTCCTGGAACACTCGCGGGTGTTCGCCTTCCTCAACGGCGGCGAACAGGTCATCTACATCGGCTCCGCCGACATGATGCACCGCAACCTGGACCGCCGCGTGGAGGCCCTGGTCCGGCTGTCCAACAAGGACGACATCGCCGAGCTGCAGCGCATCCTGGACCGGTACCTCGACGAACGCACGGCCAGCTGGCATCTCGATGTCGAGGGCGGCTGGACCCGCCACCACATCGGCCCGGACGGCGAACCGCTGGACGACATCCAGTCGTGGTTGCTCGAATCCCGCCAGCGACGCGTGGCACACCGCTGATGCCGCTCGTCCTCCGATCCTCCGATGACCCCATCGTCACCGGAGGTGCAGTGCAGGTGCTGGCCGCAGGAGCCATCCCCTGGCGCGTGGCCGACAGCGGCCTGCAGGTCCTGATGATCCACCGCGACAAGTACGACGACTGGTCCTGGCCCAAGGGCAAGCTCGACGCCGGGGAGACCATCCCGCAATGCGCGGTCCGCGAGGTCCGCGAGGAGGTCGGACTGGACATCACCCTGGGCATCCCGCTGCCGGCGATCCGCTACACCGTGGGCGCGGGCCAGAAGGTCGTCTACTATTGGGCCGCGGATGCCACCGGGCTGCGGGCAGTGCCCGACGGCCACGAGGTCGATTCGTACCGCTGGGTCTCCCCCGCCGAGGCGCGGCGTTGGCTCGCCAACCCCCCGGACATCGATCCGCTGGACACCCTCGAGGCGGCGTACATTGCCGGCCGCCTGGCAACGGTCCCCTTCATCGTGGTGCGTCACGCCAAGGCCAAACCCCGCGCCAGCTGGACCCAGGAGGAAGGCAAACGTCCGCTCGCTGCGACGGGCAAACGCCAGGCACTGGAGGTCGCTGCACTGCTCGCTTCCTGGGAACCGAACCGGGTGGGCAGCAGCCCCTGGACCCGGTGCATCCAGACGGTCTCCCCCTACTTGAAGCGCCGGGACCTGGGCGTGAAACTCATCCCCGCGTTGACCGAACACGAGGCCCTGCGGAAACCCGGCACCGTGCGCAAGGCCATCCTCAAGGCGATGAACAAGGGCATCCCGCAGGCCGTCTGCACCCATCGCCCCGTGCTGCCGATCATCTTCGACACCCTGAAGGAGCGCCTGCCGGAGCGGCTGGCCGCGTTCCTGCCGGCCGCCGATCCCTACCTGCGGCCGGGAGCGCTCGTGATCGTCCACCAGCCGATCGCCAAGTTGCGCAAACCGGTGTCCGTGGAGGTCTTCGAGACGTTCGAGGACTAATCTCCCGGAACCGCTGGTCGCGCCCGTGCGCCGCCGAGTAGGCTCGGGGGAACAGGTATCCGCCCCTCCAGGAGGTAACGTGAACGCCGACCACCCAGGTCAGCCGGCAATCCCCGGCCAACGCCCGGAGAAGATCGTGCACGAGGGGTTGCGCGTGGAGCACGATCCCGACCGTGGGCGCTACTCGCTGTGGCACCGGGACGTCTTCATCGGGATCCTCGGCTACAGCACCGATCCGACCACCGGCGTCGTGACCCTGCAGCACACCATCATCGACGAGGCCCACGGCCGCCGCGGCTACGCCCGTGCCCTGGTCACCCTGGTGCTCGACGAACTGCGCGCCGCGGGCCGCCAGATCGTCCCCGAGTGCAGCTACGTCCAGGACTATCTGGACCGCTATCCGGAATACCAGGACCTGGTGGCCGGCTAGCAGGGCACGACGGCGGCACCTCCGGTGCCGCTCCGGGCCCCGGCTGCCCACCCGTAGGATCGTACCCATGGGGACGATCACCGAGAAGGAACTCACGCGCGGCCGCGGACCACTGTGGCTGGCCTACCCGTTGGCGGCGGTCATCCTGCTGGGCACCCAGGTCTACGGCCTCTCCCTCTATGCGGATCTGCCCGATCCCGTGCCCACGCACTGGGGGCCTTCCGGTGCCCCCGACGCGTTTGATGCCAAGTCCCCCGCAGCGGTCTTCGGCATGCTGTGGGTCGGACTCGGGATGACCCTGTTGATGGCCCTCTTGACCGCCGTCGTCCCGGCCCTCTCCCCCGCCCGGGCCGAGCCCTCGCCCTACCGCAGGATCCAGCGCGAGGGAATGATCCGCGGGACGATGGGCTGTCTGGGGGCCACCACCGTCCTGCTGGCGGCCCTGTTTTCCGTCCTGGCGATCGAGGGCTGGCTGCGTCCGGCTAACGTCGGCGGCTGGTTTGGGGTGTTCTTCACCGGCGTCATCCTGCTGGTCATCGGCTGGGCCTCCTCCCGCGGCTCTCGCTGGGCCCGACGCCGGGCCTTCGAGGCCGGCGTCCACCCGGATGCCGACGAGGCAACCGAGGAACGGCTGTGGCTGTGGGGCGGCATGCTGTACAACAATCCCGCCGATCCCCAGATCATGGTCGCCAAGCGCGAGGGAACCGGCACGGGCCTGGCCGTGAATGTCGGGAGCACTGGAGGCAAGTGGGCGGTGGCGATCTTCCTGTTGCTGGTCATCGGAGCACCCCTCGGGATTTTCGTCGCCACCACCCTGGGTGCGGGGTAGCGCCCGGCCGGTAGACTGTCGGGCGTGACTATTCCTACACCGTACGAGGACCTGCTGCGCGACGTGCTGGAAAACGGCACCCCCAAGTCCGATCGGACCGGTACCGGTACGCGCAGCGTGTTCGGCCGCCAGATCCGCTTCGATCTGGAAGCAGGATTCCCGCTCATCACCACCAAGCGCGTCCACTTCAAATCGGTGGCAGCGGAACTGCTCTGGTTCCTGCGCGGGGAATCCAACGTCTCCTGGCTGCAGGAGCAAGGCGTGCGGATCTGGAACGAGTGGGCCGACGAGAACGGTGACCTGGGACCGGTCTACGGCGTGCAGTGGAGGTCCTGGCCGACCCCTGATGGTGGACACATCGACCAGATCACCCAGGTGGTCGAGGCGTTGAAGACGAACCCCGATTCCCGTCGCCATCTGGTCTCTGCCTGGAACGTGTCAGAGCTGGCGAACATGGCGCTGCCCCCGTGCCATGTGTTCTTCCAGTTCCACGTCGCCAACGGCAAGCTCTCCTGCCAGCTGTACCAGCGCAGCGCCGACATGTTCCTCGGCGTTCCGTTCAACATCGCCTCCTACGCCCTGCTCACCCACCTGGTCGCCCAGCAGGTCGGCCTCGAGGTCGGCGAGTTCATCTGGACCGGCGGCGACGTGCACATCTACGACAACCACCTCGAGCAGGTCCACGAACAGCTGGGCCGCGAACCCTACGACTACCCGCAGCTGCGCCTGGCGCGCACCCCGGCGAGCATCCTGGACTATGCCCTGGAGGATTTCGAGATCGTCGGTTACCAACACCACCCCACGATCAAGGCGCCGGTGGCAGTATGAGCCGCCACGCATCCGCCGCCGGCACCTCACTGGAGCCGGGCCACCGCGCCGAAACCTCCCCCGGAACGGCACGCATCGGCATGATCTGGGCCCAGACCGTCGAGGGCATCATCGGGAACGAAGGGTCCATGCCCTGGCACCTGCCCGAGGACATGGCACATTTCAAGAACACCACCTGGGGCCACCCGGTCATCATGGGCCGGCACACCTGGGATTCGATCCCCGCCAGGTTCCGTCCCTTCACCGGGCGCACCAACATCGTGCTGACGTCCGATGACGCGACCGCGGCCGAGGCAACCCAGGCCGGTGCCGTCGTCGTGCACTCCCCGCAGGAGGGACTGGACGCCGCCGCCGGTGCTGCAGGATCCGAGGAGATCTGGATCTGTGGCGGTGGAATGGTCTACGCCGCCTATGAACCGCTGGCCGACACGGCCATGGTCACCGTCATCAACTCCGACGCGGCCGGCGATACCCGGGCACCGGTGCTCACCGAGGGCTGGAAGCTGGCGTTGCGCGAACCAGCCGAGGGCTGGCTCAGCGCGGCCAACGGCACCGAGTACCGCCACGAACTCTGGGAGCGCAGCTAGATGAAGGAAGCGTTCAGGGAGCTGACGTCCAAGCCGGAACCGCTCTTCGCCCTCGGTTTCATGCTCTTCCCGCTGCTGGCCCTGATCTGCGCGGCCTTGGGCCTGTGGATGATCATCACCGGTGCGCTGATCGGCGGCATCATCGTGCTGCTGACCATCACGCAGGCCTTCGCGCTCGGCGCCTTCTGGGCCATCAACCGGCGCACCAAACTGCTCTCCGGCGACTAGTTCCGGGACCGGGCGTGGGCGGCGGCCGCGGCCCGTCGATCCCCGGCACGAGCGCCCGGCAGGCGTAACCCGGCTGGGGTTCGACCCCGTCATCACCTTACGATGGGTGAATGACTTCTTCCGTTGGATTCATTGGCTACCGAGGCATGGTTGGCTCCGTGCTCATGCAACGCATGCTCGACGAGGGTGACTTCGAGGGCATCGACCCGGTCTTCTTCTCGACCTCCAACCCGGGCGGGCCGGCACCAGCCTTCGCCACGGGCGCCGGAGTACTGCAGGACGCGCATGACATCGATGCGTTGGCAAAACTGCCCATCCTGGTCACCGCCCAGGGCGGCGACTACACGAAGCGGGTGCACCCCGAGCTGCGCGCCCGCGGCTGGAAGGGCCTATGGATCGACGCTGCCTCGACGCTGCGCATGAACGACGATTCGATCATCGTGCTGGACCCGGTGAACCGCCCGGTCATCGACGCCGGCCTGGCCGCCGGGACACTGGACTTCGTCGGCGGCAACTGCACCGTCTCCTGCATGCTCATGGGCCTGGGCGGGCTGTTCCGCAACGGTCTGGTCGAATGGGGCACCGCGATGACCTACCAGGCGGCGTCCGGCGGCGGCGCCCGCCACATGCGCGAACTGATCAACCAGTTCGGCGACATCAACTACTCCGTGGCCGATGAGCTCGCCGACCCTGCCTCGGCCATCCTGGAGATCGACCGCAAGGTGCTGGCCACCCAGCGCGGCGGCCTGGACGCCACCGAATTCGGCGTCCCGCTCGCCGGCTCGCTGATCCCCTGGATCGACGCCGACCTGGGCAACGGACAGTCCAAGGAGGAGTGGAAGGCCGGGGTCGAGACGAACAAGATCCTGGGCACCGGCGCGGACAACCACGTCATGCTCGACGGGCTGTGCGTGCGGATCGGCGCCATGCGATCGCACTCCCAGGCCCTGACCCTGAAGCTGACCGAGGACCTGCCCCTGGACGAGATCGAACGGTTGATCGACGCTGACAACGACTGGGCAACTGTGGTGCCCAATTCGAAGGACGCCACGATGAAGCAGCTGACCCCCGTCGCCGCCTCCGGCACCCTCGATATCCCGGTCGGCCGCCTGCGCAAGCTGGAAATGGGCCCCCAGTACCTCTCGGCCTTCACCGTCGGCGACCAGCTGCTCTGGGGTGCCGCCGAACCGTTGCGGCGCATGCTCGCGATCGCCCTCGGCCGGCTGTAGGCCTGCGGGCGGTGCGGCGTTAGGCTCGAGGCGGAACCGAGCGTCGAGCCCCGGAGGGGACCATGTGCCGTTGGCTTGCCTATGTGGGATCGCCGATCGCGCTGGAAACGGTGCTGACCAGGCCTAACCACTCATTGCTGGACCAAAGCCTGCTCGCCCGGGACCTGTATCTGCCGCGGCGGCAGATGAGCTCCCAATTCCGCCATCGTGCGTTCCCCACCAATGGGGACGGATTCGGTCTGGCCTGGTCGGGGTTGCGTGGCAGGCTGGGGCAGTACCGGGAGATCACGCCGGCCTGGGACAGCCAGAACCTGCGCCACCTCGCCGCCCAGATCGAATCGGGGTGTTTCCTGGCCCACGTCCGCGCGGCACCCGGGGGGACCATTTCGCAGGAGAACTGCCATCCGTTCGTCCACGAGGGGTGGATGTTCCAGCACAATGGGGAAATCAACGGGTTTCCCGACCTCAAGCGCGAGCTGACCTTTGACGTCGATCCCGCGCTCTACCCCTTCATCGAAGGAAACGGAGACACCGAGGTCTGCTTCTTCCTGGCCCTGACCTACGGGCTGGCCGACGATCCCGTGGGTGCCCTGACCCGGATGGTCTCACGGGTGGAGCGGGCCCGCCGGGAGACGGGCCAAACCGAGGCGTTCCGCGCGACCATTGCCGCGTCCGATGGCGATCGGCTGGTCGTCTTGCGCTGGGTCAGCCCCGATGTTCCGGGGGCGGTGGCGCCGTCGTTATTCCACTCCTTCGGACGGATGAGCCTCCATGTGGGGGCCGGTTTCGGACCGGGCACCGGGGACTCGGAGGAGCTGCCCCGGGACACCCAGCTGGTGGTTTCCGAGCCCCTGGAGCTGCATTGGAGCAAACGGCACTGGGTGGAAATCCCGTCGGCGACCATCGGCGTGTTCTCCCGCGACCGTCAGCCGGTCTTCTCCCCGGTGGAGGTCACCGCCGGTTGACCGGTTCGGGGCCCCGCCCCGCCACATGACACAGGGGCACCCCGGCCAATGCCGGTGGCGCCCCTGCAGTGTCTGGTCCGCGGGCTGCTGGCCCGGGGCCTCAGTTGTCGTGCCGGACGCGTCCCACGTCCTCGTTCGCCGTGTCGTAGAGGCGCTGCAATGCTGCCATGCGCTCGTCGGTGATCTCTCCGGCAGCGTGGGCCGCCTTGCCCCGATCGAGCAGGCGCTTGGCTTCCTTCATGTTGCCTTCGGCCAGATCCATCGCGTGTTCCAGGCTTGTCTCGTGTTCCATGCCTCCATAGTGCGTCAGTTCGCGGTAAAAAGTCCACGGTGACTTGCACGGGAACGCAATTGTGACCTCACCGTGCCCGAAAGTCCGAGTACTCACGCATCCGGGCGGCGAAGGCACGCGCTGCCCCTGGCCCGAGGTCGGTTCCGAACGGCTCGGCTCCAGCATCCGGATCCCATATGCCGATGGTCGCGCCGCCGTGCACGATGGTCCTGCGGAACACCCCGTTTCCGCCGGGAACCACCCGGGGTGCATGCTCCGCGGACAGGCTCGCCCGGCGGTCCCGGTACCCCAGGAGGAACTCGTCGAAGCCGGGCAGTGCGAGTACGGTCCTGGCTCCGGGCACCGGCACCCCGGCGTCGAGCCCAGCTGCGGTGGCGGGCGCCATCCAGTAGTCGATGCCTTCCACCCGCCGCGATGCCAGGCTCCCGGCGTCCAGCAGGGTCGCCAGGGTGGCACGCACCGGCGTCAACGGGAGCCCGAGCCACCACGCGAAGTCTGCTTCGGTCGCCGGGCCGTGTCCGCCGAAGTAGCACAGCGCCAGGCGTTCCAACGCAGCACGCCGGTCACCGCCGTCGTTCCCGGAGCCGCCGATCCACGACCGGTACGGGACGAAGAGCTGCCGTGCACTCCCGCTGCCCTCCAGGGGGCCCTGGACCAGGATGCGGGCCACCGACAGGGCCATGAGCAGCAGGTAGCCACGTTGCCCCGAGGTTTCCTGGCCGGCGAAGCGGAAGGCTTCCAGCAGCTGGCCGCGCGTGGCACCGTCGGCGCATCGCTGGAGGGCGACGGGGGCCACCGCTTCGACGTCCTGTTCGCTGATGCCCGCTTGGCGGAACCCCGTGGCCGTCTGGGCGCGCATGCGGGGGCCGGTGACGGTGAGGAGGTCATCGAGCAGCCCGGGGCGGACGATCATCAACGTGCCACGGGCGGCCCAGGTGCGCACGATGGATCCGTCGTCGAATGCGGCCCGGACGGATGATGCCGTGCTGCCCGGCGATCTGACGCCCAGCGCCCAGAACGCCTGCCCGAGGTCCTGGGCCTGGAGGAGGCCCAGCTGGCCCACGACGGCTGCCGGGGTGGGCCGAGCCCCGGCACCGGGGAGCAGCCACTGGCTGGCCAGGCGCGCCCGCGCCACGACCAGGCGTGGGGCGGGCGCTGCGCTCATCTCAGAGGTCGATCCCGATGAGCAGGGGCTCGTTGTGCAAGGTGATGCCGAAGCGTTCCCTGACCCCGTCGCGGACGGCCCGGGCGATGGCGAGGATGTCCTCGGCGGTGGCACCTCCCCGGTTGGTGATGGCCAGCGTGTGCTTGCTGGAGAGCGAGGCCCGGCCGCCGGCCAGCTCGGCCCCGGCGGTACCGGGCAGCCCGAACCCCTTGGCGAAACCGGCCCGGTCGATCAGCCAGGCGGCGGAGAGCTTGGTGCCCTGATCCGCGGGGAACCGCGGGGCGTCCTCGGGCAGCGATGCCGCCGTGTCGGCGTCCACTATCGGATTCGTGAAGAAGGATCCGGTGCTGTAGGTGTCCCGGTCTGCCGGGTCCAGGACCATGCCCTTGCCGGCGCGCAGGCGCAGCACGGTGGTACGGACCGCTGCGGCCGGAGCCCGCTCCCCGGCAGTGACACCCAGGGTGCGTGCGAGTTCGGCGTAGGCGATGGGTGCGCCCAGGGGTGACGTCTCCAGGACGAAGACGACGTCGAGGACGACGTAGCGTGGCGAACCCTGGACCGTGGTGCGCTTGAGCAGCGAATCGCGGTAGCCGAAATCCAGGTCCGCGGCTGTGAATTCGACCAGCCGGGACTCGTGGCGGTCCCATGCCCTGACCGAGGCGAGGGTCTTGGACACATCGGCGCCATAGGCCCCGACGTTTTGCACGGGGGTGGCCCCTGCGGATCCGGGGATGCCGGACAACGCCTCGAGGCCGGCCAGCCCCGCGTCCAAGGTCGTGCGCACGACGTCGTCCCACGGGTGTCCCGCGGCCACCGTGACCCGGGAATGCGTGCCATCTGTTCCGGCGGCGATGTCCACGCCGCGGGTGGCGATGCGCAGGACGGTGCCGTCGTATCCGGCGTCGGAGATGACCAGATTGGAGCCGCCACCGACCAGCAGCAGCCGCCGGCCGGCGTCGTCCGCTGCGCGCACCGCCGAGAGGATCTCCTCCTCGGTGGTCGCCTCGATGAAGTCCGCGGCGGGGCCGCCGACTCCGGTGGTGGTGAGCCCGGACAGCAGATGGGGCATCAGAACTGGACCAGGGCCTGGGCCTTGACGAGCACCTTCTGGCCGTCGGCGACCACCGTGAGGTCCACGCGCGCCGTCCGTGCTTCGGCGTCGATGGCGCCGATGACTCCGGCGACCTCCAGTGCGGTGCCGGTGGCGTCGGAGGGGTTGGTGCCCTCCGGATCCTGCACGACGACCGGCTTGGTGAAGCGGGTCTGGTAGTCGACGATCGAGCCGGGGTCCCCGGTCCAGTCCTCGACCAGCGTGACGGCGGCCCCCATGGTGAACATGCCGTGGGCGATGACGCCGGGCAGGCCCACGTCGGTGGCGAAACGTTCGTTCCAATGGATGGGGTTGAAGTCCCCGCTGGCACCTGCGTAGCGGACGAGGTCGGCGCGGTTCACGTGCAGCGTGGTGCTGCCGATGTCCTGGCCTTTTTCGAGGCTGGCGAATTCGATGGGGGTCATGCTGCCTCCTCCCCGCGGACGAGGATCGACGAGATGGTGGTGGCGACGGCTGCCCCGCCGGTGGTGCTGATCTCCGACCGGGTGGTGATCATGGCGCCGCCGCCCATGCCCCGGACCTTGTCCACGTGCAGTTCGGCCACGAGTTCGTCTCCGGCGACGATGGGGCGGTGCAGGGTGAACCGCTGGTCGGCGTGCACGACCCGGGAGAAGTCGATGCCGGAGTCCGGGTCAGCGATCAGCTGCGCATCGGCCCGCTGGGCGACGATGATCGCGAAGGTGGGGGGTGCGACGAGGTCCGCGTGGCCCAGACCGGCTGCGGCGTCCTGGTCATAGTGCGACCGGTGGGACGCCTTCGTGGCCGCGGCGAACTCGCGGATCTTCTCGCGGGAGACCTGGTAGGCCTCTCCCGCCGGATAGCTGCGCCCTTCCAGGGCCGGGTTGATGCTCATGGTGTCCTCGCTGTCGGGCGGGTCGATGGCTGCGCTTGCACGGCTTCCAGCTTAAGGCACGGCGGCCACCGCCGGTGCCGGGACGAACCACACCTCCGATATGATGGAACCATCATTCCGCGCATCACCCGAAAGGCCCCCATGTTCCTGGACGACGAGCAGCTTCCCTTGTATGAGATCAAGGCGAACCTCTTCAAGGCGCTGGCCCACCCGGCCCGCATCCGTGCGCTGGAGATCCTCGTGGATTCACCGGACCGGTCCGCCACCGTCGCCCAACTGCTGGACGCCATGCACATCGAGGCCAGCCACCTGTCCCAGCATCTGCGGGTGCTGCGACGTCATGGCGTGGTCACCTCGCAACGCCGGGCCAGCCACGTCGACTACACGTTGGCCCATCCCGGGGTGGCCGAATTGCTGGCCATCGCCCGCCGGTTCCTCAACGACCGGATGGCCGCCCACCGCGGTGCCGGGAACACGGGGCAGCAGACGGCGGTGGCCCGCTGATGGCACGCCCCTCACTGCGCGCCTTCCTGCCAGCCGCCGATGACTATGCCCTGCTCCCCTCGACCTGGCGGGTCGACATCCTGGCCGGGGTCACCGTGGGCATCGTCGCGCTCCCCCTCGCCTTGGCCTTCGGGGTGACCTCCGGGGTCGGCGCCGCCGCGGGGCTGGTCACCGCGGTCATCGCCGGGCTGGTCGCCGCCGTGATGGGTGGTTCACCGGTACAGGTTTCCGGGCCCACCGGGGCGATGGTCGTCATCCTCGCCCCGATCGTCGCAGCCCATGGTGTGGGGTCGATCGCCCTCTTGAGCATCATGGCCGGCGTGATCGTGCTGGCCATTGGACTGGCCGGAGTCGGGCGGGCGGTCGCCTATATTCCATGGCCGGTGGTCGAGGGCTTCACGCTGGGGATCGGCACCATCATCTTCCTCCAACAAGTACCCCTGGCCACCGGCACCGACGCGCCGTCGGGGCTGAACACCGTGGTCGCGGCCTGGATCTCGGCCGCCGGCGCCCAGTGGCCGACGGCGGGCATCACGTTGGCCATCGTCGCGGTCGTCGCCACCCTGATGGTCATGGCCCCGCGCCTGCACCCCGGCCTGCCGGCCAGCCTCATCGCCATCGCCCTGGTGACCGTGGTGGCCGAGTGGCTGCACCTGGACATCCCCCGCATTGGCGAGCTGCCCTCGGCGCTGGGGGCCCCGGCGTTGCCACCCATCTCGCTGCCCCTGATGACCGAGCTGGCCGGCCCAGCGGTGGCCGTGGCCGCACTGGCGGCGATCGAATCGCTCCTCTCGGCCCGCGTGGCAGCGGGTCTGGTGGGACCCCATGGTTCGACCACCGGGCAATACCACCCGGACCGCGAACTCGCCGGACAGGGCCTCGCGTCGATCGCCGCCGGCCTCTTCGGGGGCATGCCGGCCACTGGTGCCATCGCCCGCACCGCGGTCAACGTGCGCAGCGGAGCCCGCACCCGGCTGGCCTCGATCGTCCATGCCCTGCTGTTGCTGGTCATCGTCTATGCCGGTTCGCAGCTGGTGGGGCGCATCCCGTTGGCGGCACTGGCCGGCATCCTGATGGTCACGGCCACGCGCATGGTCTCACGCCACACTGCTGCATCGATCCTGCGCTCTGGACGCTCGGAGGCGACGCTGTTCGTGGTCACGGCCATCATCACCGTGGCCTTCGACCTCATCGAGGCGATCCAGATCGGAGTGCTGGTCGCCGCCTTCTTCGCCTTGCGGTCGGTGGCCAAGGCCTCGGGCGCATCCCGCGAGGAACTGCCAGGTGGCGCCCAGCCCGACGATGAGCGCATTGCCCTCTTCCGCCTCGACGGCGCCATGTTCTTCGGGGCCGCTGAAAAGATCCTCACGGACGTGCAGTCGGTGACCGGCGTGGAAGTGGTCATCCTGCGGCTGTCGCGCCTGCGGATGCTCGATGCGACCGGCGCCCGCGCCCTCGTGGAGATCATCGGGGCCCTGGAGCGGCGCAAGATCACGGTCCTGGTCAAGGGCATCCGCCCCGAGCATGTCAGGATGGCCGAGACCGTCGGCGTCATCGGGGCCCTGCGCCACTACCGCCATGTCTTCGACGAGCTGGAGCCTGCAGTGGCACACGCCCGCCATCACGTCGCGGAAAACCGCGCGGCGGATGAGTTGAAGCAGCTCCCCTAGCGTCCCGGACGCTGCTTGGGCACGGGTGGATGCTGCTTGCGGTACGTCTTGACGTCACGTCCGCGGACCACCAGCCCGGCGACGTGGGTCAGCAGGCCGACCAGGATGATGCCGACGGCCGTGTACATCAGCGGCCGGTTGCCGGTATTGGCCCCGACGAGTGCCAGCACGATCCCCACCCCGGAAACGGCCATGGAGGCGAACACGAGGACCTTGTAGAGGCCCGACGCCGATTCCCAGGGTGTGCTGATCATGCCGTCCAGTCTATCGGTTCAGAACAATGAATCCTGCGCCACGGGAACCGCCGTGGAATGCTCGCCGGGTACCACCCTGCGGCCCTTGAGCACCGAGGCATCGGCGGCATACAGCCGTTCGGACCCGTCCAACCGCACCCCGAGACTCTGGCCCAGGGCGGACTCGACGGTGAACCCGTGGCTGCTGGCACTGAGCCACCCCGGGTAGGGGTGCAGGTCCCCGGCGTCCTAGGCGGCGAGCAGCGGGGCGGCCAGCCAGGAGGGTTCGAAGTCCTCGTCGGCCTCCTCGGCGCCCAGGCCTGCAGCGTCCGGATCCTCGGCGAGCAGCCGGCGGACCCGCTCCACCTGGGCCCGGTGCACGGTGGCGAGGGATCCGGCGTCGTACACCCCGGACGGGGACGGCCCGCCTTGTCCCGGATCGGTGAGCCCCGCGGTCTTCGCCGAGGCACGCACCGCCTGGCCCAACCCGAGCCGTTCGGTGACCAGGTCCTCCAGGACCCGGACGATGCGCCCGTCGGCCGCCAGCGCCACGTAGGTGGCCTTCACGGCCCCTTGCTGGGCCAGTCGACGCCATTTGTTGCCCTCACCCGCGGTGCCGATCTTGGAGGCCCCGTGGGCGAAGGTGGCGACGTAGAGCCACTGTGGCTTCGCGAGGTAGGCGCGCAAGCCGGCCGGGGCGATGCCGGAGCGGTGGAAGTCGTGCATGTGGCGGGCATCGTCCCGGGCGAGGCAGGACGCACACTGGGTGCCGCGTTCGGCGGGGGCGGCATCGGGGCATTCGATGTGGGACCAGTCAGCGGCACCGGCCACGCGCGTGTGCCCCAGGCACCAGCGGCCGGGTTCCACCGCGAAGGAGCAGCGCGTGCCGGGCTCCAGGAGCACGCCGGCATCTGCCCCCTGGCTGTCCCGCAGGGCCCAGCGTGGCGTGGACCGGTCGGCGGGCCAGTCGATGCCTGCACTGAGCAGGAAGCCGTCGGCGGCAGGGGTGTCTACGGCCGGAGGGGAGGGAACGATGTCGGCCGCTGGATCCATCCGTCCAGCATAGGCGGACGCACCCGGGGCACTGCCCACATGAAGAAATCCGCCCCGCGATGCGGGACGGATTCCTGTGGGTAGCGGTGCCGGGACTCGATCCCGGGACCTCACGATTATGAGTCGTGCGCTCTAACCAGCTGAGCTACACCGCCACGAATGGGAATGCCCGCGTCTGCGTCGGTTTCTCTCGCGAGTCGACACGGACGCGGGCTTTCCTACTCAGAGCCCCCCACCGGAATCGATCCGGTGACCTCGTTCTTACCAAGAACGCGCTCTACCACTGAGCTAGGGGGGCAACGGAAAAAAACTTTACCAGCAATTTGCGCCCGCATGAAATCGAGGTGGCCCCCTGTGTTCGATGCCACATCAACGCCCTGCCGGGGGGTGCGAAACGCCCCCGGACGCCGGGCATCAGCGGCCCCATCGGAGCCGCTCGGAAGGCCCCGCCAACGCCGGAAGGCCGGGCCGCTCCCCTGGGGGAACGGCCCGGCCTTCCGGTGATGTCGGTGCGGACCCGCAAGGGGGTCCAGGGGGTGCTAGAAGCTACGCCCGCGCCCGCCCTCGAAGTTGCGCGAGGAGGTACGCGGCTTGCGCGAGCCGCCGAAGCCGCCGCGGTCGCCACGGTCGCCACGGTCGCTGCGGAAACCGCCACGGTCGCCACCGCGGTTGCCGTCAAAGCTGCCGCGGTCCTTGCGGTAGCCGCCCTGGTCGCCACCTTCGCGCTCACGGCGCGGGGAACGGCCGGTGTCCAGCTCCAAACGGATCAGTTCGCCACCGATGCGGGTGCGGGACAGTGCGCTCCACTGGTCCTTGGAGAGCTCTGCCGGCAGCTCCACCAGGGTGTGGTCGGCGCGGATGTCGATGCCGCCGATCTGCCCGGAGTTGAAACCACCCTCGTTGGCCAGGGCCCCGACGATGGATCCGGGCATGACACGCTGGCGGCGGCCGACGGCGATGCGGTACGTGGCATTGCCCTCGGTCAGCGCGCGCGTCGGGCCACGGGAGCCGAAGCCGTCCTTGGCGCCCTTGGACATGCGGGCCTGCTTGGCCGGCGGGGTCGGCAGCTCTTCCATCAGCAGCGGGCGGCCGCCCTGGGCCATGTGTGCCAGTGCGGCGGCAACCTCCACGGCGGAGACGTCATGCTCGGCTTCGAACTTCTCGACCAGGTTGCGGAAGACCGAGAGTTCCTGGGAGGCCAGGGTCTCGGCGATCTGGCCGGCGAACTTCTCCAGGCGCTTGTCGTTGACGATGTCGACGCTGGGCAGCGTCATGGCCTCCACCGGCTGGCGGGTGGCCTTCTCGATGGCCCGCAGCATGTGCTTCTCGCGCGGGGTCATGAACAGGATGGCGTCACCCTGGCGGCCGGCTCGGCCCGTGCGGCCGATGCGGTGCACGTAGGACTCGGTGTCGTGCGGGATGTCGTAGTTGATGACGTGGCTGATGCGCTCGACGTCGAGGCCGCGGGCCGCGACGTCGGTGGCGACCAGGATGTCGATCTTGCCGCTGCGCAGGTTCTCCACGGTGCGCTCGCGCTGCTGCTGCGGGATGTCGCCGTTGATCGCGGCAGTGGTGAAGCCGCGGGCCTTCAGCTTGTCGGCGAGGTCCTCGGTGGCCATCTTGGTGCGCACGAAGGCGATGACACCCTCGTGGGCTTCGGATTCCAGGATCCGGGTCATGGCGTCGAGCTTGTGGGCGCCCATGACCTGGACGTAGCGCTGGCGGGTGTTCTTGCCCGTGGTGGTGCTGGACTTCACCGACACCTCCTGCGGGTTGCGCAGGTACTGCTTGGAGATCCGGCGGATGGAGCCGGGCATCGTGGCGGAGAAGAGGGCCACCTGCTTGTCCTCGGGCGTCGCCTCGAGGATCTTGTCGACCTCTTCGGCGAAGCCCATGCGCAGCATCTCGTCGGCCTCGTCGAGCACGACGTACTGCAGGTGCGACAGGTCCAGGGAACCCTTGTTGATGTGGTCGATGACGCGGCCGGGGGTGCCGACGACCACCTGGGCGCCACGGCGCATCGCGGAGAGCTGCGGGCCGTACGGCGAGCCGCCGTAGACCGGCAGGACGGTGAAGTCGCCCATGTGCTTGGCGTAGGAGGTGAAGGCCTCGGCGACCTGGAGCGCGAGTTCGCGGGTCGGCGCGAGGACCAGGACCTGGGTGTTGCGGGCGACGCCGTTCTGGTCGGCCAGTTCGGCCATCCGGGAGAGGGCGGGGATCGCGAAGGCAGCGGTCTTGCCGGTACCGGTCTGGGCCAGGCCCACGACGTCGCGGCCTTCCAGGAGCATCGGGATGGTGGCGGCCTGGATCGGCGTCGGCGTTTCGTAGCCGAGATCCTCGACGGCGGCGAGGACGCGGGCGTCGATGCCGAGGTCGGCGAACTTCACCGTGTTCTCTTCGGCGGGGGTTTCGGGCGCATTATTGGACATGTCGGAAGACATAAAGAATTACCTCGTTCATAGGGGCGGAGAACCCGGCACTCATTGAGAGGCGGGATCCGCGGCACATTCGGACTCAAACACCAGTCCGGCCGCTCCCCTATGAAGAAACTGCCCGCACACTGCGGACTCACACACGATGAGCTCCTGCCTCAAGAATTGGGCAGGATGCGAGGGAAGCCGGATATCGGTGAGATCCCAGTCTACAGGAGGACCGGGCACGACGACGAGGCGGGGCCTGTGCGGTTGGGCACACCCAGTAGGCTGTCAGGCGTGAGGAAACTTCCCGTCACCCTGCGCGTGGCAGTCATCTGGTGGGCCGTGCTGGCCCTGGCGCTGCTCGGCTTCGGCCTGGCCTCCTGGGGCAATTCCCGCCTGCTGGTCGGCGGCAGCCGGTCCGGCCTGGTGGCCCTGGCCTTCCTGTTGGCCGTGCTGGCCGTCGGTGTCGGCTACGGGGCCTGGCGCCTGCTGCGCGGCCAACTGGCGGGCCGGGCCTGGTTGACGACCATGGGGCTGATCGGCGGCATTCCGCTGGTGTTGCGCGGCCCCCGGCTGGGGGTCCTCGGCGCCACCCTGCTCATCGGCGTCGTGCTGCTGTGGCTGCCGCAGAGCATGGACTACTTCAAGGAACAGTCACGCGCCGCGCGCTCGGCCCGCAAGGCGGAGCGCCGTGCGGCGAAGGGCCTGCCCCGGCGTTAGGACCTCAAGCCTGCGGCAGGTGTTCCGGTAGGGCAATCGACTCCAACGCCTCGGCCACGGGTGCCAACTCGGGGGTCTCCCGCGCCTCCTGCAACGCGCGGTCCAGCGCTTCCTCGTGGACGGGACGGGCCACCTCCAGCAGTTCCCACCCCGCGGGCGTCAGTTCCGTATAGACCCCCCGGCGATCGTCCAGGCAGAGGATCCGGGTGAGCAGCCCACGGTCCTCCAGGCGGTTCACCAGGCGGGTGGCTGCGCTGGAACTCAAAGCAGCGGCCCGGGCGAGCTGCTGCATGCGCATATGCCACCCATCCTGCCGCGAGAGCGCCTCCATCACCGTGTACTCGACCACCGAGAGCCCCGCCTGGCGCTGGAGCGCCTTCTCCAGCTCGGCCTCGATCAGGGCATGGAGCCCTGCCAGGGTGCGCCATCCGCGGGCGCGGATCTCGACGGCGTCGTCCCTGATTCCCATGTGATCTCCCTCTCGAAGGCCGGCGATCCGACCTTCTTTGCTTGCGCGGATATAACGCGTGTGCAACTATTTCTTTTGTTCCTAAATGCTTGCGTCTGCAAATAACGGCGCGTGCACTCATTATCAGTATACGAAAGAAACGGGGAAAGCGATGCCCATCGGATTGATCGCCTTGGCACTGGGCGGGTTCGGGATCGGATTGACCGAATTCGTCATTGCGGGCTTGCTGCCCGAAGTCGCCACCGACCTGCACGTCAACGAGGCGGCCGCCGGCTGGCTCATCTCCGGCTATGCCCTCGGCGTGGCCGTCGGCGCATTGGCCCTGACCGCGGCGGTCATCCGCCAGCCGCGCAAACGGGTCCTGTTGGGCCTGATGATCCTGTTCATCATCGGCAACCTGCTGTGCGCCACCGCCGATACCTACACGCTCATGCTCGTGGGCCGCATCGTCGCCTCGCTCTGCCACGGAGCCTTCTTCGGCATTGGATCCGTCGTTGCCGCTGACATGGTGGCCCCGGACAAGCGCTCCGGCGCCATCGCCATCATGTTCACCGGGCTCACGCTGGCCAACGTGCTCGGCGTCCCCTTCGGCACCTTCATCGGCCAGGCCTTCGGCTGGCAGGCCGCATTCTGGTTCATCACGATCATCGGCGTCATCGCCTTCGCCGGGATCGCCACCCTGGTCCCCGCGTCTGCCAACGCCCGCTCCGAGACATCGCTTCGGGCCGAGCTGGGCGCCTTCCGCTCCGGCCAGGTCTGGCTCTCCCTGGTGGTCACCGTGCTCGGATACGGCGGCATGTTCGGCGCCTTCACCTACATCGCCTTCACCTTGACCTCGGTCTCCGGTTTCGACACCTCGGCCGTGCCGTGGCTGCTGGTGTTGTTCGGTGTGGGGTTGTTCGCCGGCAACATCGTCGGCGGCAAGGCAGCCGACAAGAAACTGGACGCCACCTTGCTGGTCCTCTTCGCCTTGCTGGCAGTGGTTCTGGCCGCATTCGCCGCGTTCGCAGCCCACCCCGTCGCGGCGGTCGTGCTGCTGGTGGCCATGGGGGCCGTTGGCTTCGGGACCGTTCCGGGGTTGCAGACCCGCATCATGAACTTTGCCGGCACCGCCGAAACCCTGGCCTCCAGCGCGAACATCGCCGCCTTCAACGTGGGCAATGCCGTCGGTGCCTGGCTCGGCGGGATCGCGATCACCGCGGGACTCGGCTACACCTCCCCGCTGTGGGCCGGATCCGCACTCACCCTCGCCGGCCTGGCCGTCATGGTTTTCGCCGCCAGCGCAGCACGTCGGCGCAGGCCCACCACCGCACTCCCCGCCGCGGAACCATCGCTCCCCTGAGCGCCGCACCGGGCCATCCACCAGCACCACCACCGAAAGGGACACCATGAACATCCCCGACCTCTCCCTGAACCAGGGCCCCACCATCCCGCAGCTCGGATTCGGCGTCTTCCAGGTCCCCGACGACCGGGCAGCCGACGCGGTGGGCGAGGCCCTGGCCGCTGGGTACCGCAGCATCGACACGGCAGCCATCTACGGCAACGAGGAGGGCGTAGGCCGCGCCGTCGCAGCCTCCGGACTCCGCCGCGAGGACCTCTTCATCACCACCAAGCTCTGGAACGACGCCCACGGGGCCGAGCGTGCGGCGCCGGCCTACCAGCAGAGCCTGGATCGCCTGGGGCTGGACCATGTCGATCTCCTGCTGATCCATTGGCCGGCCCCGGCACAGGGCCGGTATGCCGAGACCTGGCGTGCCCTCGAGGCCCTGCAGTCCAGCGGCCGGGTCCGGGCCATCGGGGTGTCCAACTTCACCGCCGCCCAGCTGGAGCTGCTGGCCGCGGAATCCGGAATCGTGCCGGCGGTGAACCAGGTGGAGCTGCACCCCTATCTGCAGCAACTCCCCACCCGGGCCTACAACCAGGAGCACGGTATCCGCACCGAGGCCTGGAGCCCCCTGGCCCAGGGCGCCGTACTCACGGACCCGGTCATCGCGCGCCTCGCCGCGGCCCACGGCAGGACCCCGGCGCAGGTCGTGCTGCGTTGGCACCTCCAGCAGGGGCGCATCGTCATCCCGAAGTCCGTCACCCCGGCCCGCATCCGTGAAAACCTCGACGTCTTCGGCTTCGACCTCTCGGAGGCCGACCTCGCGGCGATCGACGGTCTGGACCGCGGCCTGCGCACGGGGCCCGATCCGGAGACCTTCAACGGCTGACGTCCCCACCGCAGGCATCCCGGGTCGGCCGCGCACCACGCGGCCGGCCCGATGTGGGATGGGTCACCGGACGGCGATAGGCTCGGGGAACCCATTGGATCTTCCGAAAGGGCTCCCACCATGAGTCTGCTGGCCATCACCAACGTCCACGTCGTCCCCATCGAGTCCGAGCCCTTCGACGGCTCCGTCATCGTCCGCGACGGCAAGATCGAGGCCTGCGGTCCCGACCTGCAGGTGCCCGCCGGCGCCGAGGTCCTCGATGGCGGGGGCCAGTGGCTGCTGCCGGGCTTCGTCGATGCGCACGTGCACCTGGGCATGCATCCCGAGGGCGAGGCCGGCTCGACCGCCGACGTGAACGAGATGACCGACCCGATCATGTCCGCCGTGCGGGCGATCGACGCCGTGGACCCGTTCGACCCCGGCTTCGACGAGGCACTGGCCGGGGGCGTGACCACGGTCAACGTCAACCCCGGCTCGGGCAATCCGGTGGGCGGTCTGGCCGTCGCCATCCACACCCACGGGCGGTACATCGACGAGATGGTGCTGCGCTCCCCCAGCGGCCTGAAGTCTGCCCTCGGCGAGAACCCCAAGCGGATCTACGGGGAAAAGAAGCAGACCCCCTCCACCCGGCTGGGCACCGCATTGGTCATCCGCGAGGCCTTCATCAAGGCCCGGAACTACATGGCCAAGGCCGACCCGGAGGCCATCGACCCGAAGATGGAGGCCCTGGCCATGGTGCTGCGCCGCGAGATCCCCTGGCGCCAGCACTGCCACCGCACCGACGACGTCGCCACCGCGCTGCGCCTGGCCGACGAGTTCGGCTACGACCTGGTCCTGGACCACGGCACCGAGGCGCATGTGATCGCCGATGTCATCGCCGAACGCAACATCCCGGTGCTCATCGGCCCGCTGTTCACCACCAAGTCCAAGGTCGAACTCCGCGGCCGCTCGCTGGCCAACCCCGGCAAGCTGCACGACGCCGGCGTGGAGATCTCCATCATCACCGACCACCCGGTCATCCCGATCAACTTCCTGGTCCACCAGTGCACGCTGGCGATCAAGGAGGGGCTGGACCCCGTGGCGGCCCTGCGCTCGATCACCATCAACCCCGCGCGCGTGCTCGGGCTCGAGCATCGCATCGGATCCATCGAACCAGGCAAGGACGCCGACCTGGTGTTGTGGTCCGGCGATCCGCTGGACGTGATGCAGCGGGCCCTGCGCGTGTTCATCGGCGGTCGCCAGGTCATGGAGTACGACGCCGATACCCGCCTTCCCGTCGTCGTGGACCGGAAGCTGCCGGTGGCCTAATGCAGCAGGGGCACGTCGGAGACGACGGCGATGTGCCCGCCCATGGCCGCTGCCGCGGCGTCCGGATCCCCGGCACGGATGGCCTCGGTGATGCCCCGATGCGCCGCGAGGGAGACCTCGGGGCGTCCGGGCTGGCCGAGGGATTCGATGCGGGTCTCCAGGATCATCTCGCCGATGAAGCCCATCATCTGGGCCAGCACCGCCGAATGGGCGGCCGCAGTGATGGCCTGGTGGAACAGCTCGTCGCCGTGGACCCCGCGGTCCCCCCGGGCGATCTCCCCCGCCATCACCTCCAGCGCCTCGTCGATCGCCGCCAGGTCCTCATCGGTGCGCCGTTCCGCGGCCAGCGAAGCCAGCTTGACCTCCAGGGTGCTGCGGGCCTCGACGATTTCCGGCAACCGGTTCTGGTGGTCCCTCAGCTTGCGCAACAGCGCAGCCATGCTCGGCCGGTACACCAGCACTGCCCCGGTCCCGTGCTGGACATCGATGACACCGAGCACCTCGAGGGCCACCAGCGCCTGGGCCAGGGTGGCCCGCGAGACCCCCAGCTGATCGGCCAGGTCACGCTCGGCCGGGAGCCGGTCGCCCGCGCCCAACTGTTCGGATTCGACATAGCCGAGGATCTGCTCCATGAGCTGCTCGTAGAGGCGCGGACGCGCCACCTTGCCCAACGTCGTCGTCTTTCCGGGGTCCCGCATCGTGCACCTGCCCTTCGTTGCCCTCAGCCTACACACGTCATCCTATTGACAAAGTGACAGAGGGTCTAGGAGGCTAGGCCACTGAGAGTGACCTACCGCACACATCGCACCGAGCCCCTGGAGGAACCCCATATGTCTGCTCCGATACTTTCCATCATCGTGTTGGCGGTGATGTTCCTGCTGGCCACGGTCCTACCCATCAACATGGGTGCGCTCGCCTTCGTCGGTGCCTTTGTCCTCGGCGCGCTCTTCCTGGGGATGGACACCAAGGACATCCTCGCCCAGTTCCCCGGCGGCCTGTTCCTGACATTGGTCGGGGTGACCTACCTGTTCGCCATCGCCCAGGGCAACGGGACCATCGACCTGCTGATCCGCAAGGCGGTGAAACTCGTGGACAACCGGATCGCCCTGATCCCCTGGGTGATGTTCACGATCACCGCAGTCATCACCGCAGTCGGTGCCCTCGGCCCGGCAGCCGTCGCCATCATGGCCCCCATCGGCCTGGGCTTCGCGGCCCGGTACAAGATCAACCCGCTGATGATGGGCATGCTCATCGTCCACGGTGCCCAGGCCGGCGGGTTCTCCCCCATCGCCGTCTACGGCGTGATCGTCAACGGGCTCATCGCCGACACCGGCTTCGATTTCAGTCCCACCGCGCTGTTCCTCAGCTCCTTCATCTTCAACACCGTCATCGCCGTCGTCCTCTTCTTCGTCCTGGGCGGCAAGAAGCTGGCTGGCAGCCGCGTGGCGGAATTCGCCGCAAGCGTCTCCGAGGCCCGCATGGGAGCCTCCGTCGGTTCCCGCGCAGCAGGTGTCGACTTCAAGGGTGCCGGCAGCGGCACCTACGGGCCCCGCGACCCCGCCGGCGACGGCCCCTCCAGCGCAGTGTCCAGCCGCGTCACCTTCCCGCAGGTCGCCACCATCATCGGCCTCATCGTCCTGGCCGTCGTCGCCCTGGGCTTCGGTGTCGACGTCGGGTTCGTCTCCATCACCATCGCCGTCGTCCTGGCCCTGGTCTCCCCGCAGGCGCAAAAGGGTGCCGTCAACAAGATCAGCTGGTCCACCGTGCTGCTGATCTGCGGCATGCTGACCTTCGTGGGGGTCCTGGAAGAGGCCGGCACCATCACCTACGTCTCCGACGGTGTCGCCCAGATGGGCATGCCGCTGCTGGCAGCGTTGATGATCTGCTACATCGGTGCCGTGGTTTCCGCCTTCGCCTCCTCGACGGCAATCCTGGCGGCCCTGATCCCGCTGGCCATCCCGTTCCTGGATTCCGGTGCGGTCAGCGCCGTCGGTGTCGTCTGCGCCCTGGCCATCGCCTCGACCATCGTCGACGTCTCCCCGTTCTCCACCAACGGAGCCCTGGTCCTCGCCAATGCCCCCGAGGGGATGGACACCGACAAGTTCTACAAGCAGATCCTGGCCTACGGTGGCATTGTCGTCGTCGTCGGCCCGGTCCTGGCCTGGTTGACGCTCGTCGTGCCCGGCTGGCTCTAGGAACCAGAATCCCTCCGCCCGGGAGCGCCTGCCAGGGCGCTCCCGGGCCTGTTTCCCCGCTCTACCCCGCCCCGAAAGGAGCCCTCGTGAACCCCACGACTGCATCGACCCCGGCCCTGTCCGCCTCCACCGGCCCCTTGGCCGGATACACCGTCCTTGACCTGACCCGGGCCCTGGCCGGCCCGCACGCCGGCATGATGCTCGGCGACCTCGGCGCCCGTGTCATCAAGGTGGAGACCCCTGGCACCGGTGACGACACCCGCAGCTGGGGCCCGCCCTTCGTGGGGCCCGAGGATGACCGGCAGGCGACCTACTACCTTTCCTGCAACCGCAACAAGGAATCCATCGCCCTGGACCTGAAGTCCGATGACGGTCGCGCCACACTCACCTCCCTGATCGAACGCTCCGATGCACTGCTGGAGAATTTCAGGACCGGGGTCCTGGACCGGCTGGGTTTCTCGATGGAGGAGCTGCAGCGGATCAACCCACGGCTGGTCATCCTGTCCATCACCGGCTTCGGCCACGATGGACCCGAGGCCAAGCGCAGCGGCTACGACCAGATCGTCCAGGGCGAGGCCGGCCTGATGTCGTTGACCGGTTCCGGCCCCGATGACCCGCAACGCGTGGGCGTTCCCATCTCGGACCTGCTCTCGGGCATGTACGGGGCGTACGGCGTGCTGGCCGCCCTGCTCGAACGCGAGAAGACCGGACGCGGCCAGGTGGTGCGCACCTCGCTGCTGGCCTCCGTGGTCGGCGTCCACGCGTTCCAGGGCACCCGGGCCACCGTCGCCGGGGAAGTCCCCCGGGCACAGGGCAACCACCACCCCTCGATCGCACCGTACGGGTTGTTTGCCTGCCGGGGCGGCAACGTCCAGATCAGCGTGGGCAGCGACAAGCTCTGGAAGGCACTGACAGCCGCCTTCGGCATCGACGCCACCGATCCCGACTTCGCCACCAACGCCGACCGCGTCGCGCACCGGGACAAGCTCATCGGCGTCATCGAGGACGCCTTCAGCGCCTACGATCCGGCCAGCCTGCTGGACAAGCTCAACGAGGCGGGGGTTCCCGCCGGCAAGGTCAGGACGCTGGACGAGGTCTATGCGTGGGACCAGGTGAAATCCCAGGGACTCCTGCTGGAGGTGGAGCACCCGGTGCTCGGCAACATCACCCTGCCCGGCCCGCCGTTGCGCTTCTTCGACGCGGAGACCGCCGAGGAGCGGACCCGCACCGCGCACACCGCGCCTCCCGGACTCGACGCCGACGCGGAGTCCATCAGGTCCTGGCTCTCCGCCGGGCAGGGCGCCACCGCGGGGACCGGGGCATGACCATGACCACCACGGCCCCGCGGAGATTGACGGCCACTGCCCTGTTGAACATCGTGCTGGATGAGGACTCGTTCCGTTCCTGGGACGCCCCCGCCGAACAGCCTCAGTCCGGACCCCGGTATTCCGCCGAGCTGGAAGCGGCCCGCCAGAAGAGTGGCCATGATGAATCGGTGGTCACCGGGGAAGGCCGGATCCGGGGCCGCCGGGTGGCCGTGATCGTCTCGGAATTCACCTTCCTGGCCGGTTCGATCGGCCGGGCCGCGGCCCAGCGGATCACCGAGGCCATCGAGCGGGCCACCGCCGAGGGCCTCCCCCTGCTGGCCGGGCCCGCGTCCGGAGGCACCCGCATGCAGGAGGGCACCCTCGCCTTCCTGTCCATGGTGGCGATCACCGACGCGGTCCGCCGCCACAAGGAAAAGGGGCTGCCCTATCTGGTCTACCTGCGCCACCCGACCACCGGCGGCGTCATGGCCTCCTGGGGTTCGCTGGGGCACATGACCGTGGCCGAACCGGGGGCGCTGCTCGGGTTCCTGGGGCCGCGCGTCTACGAAACCCTGTACGGGCGCCCCTTCCCCGAGGGAGTGCAGACCGCAGAGAACCTCTACCGGTGCGGACTCATCGACGCGGTGGTGCCTCCGGAGGATCTTCCGGAAATCATCGACCGGGCCCTGCGGATCCTGTTGCCCGCCCAGCCGGCGGGGAACCTTCCGGTTCCGGCCAGCGTGGGCGCGGTTCCCGGGACGCGGGATGCCTGGGAGTCGATCGAGATCTCCCGGCTCCCCCGCCGTCCCGACCTGCGCTGGCTCCTGGCCGCCGGGGCGGATGATGCCCTGCCCTTGAACGGCACCGGCCAGGGCGAGAACGATCCCGGCCTGGGGCTGGCCCTGGCCCGGTTCGGAACGCAATCCTGCATCGTGTTGGGCCACCAGCGGCCGCGGCATGGCGGACCCGAGATGGGACCCGGGTCGCTACGCGAGGCACGCCGGGGCATGCAGCTGGCCGAGGAGCTGCAACTGCCGTTGCTGACCGTCATCGACACCGCCGGCGCCGACCTCTCCCCCGAGGCCGAGGAAGGCGGCCTGGCCGGGGAGATCGCCCGCTCGCTGAACAGCCTGATCGGGTTGGCCGCCCCCAGCGTCGCGGTCCTGTTGGGCCAGGGCTCCGGCGGCGGCGCGTTGGCCCTGCTGCCCGCCGACCGGGTGATCGCCGCGGAGAACGCCTGGCTGTCCCCGTTGCCGCCCGAGGGTGCCAGCGCCATCGTGTACCGGGACGCCGCGCACGCCCCGCAACTGGCCGCCGAGCAGGGCGTGAACGTGGCGTCGCTGCACCGGATCGGGTTGGTGGACCACATCGTCCCCGAGGTGCGCGAGGCGGCAGTGGATCCCCGGGGGTTCTGCGCCGACCTGGCGGCGGCCATCGAGTACGAGCTCTCCGTGGCCGCTGCGGTGCCCGCCGGGGCGCGGCGCCAGCGCCGGGCCGCCAAGTTCGCCACGCTGGGCCTGTAGCCGCCCGCAAAAACCAGGGACCCCGGTCCGCGCCATG
>NZ_BAAAIV010000004.1:222912-238433 GCF_039526245.1 Arthrobacter rhombi
GGCGCGGACCGGGGTCCCTCGTCGTGCTGCAGGGGTCGTGGCCCCGGGTGTCCGGCCTACAGCTTCGTGAAGGCCTGTTCGAGGTCGGCAATCAGGTCAGCGACGTCCTCGATGCCGCAGGAGAGCCGGAGCAGGTTCTCCGGGACGGCCAGCTCGGTGCCCTTCACCGAAGCGTGGGTCATCTCCGAGGGGTAGTTCATCAGCGACTCGATGCCACCAAGGGATTCGGCCAACGTGAAGACCCGCGTGGATTCGGCGATGGTGCGGGCCGCCGCCTCCCCACCGGTGAACTGGACGGAGACCATGCCGCCGAAGCGCTTCATCTGGCGCTTCGCCAAGTCGTGTCCGGGGTGGTCCGGCAGGCCCGGGTAGAGGACCTTCTCGACCTCGGGGCGCTGCTGCAGCCATTCGGCCACCTGCTGCGCGTTCTCCGAGTGCCGGTCCATGCGCACGCCGAGGGTCTTGAGCCCGCGGGTGGTCAGGAACGCGTCCATGGGTCCATTGACGGCGCCGGCGGCGAACTGCAGGAACCCGATCTTCTCGGCCAGTTCGGCGTCCTTGACGATGACTGCGCCGCCGACCACGTCGGAGTGCCCGCCAATGTACTTGGTGGTGGAGTGCACCACGATGTCGGCGCCCAGATCCAACGGCTGCTGGAGGTAGGGGGTGGCGAAGGTGTTGTCCACGACCAGGAGGGCCCCGGCGTCGTGCGTTGCCTGGGCCACCGCTGCGATGTCGGTGATCTTCATCATCGGGTTCGAGGGGGTCTCCAGCCAGACCAGACGCGTCTGCTGCGCGGCGATCGTGGCGGCGAGGGCCTGCGGATCGGCCATGTCCACCGGGGTGTTGCCGATGCCCCAGTCGCCGAAGATCCGCGAGATGAGGCGGTAGGTGCCGCCGTAGGCGTCGTTGCCGAGCACGATGTGGTCGCCCGGGCGCATCAGGGCGCGGATCAGCGAGTCCTCGGCGGCCAGGCCGGAGGCGAAGGTGAAGGCGTGGGTGCCGTTCTCCACCGCTGCGAGCTGTTCCTGCAGCGAGTCGCGGGTGGGGTTGGTGCCGCGGCCGTACTCGTAGCCGTTGCGCAGCCCGCCGATCCCGTCCTGGGCGTAGGTGGTGGAGAAGTGCACGGGCGGCACGACGGCGCCGGTGTTCGGTTCGAAGGCCTGTCCTGCATGGATGGCGCGGGTGTTGAAGCCGCTGTCCGGGGTGCTCATGGGGGGTCTCCCTTTCGCTCGGTGGTGGTGCGTCAGTGGGTGAGGTGGTTCAGCAGGTCGTGGCGGGTCAGCACGCCGACGGGGCCGCCGTCGCGGGTGACCAGCAGGGCCTCGGCGTCCTGCAGCCGGGTGCGGGCCGCGGCGATGGATTCCTGGGCGCCGATCAACGGCAGGGGCGCGCCCACATGCCCTTCGACGGCTTGGGTGAGTTCGGCGTCCCCGGCGAAGAGGCGTGCCGCCAGGGTGCGTTCGTCGATGGAGCCGACGACCTCGCCCAGCCGGACCGGTGGCTCGGCGGAGAGGACCGGGAGCGCCGAGACGCCGTATTCGTTCATGATGTCGATGACATCGCGCACGGTGTCCCCCGGGTGGGTGTGGATCAGGTCCGGCAGCCCACCGGATTTGGCGGCCAGCACGTCGGCGACGGTGGCCTCGTCGCCCTCGGCGATGAAGCCGTAGGACCGCATCCAGCTGTCGTTGAAGATCTTGCCCAGGTAGCCCCGGCCGCCATCGGGCAGGATGACCACGACGACGTCGTCCTCGTCCAGGTCCTGCGCGGCGCGCAGTGCGGCGACCACCGCCATGCCGGAGGAACCTCCGACGAGCAGGCCCTCCTCGCGGGCGAGCCGGCGGGTCATGGCGAACGATTCGGCGTCCGTGACCGCGATGACCTCATCGGGGACCGCCGGGTCGTAGTTGCCCGGCCACATGTCCTCGCCGACCCCCTCGACGAAGTAGGGGCGCCCGGTGCCACCGGAGTAGACGGAACCGTCGGGGTCGGCGCCGATGACCTTGACCGGCCCGGAAGCGCGGTCCGCCGAGACCTCCTTGAGGTAGCGTCCGGTGCCCGTGATGGTGCCGCCGGTGCCGGCACCGATGACCACATGGGTCAGTTTTCCGTCGGTGTCGTTCCAGATCTCGGGGCCGGTGGACTCGTAGTGGCTGTCCGGTGCCGCGGGGTTGTTGAACTGGTCGGGCTTGTAGGCTCCGGGGATCTCGCGGACCAGCCGGTCGGAGACCCCGTAGTAGGACTCGGGGGAATCGGGGGCGACCGAGGTGGCGGTGACGACGACCTCGGCACCGTAGGCGCGCAGCACATCGCGTTTTTCCTCGCCGACCTTGTCCGGGGTGACGAAGATCGTCTGGTAGCCCTTGGCCTGGGCCACCAGGGCCAGGCCCACTCCGGTGTTGCCGGACGTCGGTTCCACGACGGTGCCTCCGGGCTGCAGATCGCCGGCCTTCTCCGCCTCCTCGATCATCTTCAGCGCGATGCGGTCCTTGATGGACCCTCCGGGGTTCAGGTACTCGAGCTTCACCAGGATGGTGGCGCGGACGCCCTCGGTGACCTTCGTGAGCCTGACCAGCGGGGTGTTGCCGATGAGTTCAAGGACGGATTCAGCGTATTTCATGGGGTCGACTCTACCGCCGCCGAGCGCGCCGAACCCGGTCGGACGCAACCGGAAGTCATCCTCGGGCACCCGCGGGCAGAAGCGGTGGGCGCGGTGGCAGGTGCGCGGTGTCGGTGCCAGGTGGGATCATCGGGGGATGACCTCCTCCCCGCGCAACGCACCCCTGGCGGGCGCGGATCTGCTGCGGCCCACCGGGCCCGTGGACGCGCCGGACGCCCAGGCGCAATGGGCCGCTCCGCGAGGCTTCGACCTGCGGGCGACGTTGGGCGTGCTGCAGCGCGGAACCCACGACCCGTGCACGCGCGTCGGTGCCGACCGGGCCTGGCTGTGTTTCGCCGCCGACGGGGGCCCGGCCACCCTGCTGGCCACGCTCACCCCGGTGGCCGCCTCCCTCGCCGGGGGCCCGGAAGCTGCCGGGCCCACGGTGCACGTGCGGGCGTGGGGTCCCGGTGCCGCGTCGGCGATCGCCTCCGCCCCCGCGCTGTTGGGCGCCCGTGACGACTGGACCGGGTTCGATTCCGGCCCGCGGGAGTCGCTGCCCGCCTGGATCTCCGAGGCACGACGGCGGAATCCGGGTCTCCGGCTGCCCTCCACCGGGAGGGTCTTCGACGCGCTGGTCCCGGTCATCCTGGAGCAGAAGGTCACCACCATCGAGGCCCGCCACGCCTGGCGGTACCTGGCGTCGCGGTTCGGTGAACCGGCCCCGGGGCCGGCACCGGCGCGGATGTCCATCGCCCCGGGGCCGCACCAGTTGCGGCGGATCGGCGGCTGGGACTGGCATGCAGCACGCGTGGATGACTCCCGTCGTCGTACCGTGTTGCGTGCCGCGGAGGCCGCCTCCGGGATCAACCGGCTCGGCGCGCTGGCCCGGGAGCAGGATCCGGGCCGCAAGCTGCAGTCGATCCCGGGCATCGGCCCGTGGACCGCTGCCGAAACCCTGCAGCGCACGCACGGCCACCCGGATGCCGTCTCCGTCGGGGACTTCCATCTGGCCGCCTACATCGGCCACGCCCTCACCGGTCGGGCGACCGATGACGCCGGGATGCTCGAGCTGCTGGCCCCCTATGCCGGGCACCGCCAGCGGGTGGTGCGGCTCATCGGGCTGACCGGGTTCCGCAAACCCTCGTTCGGCCCGCGGCTGGCTCCCCTGGACCACCGCGGCCGGTGACCCGCCGGTTCAGTGGCCGGTGACGAGCCGCACTGCCTCCTCGCGCATCTCCACCTTGCGGACCTTCCCGGAAATGGTCATGGGGAAGCTGCTGCGGATCTGGACATGGCGGGGGATCTTGTAGTGGGCGATCCGACCGACGCAGAATTCCCGCACCGTTTCCAGCGTCATCTCGGCGGCGCCGTCGTTGAGGATGATGCAGGCCATGATCTCCTCCCCGTACTTCTCGTCGGGGACACCGATGACCTGCACGTCCTGGATGTCGGGGTGGCGGTAGAGGAACTCCTCGATCTCCCGCGGCGAGACGTTCTCCCCGCCGCGGATGATCAGGTCCTTGATCCGCCCCTCGACCCTGACGTAGCCATCCTGGTCCATGGAGGCCAGGTCCCCGGTGTGCATCCAGCCGTCGGCGTCGATGGCCGCGGCGGTCTTCTCCGGTTCGTTCCAGTACCCCTTCATGACGGCGTACCCGCGCGTGCACAGCTCCCCGATCTCCCCGCGGGCCACGATGGTCCCGTCCCCCGGGTCCACGACCTTGGATTCGAGTTGCGGCATGGTGCGCCCCACCGTCTGGGTGCGGCGGTCCAGCGAGTCGTCGGTCCGGGTCATGGTGGAGACGGGCGAGGTTTCGGTCATGCCGTAGCAGATCGCCACTTCGCCCATGTTCATCTCGGCGATCACCCGTTCCATGACCTCCACGGGGCAGGTGGATCCGGCCATCACCCCGGTACGCAGCGTGGAGAGGTCGTAGTCCGCGAAATCGGGCAGGGCCAGCTCGGCGATGAACATCGTCGGCACCCCGTACAGGCTCGTCCCCCGGTATTCCTGCACCGCCTGCAGGGCCTCGGCCGGTTTGAAGGAGCGCCCGGGGAGAATGGTGGCCGCCCCATGCGAGAGCGCCGCCAGGTTGCCGATGACCATGCCGAAGCAGTGGAAGAACGGCACGGGCAGCACCACCCGGTCCCGTTCGGTATAGGAGAGCATCTCGGCGATGTGGAAGCCGTTGTTCAGGATGTTGTGGTGGCTCAGCGTGGCGCCCTTGGGGAAGCCGGTGGTGCCGGAGGTGTATTGCAGGTTGATGGCGTCGTGGGTATCCAGGGACGCCAGGACCTCCTCCAGCCGGGATGCCGGGACGCCAGCCGCCTGGCCGAGCAGGGAGTCCCAGTCGAATTCGCGGACCTGCCCCTGCGCCGCAGGGACCTGGCTTGCGGTCTCGACAGCGGGGGCCGGCAAATGGATCAGCTCGCGCAGCTCGTTGTCCTGGGCGGCGACGGTGCGCGCCATGCCCGTGAAGTCACTCTGCGCATCCGAGGGTGCCACGGCCAGTGCCCGCATCCCGCACTGTGCGGCCACGAAGGAGAGCTCCTCGAGGCGGTAGGCCGGGTTCACGTTGACCAAGATGATCCCCGCCTTGGCGGTGGCGTACTGCAGGATCGTCCACTCGGCGCAGTTGGGGCTCCAGATCCCCATCCGGTCACCGGGTGCCACACCGACGCCGATCAGGGCCCGGGCGACCTCATCCGTGATGCTGTCCAGTTCCGCATAGGTCCACCTCCGGCCGGTCGCCGCCTCGATCAGTGCCTCGCTGTCCGGGAAGCGGGCCGCCGTGGCCCGGAAGTTCGCGCCGATGGTCTCCGTCAGGACGCCGGGGTCATTGCCCCCGTGCGTATAGGACTCGACAGTGGCCACGTCGTCTACTGGGGACATCAACTGCACCTCTCACGGCTCGGGGACTCGTATGTGATCCACAACATACCAGCCGCAGGGCCGCCGCTGCTCCCGGCTGGGAGTCCCCTCGCCCCGGCTACTGGCCGGTGGACTGCTCCGCGAGCTGGGCGTGGACTTCCTGCATGTCGATCCCCTTCACGGCCTCGATCAGGTCGTCGAACTGTGCGGCGCCGATGGCCCCCGGCTGGGAAAAGACCAGCACGCGGTCCCGGAAGGCCATCAGGGTCGGGATGGAAGTGATCCCCGCAGCGGCGGCCAGGCCCTGCTCCGCCTCGGTGTCCACCTTGGCGAAGGCGATGTCGGCATGCTTGTCGGCAGCCTGGGCGTACACGGGGGCGAACTGCTTGCAGGGCCCGCACCAGGATGCCCAGAAGTCAACGAAGACGATGTCGTTGCCCTCGATGGTCTGCTGGAACTGGTCTTCGGTGATGTCGATGGTAGCCATGCCTCCACGGTAACCGCCCGATCCGCTTCATGTCTCCTGTCGGCTGCCCCCAGGGGCAGTTGTCCACAGCCCTCGGGAGCCCCTGTCGCGCCCCCGCGGGATCGGCCTAGGCTCGGCACACGCACCTTCGGCACCGATGAGGAGGACCAACATGCCGCGCTGCACCTTGTTGTTCGTGATCGAGGGCGAGCTCCTGCGGGAGTCGATCCGGATGAGCCTTGACCTGGCCGACGCCTACCAGCGCCTGTTGCCGAACGTGATGGAGGTGTCGGCCTCCGAACTCTTTGCCGTGGGCGAGGCCCCGCGCATCCAACGGCGCATGCGGTTGCCGCGCCCGTTGGACGATGCCTCGTCCGCCGCCACCAGTGCCGGCCAGATCCAGGCGATCTGGACGGGTGCTGGATGGCGCACCCCCGGCGATTGCCCGGACGCTCCCCCGGATTCGAACGGGGCCACCGCGTGGCAGTGGGCCCATTACGACGCCGTCATGAATGCCTCGCGCGGGGCGCACCTGATCCTGTGGGATGTCTATGTCCGCCAGGTCGGCAATGAATTGGCAGCCTGAATCGCCGAGCGGACACGCAAAAACCCCGGACCGTGGGGTCCGGGGTTCTTGTTGGTCCTGGCCGGGACCGGGTGTGGCAGATACTGGATTCGAACCAGTGAAGGCAATGCCAGCTGATTTACAGTCAGCCCCCTTTGGCCGCTCGGGTAATCTGCCGAACGTTCCGCGTGGAACGAGTAGAAACTTTACCGAAGTTTTGGCCAGGAATCGAATCGGCGGTTCGAACGGCCAGGTGGCCCGTGTTGCCGGGCCACCTCACCCGGCCAGACGTGCCCGCATGCCGGGGTGCAGATAGGCTGGTGGACAAACAGCAACCTATCCGAGGAGGACCCGTGGCCAGCGAATCCACGTTCGATGTCGTGAGCAAGGTCGACAGCCAGGAAGTCTCGAATGCCCTGAACCAGGCCCAGAAGGAAATCGCCCAGCGATACGACTTCAAGGGAGTCGGCGCCGAGATCGACTTCAGCGGCGACAACATCCTGATGAAGGCCAACTCGGAGGAGCGCGTCAAAGCGGTCCTGGACATCTTCCAGTCGAAGCTGGTCAAGCGCAAGATCTCGCTGAAGTCCCTGGACGCCGGCGAGCCGTTCGCCTCCGGCAAGGAGTACCGCATCGAGGCCTCCATCAAGGAGGGCATTGCCCAGGACGTGGCGAAGAAGATCAACAAGCTCGTCCGGGACGAGGCTCCCAAGGGCGTGAAGTCCACCATCCAGGGTGACGAGCTGCGCGTTTCCTCCAAGTCACGCGATGACCTGCAGGCGACCATGGAGCTGCTCCGGAAGTTCGACGAAGCAGACCTGCAGTTCGTGAACATGCGCTGATCCGCTGATCCGCTGATCCACCGACGCCAGAACGCCGCGCTCCCCTCGGGGACGCGGCGTTCTGGCGTCGGGCAACGACCCGTCAGCGGCGGCGCTGGGCTCAGCCCTCGAAGAGGGGCTGGCCGAGGTAACCACCGGATGCTGGCAGCCCCGGCGGCACGGCGAACAGGCCGGAGCCGGTGTGCCTGAGGTACTCGGCCAGCAGGTCGTGTTTGGCCATGGCCGTCTGCATGGGGACGTAATGGGTCCGGGGATCGACCACGAAGGCGATGAAGAACAGCCCGGCATCCAGCCGGCCCAACCCATCGGATCCGTCCGTGTAGTTGAAACCCCGGCGCAGCATCTGCACTCCCTTGTTGCGGCTCGGATGGGCCAGCGCGACGTGCGAATCGGCGGGGATCAGCGGCCCCGCGGTGCCCCGCATTGCCAGATCGGGTTCGGTGAATTCACTGCCGCCGGACAGCGGTGCACCATCGCGTTTGGTCCGGCCGATGTCCTGTTCCTGTTCGCGCAACGAGGTGCGGTCCCAGGTCTCGATGTGCATCCGGATCCTGCGGACGACCATGTAGGTCCCGGCGTTCATCCACGCGGCGTTCCCGGTGGCCCCGGAGACCCAGACGTGCTGGGCGAGCACGTCGGAATCCTCGGATTTGATGTTCGCCGTCCCGTCCTTGAAGCCGAACAGGTTGCGCGGGGTGGCCTGGTCCCGGGAGGTCGACGAGGTGCGCCCGAAACCGATCTGACTCCACCTGACCGTGGCCCGCCCAAAGGCGATCCGGGCCAGGTTGCGGATGGCATGGACGGCGACCTGCGGGTCATCGGCGCAGGCCTGCACCACCAGGTCCCCACCGCTGCGGGCCTCCTCCAACGCGTCTGCGGGGAAGTGCGGCAGCTCGATCAGCGCTTCGGGCAGGCGGTCGGCGATCCCGAACCGGCCCTTCCCGTCCCGCGTGAACAGTGTCCTGCCGAAGCCGACGGTGACCGTCAGGTGGCTGGCCGAGAGTCCCAGGGCCTCGCCGGTGTCCTCCGGCGGTGCCTCGTACACCCCGCCCGTTGCGCCGTCGGGTCCTCCCACTGGTTGGCCGGCAGTCATCTGCTCGATGGCCGCCGTCCAGTCCTTCAGCAGCGCGATCAGCGACTCGCGGTCCGGGGCCGTGACGTCGAAGGCCGCGGTGTGCATCCTGTCCTGCGCCGCGGTGTCGATCCCTGCCTGGTGCTCAGCACGGAAGGGCACCACGTCGTTGACCGGTTGCGCTGCGGCGCGGCGGTCCAGGGCCTCTGCCCCAGCAGCCCCTGCGGCGACGCCGACCACACCGCCGATGCCCGCGACGGTGAACAGGGACCTACGGCTCAGCCCCGTGCGCCGTGGAGCCGGCTGCGCGGAGGAGGTTCCGTCGTCGTGCTGTGGATCCATGGTCACTTCACGACGGCGGCAGTCAGCCGGGACAGCGGCTCGGCCAGGGAGTCCACCCCGGCACTGAGTTCGCGGACCTGGGACTTGCTGAGGTCAGTGTAGGAGACGAACCCGTCACCCTTCTTGTACTGGTCCAGCTGGTCCTGCAGCTGGGAGAAGTTCTTCTTCAGGCTGGCGTCGAGGTCCTTGTCGCTCCCCGTCAGCAGCGGGCGGAGGTCCTCATAGGCGATGCGCGCGCCCTCGACGTTGGCCTGGAAGTCCCAGAGGTCGGTGTGTGACCAGATCTCCTCCTCGCCGGTGACCTTGCCGCTGGCGACCTCGTCCAACAGGGCCTTGGCGCCGTTGGCGAGCTTGTCGGCGGAGAACTCGACGGACTTCGTGCGCTGGGTGAGGTCCTCGGTGTTGGCCACCAGCTGGTCGGCCAGGGCGGTGCGCTGCCGGCCGCTGAGCTGCTGGTATCCGCTCTTCGGCGGCCACAGGTCCTTCTCGGCCCGGTGCCAGCCCGTCCACTTCTGCCCGTCTTCGAGGTCGGCTTCGCGGGCGTCGAGGATGGGGTCCAGGTCGCCAAAGGATTCGGCCACGGGTTCGATGCGTTCCCAGTGCATGCGCGTGGAGGCATAGAGGTCCTTCGCCTGCGCCTGGTCCCCCGCCGCGTAGGCCGCAGCGAATTTCCGGGTTCCGGCCAGGAGCTGCTCGGACTGGTCCTTGACGTAGCTGGCGTACTGGGTCGTGGCCGTCTTCTGCAGGGCGGCACGGTCGGCGCTGACGGTTTCGCCGGCTGGCGGGGCGGTCACGGTGAAGGCGGACCGGATGCCGTCGCCGACCATCCCGGGTTTGCAGGAGGTCAGGTACTTGCCTTCGGGGACGGTGGCGACCAGGTCGCGGCTCAGACCGGGGCCGATGTTCTCGACTTCGGCGATGATGCGCAGGCCGTCCTCGGCCAGCAGGTAGAACTCGGTGACCTGGTCGCCGTCGTTCTTCACCGAGAACTTCATGGTCCCGCCCGGTGCGGTGTCGGTGCTGACGGTGCACGCATCGGCGGTGCTGGTGACACTGACGGTTCCGTCGGAAGCGGCGTCGGCGCCGGTGTTGTCGGTGCAGCCGGCCAGGGCCAGCGAGGCCACGGCGAGGGCCGCGACGGCGGTCAGCGGGCGGTATCGGGTCATGGGGGTTCCTCGGGGGTGGATCGGTGCGTGGGTGGGAAGGGGTCAGGCGTTGGCTGCGACACGGATGCCGCGCGCGGGGGTCGCCCGGCTGCGCAGTCCGCGGACGTAGAAGTAGGACACGGGGATGACGTAGGCCGTCCACACGATGGCCTGGAGCCAGGTGGTCGCCGGGGAGAAGTTGAAGACGCCCTTGAGCAGGGTGCCGTACCAGCTCGAGGGCGGGATGGCTGCCGAGACGTCGAAGGCGAGGTGGTTCAGCCCGGGCAGGAAGCGGGCTTCCTGGAGGTCGTGGACACCGTAGGCCAGCACGCCTGCCGCGACGATGATCAGTGCGGCTGCCGTCCAGGTGAAGAAGGCGGAGAGGTTGACCCGGATGGCGCCTCGGTGGATCAGCGCACCCAGGGCGACGGCGATGGCCAGGCCGGCGGCCGCGCCGACGATGGGCTGCCAGGTCTCGCCCGTGGCACGGGCAGCTGCCCAGATGAACAGGGCTGTTTCCAGCCCCTCGCGGCCCACCGACAGGGCGGCGACGACCACGAGCACCCAGGCGCTTCCCTCGGCGGCGGCATCGACCTTGTGGTGCAGGTTGCTGGCCAGGGAGCGGGAGGTGCGGGCCATCCAGAAGATCATCCAGGTCACGAAGCCGACAGCGATGACGGACAACGTGCCGCCGATGGCCTCCTGCGCCTCGAAGGTCAGGCCGCGCGGCCCGAAGGTCAGCAGTGCGCCGAATCCGAGGGAGACGAGCACGGCCACCGCCACGCCCATCATGATGCGCGGAACCAGCTGCTGGCGGCCGGTTTTGCGTAGGTAGGCAAGCAGGAGGACGACGACGAGAACGGCTTCGAGTCCTTCGCGCAGGCCGATCAGGAAATTCGCGATCATGGTGGGCTTCCGTGTGACGGGCGGGTGGAGGCAAGGCTTACCTTGCTTGCTGAGGTTACGCCCGTCTTGCGCAATGGCCAAATGGACGTCGCGTTACGTCACGCAGCATGAAGGCCGGCCCGTGCGCCGGCCCGCCTGCAGGCGGTGGCGGCACGAGCCGGCCTTCTGGACCCCCGCGTGCGGGGATGGGCTGTCTTCCTGGTCCTGTGGTTCCGGTCAGCCCAGGGGCCGGCCGGCCATCTTCTCCAACCGGGCGATGCGATCGTCCATGGGCGGGTGGGTGGAAAAGAGTTTCTTCGCTCCACCCAGGAAGGGGTTGGCGATCATCAGGTGGGAGGTGTTGACCAGGCGCTGTTCCTCGGGAAGCGGCGCCCGCTGGACGCCGGTCTCGAGTTTGCGCAGGGCGGATGCCAGGGCCAGCGGGTCGTTGGTCAGCGTGGCGCCGTCCTCGTCCGCGTCGTATTCGCGGGTCCGGCTGATGGCCATCTGGATCAGCGAGGCAGCAAGCGGCGCCAGCAACGCGGTGGCGATCATGGCCAACGGGTTGGCGTTGCGGCGGTCGCCACCACCGAAGAAGAGCATGAACTGGGCTACGGAGGTCACCACGCCGGCCACCGCGGCGGCCACTGATGAGGTGAGGATGTCGCGGTTGTAGACGTGCATGAGCTCGTGGCCCAGGACTCCCCGGAGTTCGCGTTCATCCAGCAGGTTCAGGATGCCCTCCGTGCAGCAGACTGCCGCGTTTTGCGGGTTGCGTCCGGTGGCGAAGGCGTTCGGTGCGGCGGTGGGAGAGACGTAGAGGCGCGGCATCGGCTGGCCGGCGCTGATGCAGAGCTGGCCGACGATGCGGTACATGGCAGGCTGTTCCTGTTCGGTCACCGGGTAGGCCTGCATGGACCGGATGGCGATCTTGTCGCTGTTCCAGTAGCCGTAGGCCGTCGTGCCGAGGCCGATCAGCGCAAAGATCCAGATGAAGGCCGAGTTGCCGGTTCCGGAGGCGATCAGCGATCCGATGGCCAGCAGCAGGGCGAACATGCCCCCGAGCAGGGCAGCCGTTTTGAGACCGTTGAAATGGTTGTGCACCGGGTTTTGCTCCTTAGTAGTGCTCCGTCCCTCCGCGTTAACGGTGGGTTCCCTGCATAACGACTCGCGCCTTGATGATGTTCCGGATGCGCTCCGGATCACATCGGCGCCAGGATGCCGTTCCGCCGGTTCCCCAAAGTCTAGGGCACCGGATTCCGCGCGTCGTAGCGCAGGAAGCCCGGGGTCAGTCGCATCAGCAGCGTGGCCACCACCACGCAGGCCAGGCCGCCGGCGAGCAGGGTCCATCCCTCGCCGACTCCGCCGGCCAACGTTCCGGAGAACAGTTCGCCCACGCGCGGGCCGCCGGCGACGACGACGATGAACACGCCTTGCAGGCGGCCGCGGAGGTGGTCAGGTGTCGCCGTCTGCAGGATCGTGGTCCGGAAGACGGAACTGACGGCGTCGGAGATTCCGGCGGCCGCCATGCACGCGGCAGCGGCCCAGATCCATCCGGAGGAACTGCCATCTGCGGGGGCCGGTCCCGCCCGGACCGCACCGAGGACGACGGCGCCAAACGCTGCGATGCTGATCCCCCACGCGGCAACTGACCAGTAGACGGCAATCCCCTGGCGCTGGATCGACCCCAGCGGGCCCGAGAACAAGCCCGTCAGGAACGCCCCGAGGGCGGTGGCCCCCAGCAGGATCCCCACGGTGGTTGCCCCGCCACCGATCAACACGGCACCGATGGCGGGCAGCAGGGCACGGGGAGCAGCGAGGATCATGGCCGTCAGGTCGATCAGGAAGGTCATGCGCAGGTTCGGCTGGCCGGCCAGGAAGCCGAAGCCCTCGACCACCGATGTGAAACCCGCCCTCGATACCCCGCCGGTCGGCGGCAGGGAGGGCAGGAGGTAGACGGAGACCACTGCCGCCAAATAGGTCACGACGTCGATGGTGTAGGTCCAGGAGTAGCCCACCTGGGCTACCAGTACCCCGCCCAGCAGGGGGCCGATCATCATCGCGATGCCGAACGTGACCATGTTCAACGAGTTGGCCGCGGGCAACAGCTTGGCACCCAGCAGGGCGGGGATGATGGCACCCCGGGTGGGCTGGTTGATCCCGGTGGCCCCGGAATGCACGGCGATCAGGCCGTAGAGCAGCCACACATTGTCCAGCTGCAACCAGGCCTGGGCGGCGATGGCCGCCGTCACGCACCACAGGACCACGGCCGAACCCAGAGCGACCTTGCGTCGGTCATACGCATCGGCGACCGCCCCACCGTAGAGTCCCGTGACAACCAGCGGCACCAGCGCAAAAAGGCCGAGCAGGCCGACGTGGAAACTCGAGGACGTCAGCTGGTAGACCTCCAAGCTGACGGCGATGAGCGTGAGCTGGCTGCCGACGGCCGACAGCGCATTGCCGAGCCACAGCCTGCGGAAGGCAGGACTGACGCGCAACGGCGTGAGGTCGGCAAGGAGTCTGGGCACCGCATGATTCTAGCCGTGCGCCACCGCTGCCTTCAGAGCCCGGGGGAACCGGTCGTTGACCGTTCAGCCAGCCATGAAGTTAGCGTTCCCTATCTTGACTTCATCAAAATAACGCGTTGAATGGGAGACATGGATTACACGAGGCAATTGCACGACCACGGGCTGCGCGTCACGCGTCAGCGCTTGGGCGTGCTGAGCTTCCTGGAGGCGCATCCGCACTCCTCCGCCGATACTGTGGTGTCCGGGGTGCGCGATGAGTTGCCGGAGATGTCCATGCAATCCGTCTACAACGTGCTCAATGACCTCACGGCGTTGGGGATGCTGCGGCGGTTCACCCCGCCCGGCTCCGCGGCTCTGCACGAGACGCGCGTGGACGACAACCATCACCATGCGGTGTGCATGTCATGCGGCCGGATCGAAGACGTGGAGTGCGCAGTTGGACACGCACCCTGCCTGACACCTTCCGACTCGCACGGCATGAGCATCCAGGTTGCCGACGTGGTCTACCAGGGGGTGTGCGCCACATGCCGTGAGGCGGCGCAGGCCGCCGAGTCCGATGCTTCCCGGGCCCCGGCCCGCGGACGCGTCGCCTGAGATCCACCCAGCCACCGACCCAGCAAATCACCATCCAGAAGGAGACCTTCTTGACTGAGAACTTCACCACCACGCAAAGCGGTGCCCCCGTCGCCAGCGACGCACACTCGCTGACCACCGGCCCCGATGGCATCACCGCGCTGCACGACCGCTACCTGGTCGAGAAGCTCGCCTCGTTCAACCGCGAACGTGTCCCGGAGCGCAACCCCCACGCCAAGGGCGGCGGCGCCTTCGGTGAGTTCACCGTCACCGAAGACGTGTCGAAGTACACCCGGGCCGCAGTGTTCCAGCCCGGCGCCACGTCCGAGACGCTGCTGCGCTTCTCCTCGGTCGCCGGCGAGCAGGGCTCCCCCGACACCTGGCGCGACGTGCGCGGTTTCGCACTGCGTTTCTACACCACCGAGGGCAACTACGACATCGTCGGCAACAACACCCCGGTCTTCTTCATCCGCGATGGCATCAAGTTCCCGGACTTCATCCACTCGCAGAAGCGCCTGGGCGGATCCGCCCTGCGCGACGCCGACATGCAGTGGGACTTCTGGACCCTCTCCCCCGAGTCCGCACACCAGGTCACCTACGTCATGGGCGACCGTGGGCTGCCGACCTCGTGGCGTGAGATGAACGGCTACGGCTCGCACACCTACCAGTGGATCAACGCCGAGGGCGAGCGCTTCTGGGTGCAGTACCACTTCAAGTCCCGCCAGGGCGTGCACAACATGGAGAACGACGAGGCAGAGAAGCTCGCGGGCTCCGACGCCGACTACTACCGTCGCGACCTGTACGAGAACATCGAGGCCGGCAACTTCCCGACCTGGGACGTGTTCGTCCAGGTCATGCCGTACGAGGATGCCAAGACCTACCGTTTCAACCCGTTCGACATCACCAAGGTGTGGCCGCACGCGGATTACCCGTTGATCCCGGTCGGCCACTTCACGCTGAACCGCAACCCGAAGAACTTCTTCGCGGAGATTGAGCAGGCTGCGTTCTCGCCGTCGAACCTGGTCCCGGGCGTGGACATCAGCCCCGACAAGATGCTGATGGCCCGCGTCTTCTCCTACCCGGATGCCCAGCGCAACCGCATCGGCACCAACTACAACCAGTTGCCGGTCAACCAGCCGCACGCCTCCCACGTGACGACGTACATGCACGAGGGCAGCATGCAGTACCACTTCAACGACACCGATGCACGGGTCTACACCCCGAACTCCTACGGTGGACCGGCAGCCGAGCCGGCTCGGGCCGGCGAGGGCAGCTGGGAGACGGACGGCGAGCTGGTCCGCGCCGCGCAGACCCTGCGCAGCGAGGACAGCGACTTCGGCCAGGCCGGAACGCTGTACCGAGAGGTCTTCAGCGCCGAGTCCAAGGAGCGGTTCCACCAGAACCTGCTCGGACAGGCCGGGGGCATCACCCGCGATGACATCCGCGAGCGCTTCTTCCAGTACTGGACGAACGTCGACGAGAACCTCGGTCAGATCCTGCGTGACGGCTACGCCGCCAACGCCCAGGGCACCACCGACGGAGCCTCCGAGATGGCCGGCAAGGCCTAGCCTCCAGCCTGCCGGCTGGCGCCGGTGAAAACGCAGCGGCCCGGCTTCCCCACGAGGG
>NZ_BAAAIV010000004.1:238450-382299 GCF_039526245.1 Arthrobacter rhombi
TGGTGTTTCCGGGAGCTACTGCTGGGAAATCTTAACCATGTCCTCGCGTTCGACGACCTTGATGCGTTCGCGCGTGATCTCACCGGCGGCGGTCTGGATCGTGCCTGCAGCTTCCCCGAGAGCGCGCTCGTGGGCGTCCAGGGCGATCCAGCCTTCCCAGGTTGTGTAGGCGACCCCCCGTTCGTTCAACAGGTCGAGGATGGCCTGTTCATCGGGGTGGGCAGCGGCGGGGAGTTCCAACCGGTCTTCGAGCAGGTTCCCGATGGTCTCGAGGGCATCGCCCTTGGTGTGTCCGATGAGGCCCACGGGGCCGCGCTTGATCCATCCGGTGGCGTACAACCCCGGCACATGCTTGCCCTCGTCGTCGAGCACACGTCCGCCATCATTGGGGATGACACCGCGGCGTGGATCGAACCCGACCTCGGCGAGTTCGGAACCGAAGTAGCCGATGGCCCGGTAGACGGCCTGCACCGGGTAGTCCACCAGTTCGCCGGTGCCGCGCACATTCCCGGTCCCGTCGAGCTCCTGGCGTTCGAAACGGATCCCGTCCACGGCCCCGTCGGTGCCGGTGATTTCCACGGGGGTGTGCAGGAAGTGCAGGTGGAGACGACGCGAGGCGGGGGTGCGCTTTCCGGCCTCCTCCTGCTCCTCACGGTCCTCCTGCTCCACGAGCCAGTTGGTCAGGGTATTGACCATGGTCTTGGCCTGGTTGTTGGTCTTGATCGTCTCGTCCGAGGCCTCGTCGAATTCGAAGTCCTCCGGGTAGAGCACGATGTCCACGTCGCGGGAGTGGCTGAGCTCGCGCAATTCCAAGGGGGTGAACTTCACCTGGGCCGGGCCGCGACGGCCGAAGATGTGCACGTCCGTGACCGGCGAGGCGGCAAGACCGGCATGGACGTTGTCGGGGATTTCGGTGACCAGGAGGTCATCGGCGTGCTTGGAGAGCACCCGGGCGACGTCCAGGGCGACGTTGCCGTTGCCGATGACGGCGATTTCCTTCGCCTGAAGCGGCCATTCGCGCGGCACATCGGGGTGCCCGTCGTACCAGGAAACAAAGTCCGCAGCCCCGTAGGAACCGTCCAGGTCCATGCCCGGGATGGCGAGGTCGGCGTCCTTGATCGCGCCGGTGGCGAAGATGACCGCGTCATACATATCGCGGATGTCGCCCAGGGTGATGTCGCGGCCGTAGGTGATGTTTCCCAGGAAGCGGATGTCGCCACGGTCCAGGACCTTGTGCAGCGCCTTGACGATGCCCTTGATACGCGGGTGGTCCGGGGCCACGCCGTAGCGGATCAACCCATAGGGCGCCGGGTAGCCGTCGAACAGGTCGATGCTGACCTCGAACTCGCGCTCGGCCTTGGTCAGGATGTCCGCGGCATACACACCAGCTGGGCCGGCTCCGATGATGGCGACGCGCAGCGGTCGGTCTGCAGCTGGGTTGGACACTGGTAATCCTTTCGGCGGAACTCCACGGGGTGCGCCACCCGAACGGGAATTAACGCACAGCCACCTAGTCTAATTGCACGGCGAGCGCACGGCGCATTCCTGTGGGTGCGAACACACGAAAGGGGCGGATGGCCATGGTGGTCATCCGCCCCTTTAGCGGTCGCGCGGACCGCCGTCGACGTATCCCGCGATCAGGAGATCAGGACCAGATGCCGACGACCTTGCCGCTGGCATCGGTGGCGGTGACGGAGTTGTCGCCCAGGAGCCTGCGGGCATCGTGCACGAGCTGCAGCGTCTCGTCGGCGGCGTCCTTCCAATCCTTCTCCACGCTGGAGTAGGTATCGCCGGCGTTGTTGTCATCCCAGTTGTCCTTGACGAACTTCACCTGGGTTTCGCGATCCCCGATGATGCTCTCGATGCGGCCTGCAATACGGATGATGTCACCCTCGATACGCGAGGCGTGATCGCTGTCGAATCCAATGACGTCGTCGTTTTTTCCCATTTTCAAATCCTTCCGTGGGGCCCAGGAGGCCAGTCGTGGTGTGGTGCGCTATCGCGCGGTGGGGACTCGTCCGTGGCGAGGTCCCCGAAAAGCGCTACTGTGCGCCGAACTTGAAACCCGAGCCCTTGGCGCCCGCTGCGACACCCTCGGCCTTCTTGCCGCCCGATTCCATGGTGTCGTCCATGGTGATGTATTCCTTCGCCGACTGGGCCTGGCCCTGCGAAATACCGCTCAGCGCGGTGATCAGGTCGCCCTGGACCCGCTGCGCCTCCACCATGAAGTTCTGGTAGGAAACACCGCCGGCACCTGTGAAAGTCGTACGCAGATCCTCCACACCGTCGACCAGTTCCTCGACCAAACGCACCAGTTCGTCACCCGAACCGCTCGCCTGCTCCGCCGCGTCCCCAATGGCGTTAGTGTCCATCTTTCCCTTGAAGCCCATGTGCTCTTCCTTTCGTCGATGTGGGAACCGTATTTCCCGTATCCCCCGTGCTGATATCCAGCTAACGCCACTGCGCCAAACGCGGTCAAGCGTCCGGCATGGGGAGAACTCCCCATCCCCGGCCAGATCGAACACTTTTCATCCATCCACCTGACATGATGGACTCACAACAGCCATGCAGCCGACTGGGAGGACCACGTGGCGACAGAATTCGACAGCCAACTCATCGAGTCGGTCGCCGTCCGCCGAAACCGGGTCACGGACGCACTGCTCTATGGGGACAACCCCACCGAACGTCGTTGGAAGGCCACGACGAAGCAGTTCCTCTTCAGCCTCGTCGCCGCTGCCCTGATCACTGCGGTCTGCATCGGCGTCTCGTTCGTATCCAACCTGTTGGCCACCCAGGCCGAGCAAAAACGCCAACAGCAGGAGCAGCTGCAGAAGCGATCGATCCATGCCCTCGAGCTGCCCGACGGCTTCAGGGGGCTGCACCACGTCCCGAACTCCGGAAAGATGGGGATCTAGCCCACCATGGCCCAGCCCTACACACGCGTGACCCTCGTGGGTGACCGCCGCAATGCCGATCTCCTCCTTCCCGCCTCCGAGGCGGTGGGCACACTGATGCCGCAGATCCTCGACTTGCTCGGGGACACCCCCGGCGACGGAGTCTCCGCCAAGGTGTTGCTGACCGCTTCCGGCGAACCGATTGCGTCCCAGGATTCGCTGGCCCAGGCACAAGTGCACGACGGAGCCCGGCTCACCCTGGTCAGCAACAGCGAGGCGCCGCCGCCTGCGGTCGTCTATGACATCTCGGACACCGTGGTGGAGCAGACCCGCGAGGTAGGTGGCGCCTGGAGCCGGACCCATCTGGTCACTGCTTCGGGCATCTTCGCTGCGTTGGGCCTGTGGCTGTCCTTGGATCTGGTCCTCGGACGCTACCTGCCGGATGCCCGCTGGTGGATCCTGCTCGCTGTGGGTGCCGGGCTGCTGGCGCTAGGTGCTGCCGTCTCCGCCGGTTCGCGCCCAGTGGCTTCCGCCCTGATGGGCGCGGGCTGGGGTGCCGGGATGATCGGTCTGGCCCATTGGCCGGCCGATGCACCGCTGCGGCTGATGCTGGCTGCTGCAGGAACAGCCGTGTTCGTCGCCTGCCTGGCAACTGTCTTGCGCCATCCACGCGCCGTGCTGCTCGGTGCCGGCGTGCTCGCTGTCCTGACGGGCGTCTGGGCTGGCGCGGTGCCCCTGGCCCGGTGGGCTTCGGGCGTTGCCGACGCCGATCTGATCGTGGGGGCCGGCGCCATCGCCGCCATCTGTTCGATTCTGGCGCTGGGCATGCTGCCCTCGTTGGCCCTCTCGTTGTCCGGTTTGGCTGCCCTGGACGATCGGCGGGCCAATGGCTCCTCGATCTGGAGGCGCGATGCCCTGGCGGCCATTCGATCGGCACATTCCGGTTTGACGCTGGCCACGGTGGCGGCCGCTGCCTCCACGGCCGTCGGATTGTGGCTCGTCGCCTCCGACGACCGGAGCCCCAAATGGACGCTTCCCCTGCTGTTGGCGTTGGCCTTGGCAACCTTGCTGCGCTCACGCGCCTTTCCTCTGGCCATCGAAAGGTATGCACTGTATGCGGCGACCGCAGTCGGCGTTGCCGCTGGTGCCGGCGCTCTCACCCGATTGAACCCGGACACGGTCTGGATCGTGGGGCTGGCTATCTTCGTCATCGCCATCCTGACCGGACTCGGACTGGCCGTCGATTTGCCGGACCACGTTGAAGCGCGGATCCGCCAGATCTGCGAACGGCTCGAAATGGTGGCAATTCTCGCCACGCTCCCGCTGCTCGTCGGGTATTTCGGCGTGTACACCCAAATGCTGGCCACGTTCTAGCCCGGAGGACCTTTCATGAGCTCATCACACAACCAGGGCCCGGCCGTCGAGGGCCAGAACGTCGATCCATGGGGACACCCCGTCAACGATCCATGGGGAACACCCACGCCGTCCCGCCGCGACCGCCGCCAGTCTCCAAGCACCGGGTCCCGGCCCGGTGCCCCCCAGACCGTGGGCACTGTCCCCGACTCCCTTGGATCACCGCTGGAACACGACCGTCGTCGTCTCTCGCGCGTCAAGGCCACCGGCGGCTCGTTGCCGCGCACCCTTGCTGCACTTTTCGGGGGCCGCCACCCCGCAACGGTCGCCGGCACGCAGGCTGCCAGCGTCCAGATCCCAGTGATCACCGGTCGTCGCATCGCCGTCGTATCGACCCGCGGGGGCGCAGGTAAGAGCACGGTCGCGGCTCTCTTGGCGAGTGTCTATTCCGCGCTGCGGCCGGACAGCACCTGCGTCCTTGACGTGGATCCCGGGCATGGAAGCCTCTCACTCCGTCTTGGCCTGGAGCACGCGCCCGCCCTCGACTCCCTCGTTCCCGCTTTGACCGGCGGCGCGCAGCCGGGAGCCTCCCACCTGGCGGAGATGCTCGGCCAGGCTTCCGACGGCCTGTTCGCCACCGGCCCCCGGGCTACGGCACCCACGCGGTCCTCTGGCACCGAATTGCGTCAAGCCACGTCGACGGTCTCCCGCTATTTTCCCGTCACCCTTCTTGACTGCCCCACCGGCTTGGACTCCACGGAAACCCAGGCCGCACTGGCCGACTGCCACGGGGCCGTCTTCGTCGTCCCTGCGAACCTTTCAGGCATGGACAATGCCTTGGCGGCCCTGGCCAGGTGGCAGACGTGGTCGGCAGTTGCCGCCATCCCCCTGACAGTGTTGGTCATGCAACAGGACCGGTCATCGGCCTTGGATGCGCTGGACCAGGCGGGACGGTTGTCCAGACTCGGGTTCGATGCGCATGCCATCGGCTACGACCGCCATTTGGCAGCCGGGGCCGCGATCTCACTGCCCTTGCTGCTGCCCACCCATCGTGAGGCCGCTACCGCGTTGGCCGGGCGCATCCTCTCCCGCGCAAACGAGGTCCGGTAGTCGATGTCCCAGCGAATCATCCACCGCCCCGCGCGCACCTCGACTCCCCTGCGGGACTTCCGCCCCTTCCACCTCGATGGGCCTCCGCCCGTCGACGGCGAGGCTCCGGGCCTGAACCTGATGACGATCGTCCCGATGTTGGGCGGCGCCGTCTCCATGACGGCCATGATGATGTTCCGCAACTCGCCGTTCGCTGCCATCGGCGCCATGATGATGATCCTGACCGTGGTGATCGGCATCTTCATGATGTTCTCCAACCGGGGCAAGGCAGTCCGGACCCGGACCCTGGCCCGGGACAACTACATGCGCTATCTGGAGCGGTCCCGGGTGAAGATGCGTTCCGATGAGCTCGAGGCCCTGGCGGTGGCCCGCGAGAGTGCGCCGCCGCCCGAAGCCCTCTTCGACATCGTTCGCACGCCGATGCGCCTCTGGGAGCGCAGGCGTGGAAACCAGGATTTCCTCGACGTGCGGATGGGATACGGCGAGCGCCCCTGCCGGGATATTGCCGTTAGCGATTTCGCTGGCGCCACCCAGCAGACCGACGCCTTCATGGCTGCCGAAGCAGAAATCCTGAAACGCCGTTTCTCCACGAGCCCGGACATGCCTGTCACGATCCCTTTGGACTCCGTCGGCAATGTCAGCATCATCGGCGACCGGGAGTTTGTCCTGGCAGCCACACGAAACCTCATCGTTTCCGCCTGCGCGTTTCACTCCCCCGAGGATCTGGGCCTGGGCATCGGTACGCCTGAGCACTTCCGGGATGACTGGCAGTGGACGACGTGGCTGCCACATCTGGCAGACCAGTCCCAGACGTCGGGCGTTGAACTGACACGTCGGATTGCCCCCGATCTCACTTCCCTGACGGAAGCCATGAGCGCCGATCTGCAACGCCGTGCCAAGATCGCCGTCGAGGCCAAGAAAGTCGGATTGAACGCCACACAACCGCTGGCCCGGTTGGTGGTCGTCTCCGATTCCCACGGTTCCCAGTCGCAGGAACTGCCCCTATCCGACCGTTTCCTCTCCCCGGCAGACGTCGGGCTGACGATCCTTCATCTGGTCCACGACCGCAGCGAAGAACCCAGCGACGTCACGCTGCGCATCACCCAAACCGCCGACGGTTTCCAGGTCCAGGATTACCGTTCTGATGCCGTGCATCCGGTGGTATCGACCGGGACGCTGGATCCGCTGTCTGTCGCAACCGCCGATGCCCTGGCCCACGAGTTGGCCCCTCTGCGGCTCTCCTCGGACTCCCTGGAGCACGGTGGCTCCGGCGAAGGCGCCCAGAGTTTCCTGGGCATGCTCGGCCTCTCCCCGGAGCTCAGCCGTGCCGACATCGAGCGAACGTGGAAACCACGCGGTGATGCCGAATTCCTGCGCATCCCCCTGGGGCCCGACGATTCCGGCCGCCCGACGGTCCTGGACCTGAAGGAATCCGCCCAGTTCGGCATGGGCCCTCATGGGCTGTGCGTGGGGGCCACCGGCTCTGGCAAGTCGGAAATGCTGCGCTCGCTCGTCTTCGGCCTGCTCGCCACCCACTCCCCCGACATGCTGGCCATGGTCCTGGTCGACTTCAAGGGCGGTGCCACGTTTGCCCCCTTCGAAGGTGCCCCCCAGGTCACCGGCATCATCACCAACCTCTCCGACGACCTCTCACTGGTCGAACGCGTCTATGCCAGCCTCAATGGCGAGATCCTGCGCCGCCAGGAAGTCCTCAAGGCGGCCGGAAACATCGCGAACATCACCGACTACCAAGTGCACCGCAACGAGCGTCTGGCCCGAGGCGAGGACATGGCACCGCTACCGCACCTCGTGGTGATCATCGACGAGTTCGGCGAGCTGCTCACAGCCCGACCCGACTTCATCGACCTGTTCCTGTCGATCGGACGCATCGGTCGGTCCATTGGTGTCCATCTGCTGTTGAGCAGCCAACGTGTCGAATCGGGCAAGCTCAAGGGCCTGGAAACCTACCTGTCCTACCGGCTCGGTCTGCGCACGCTCTCGGAGTCCGAATCCCGCACGGTGTTGGACACCCCGGATGCGTTCCACCTGCCCCCGGTTCCCGGCTATGGGTACCTCAAGGTCGACACCACCGTGTACACGCGGTTCAAGGCCGGCTACGTCTCGGGCCCGCTGGAAGACGTCCAGGAGGACGACCCCGACGACCAGCCCAGCCTGGATATTCCCGACGTCCTTCCGATCCCCCGCTATGCCGGGGAATCCACCGTCGGGAACGACGGCGCGACGGCGGTTGGCCCGAAGGATGAGGCGGCGAAACGCACCACCGGACCCACGGTGATGTCCACGCTCATGGACACCCTGCGTTCCTTCCCCCGCTCGGTCCAGGAGATCTGGTTGCCGCCGTTGCCGGCGGCCATCTCCCTTGACGCAGCCACCGGCGGAGTCCACCCATCCGAGCACGGACTCGCCCTGGGCGCCGGGGGCAAGCTGCGCGTGCCCATCGGTTTACTCGATGATCCGGCCAAGCAATGGCAGGGCCTCTGGGAGATCGATTTCACGGCAGGCGGCGGAAACCTCATGATCACGGGCGGTCCGCAATCGGGCAAGAGCACCCTCCTGCGCACGGTGGTCGCCTCGATGGCCTTGACGCATTCCCCGAAGGAGGTCGGCGTCTACTGCATCGACCTACTCGGTTCGGCCTTGCTGCCGCTCAATGGCCTGCCGCATGTGGGCGGGACGGCCATCCGGACCAACCGCGAGGTCGTCCGGCGCACCGTGGAAGAGCTCATGGGCATGCTCCTGGTCCGCGAGAGGGCGTTCGAGAACCACCAGATCGATTCCCAGGCCACCATGCGGCGCATGCACGCCCAAGGCCAGCTGCCGGAGCTGCCCAGCGCCGACATCTTCCTGGTCATCGACGGCTATGGGCAGATCGCCGACGATTTCGAGGAAATCCGCGAAAGCGTCAACGCACTGATCATGCGTGGCGGCGGCTACGGAATGCACGTCGTGACCACGCTGAACCGCAACGCCGAGCTGCGGATGGCCCAGCAGGGCTTCTTCGGAAACAAGATCGAGACGGCGCTGGCGGAACCCTCGGATTCGCAGATTGACCGGAAGATCGCCCCCGGGGTCAACCCGGAGGCACCTGGCCGGGCGCTGTCGGACCGCAAGCTCATCGGCCATGTGGCCCTTCCACGGATCGATGGCATCGACGACGCCGAGGACATGTCCGATGGCCTCCGCGATCTGGTCACGCAGGTCGCCGAACACACCCATGAAACTGCCATGAAGGTCCGTGTCCTGCCGGGCGCCGTCGGCTGGGAGAAGGCACCTCAGACACGCAGCCCCGGTCATGTCCCGCTGGGCCTGCGCGAAACAGATCTGGGCGATCATGTGCTGGACCTGCAATCGAAGGACCGCCACCTGATCGTCCTGGGCGATGAGGAGTGCGGAAAGTCGAACATCCTGCGCAACGTCATTGCCACCCTGGTCTCCCAGCACACCCCGGACGAGCTGCTCTTCGGCGTGTACGACCCGCGCAAGGGACTCGACGATGTCGTGCCCGACGATTACCTCGGGGGGTACGCCGGGAGTGCGATCGTGGGCGAACAGCTCTCAGGCGCCCTGGCTGCCGAATTGCAACTCCGAACCACGGGCGGCGACGAGGAACACCGCCCCAGCAAGGCCAAGCTCGTCGTCATCGCCGACGATTACGACGTGCTGACGGCTAGCGGGTCATCGCCGCTCGGCCGCCTCACCAATTACCTGCCGATGGCCGACGAGCTGGACCTGCACGTGATCCTCACGCGCAAAGTCCGCAGCGCCAGCCGCGGCATGTACGAGTCATTTTTCTCCACCTTGCGCGACGCCGGTACCGCGGCGTTGATCATGAGTGGGGACCGCTCCGAGGGCGGGCTCATCAACAACATCCGGGCCAGGCCCCTCCCACCGGGCCGTGGCCAGCTGGTGCAAACCGGGCGCCCACTCCAGACGGTCCAGACGTATCTGAACCCCGAGACGGAATAGGCGGGGCCAGCGCCCGGTTGGCATGGGTATGCCCCGTGATACCGAGACCGTCCCCGCCAAGACTCAAGCTGCTTCCGGGGCGACGATGCCGAGTCGTGCCGGGCTGACCCAAGGGCTCGGTGCCTACGTCCTCTGGGGCGTCCTGCCGTTGTACTTCATGACGATCTCGGTCGCCTCGGCGACCGAGATCGTGGCCAACCGCATCGTGTTCAGCCTGGTCTTTTGCATCATCCTCATCGCCGTCACCCGGTCGTGGGGCGAACTCCGCACCCTGGTCCGAGACCACGCCGCGATGAGACGTCTGGCGGTCGCCGCAGTTCTGATCACCGTGAACTGGGTGACATACGCCTACGCGGTGCTGCACGGCCACACGGTGGAGGCTTCCCTGGGCTACTTCATCAACCCGCTGGTATCGGCGGCGTTGGGTGTGGTGTTCCTGAAGGAGAAGCTGTCGCGGCTCCAGTGGACCGCTTTGGGGTTCGGACTGGCCGCCGTTGCGGTGCTGACCTTCGCCTACGGCTCGATCCCGGTGATCGCCTTGACGCTGGCCTTCTCGTTCGGGCTTTACGGCTTCGTGAAGAACCGGGTCGGACGCACTGCGACCGCCGCAACGAGCCTCACCGTCGAAACGGCGTTCCTGACGCTGCCGGCGTTGGCCTACATGGCATGGCTGATGTTCCACGGCCAGGCCACGGTTCTCACGCACGGTGCCGGTCACTTCTGGCTCATGGCCGCGAGCGGCGTCGTCACCGCAGTTCCCCTGCTGCTCTTTGCCGGTGCCGCACGTCGACTGCCGTTGAGCACAGTCGGCACCTTGCAATTCCTGACCCCGGTGATGCAGTTCATCATCGCGGTGGCGATCTTCCACGAGGACATGCCGGTCGAGCGGCTGGCCGGATTCGCCCTGGTCTGGGTTGCCATCGTCCTGCTGGCCATCGACATGCTCCGGCGCCCGCGCGTCCGGGCCGCTGTCCCTGCAGGAAAGGCCACGACAACTGCCGAAACCGCGGCCTCCGAGCCGACGACCTCCTAGCCCTTGGGCCCGGAAACGCCTGCGGCGGTGCGTTGGCCCCCGGGGGACCGACGCACCGCCGCAGGCGTTGTGCCAATCAGGCGTTCTTGCGGATGGCTTCCTCGAGGACGTCAAAGGCATCGGCCAACAGCTCATCGGAGATGACCAGCGGCGGCAGCAGACGCACGACATTGCCGTAGGTTCCGCAGGTCAGGATGATCACGCCGTTGGCCAAGCAGTCAGCGGCGATCTTCTTCGTCAGGTCCGCATCCGGCTCCTTGCCTCCCGCCTTGACGAACTCGATGGCCAGCATGGCCCCGCGTCCACGCAGGTCGCCGATGGCCGGCAGCTCCTGCTGCAGCGGCCGCATGCGCGCGTAGAACTTCTCCTCGATGGCCCGTGCTCGGGAGTTCAGATCCGCTTCGGCCATGTAGTCCACTGCGGCCAGGGCTGCGGCGACGGCTACAGGGTTGCCTCCATACGTCCCGCCCAGTCCGCCGGGGTGGACTGCGTCGAGAAGTTCTGCACGCCCGATGATGCCGGAGAGTGGCAGTCCCCCGGCGATGCCCTTGGCGAGGGTGATGATGTCCGGCACGACGCCTTCGTGGTTCACCGCGAACCAGTCACCGGTGCGGCAGAATCCCGACTGGACCTCGTCGGCGATGAAGACGATGCCCTGTTCCTTCGCCCATTCGGCGATGCGCGGCAGGAAGCCGTCGGCGGGGACGATGAACCCGCCTTCACCCTGGATGGGCTCGATGATGATCGCGGCGATCTGGTCGCCGCCGATCTGCTTCTCCATGGAAAGGATCGCGCGCTCGGCGGCTTCCTTGCCGGAGATGTTGGGGTTCTCTTCCCGGAACGGGTAGCTCATCGGCATCCGGTAGATCTCCGAAGCCAGTGGACCGAATCCGCGCTTGTACGGCGCGGCCTTGGCGGTCAAGCCCATCGTGAGGTTGGTGCGACCGTGGTAGGCATGGTCGAAGGCGACGACAGCCGAGCGCCCGGTCGCCACGCGAGCCACCTTGACGGCGTTTTCCACGGCCTCGGCCCCGGAATTGAAGAAGACACTCTTCTTGGCATGCTCGCCGGGGGTGAGCTCTGCCAGTTTTTCGGCCAGCTCCACGTAGCCCTCGTACGGGGTGACCATGAAGCAGGTGTGGTTGAAGCGTGAGGTCTGCTCGGCAACGGCGGCGGCGACCTTCGCGTTCGAGGCACCCACCGTGGTCACGGCGATTCCGGAGCCGAGATCAGTGAAGGTGTTTCCGTCTACGTCGAGGATGACACCGCCATCGGCATCGGCCGCAAAGACGGGAACCGACGAGGCAACGCCGGCAGCGACAGCGGCGGAGCGGCGTTCGGCCAGGGCCTGGGAGACGGGGCCGGGGAATGCCCCGGTGATGTTGCGCTTCTGTTCGAGCCGGTACTGGATCTCCACGACGGCTTCCTTCCTATCGGTGTCCTGACGCCGCTCGTTGGGGCGCCATGCGTCGACACCGAGCCTACGGTTCCACGCCCCGCCCACGCTAGGGTGCTTGGCACAGGGCAATTCGCTGGACGTTATGCATCCGCACAGCACAGTGGCGGTCCCACCCGAGGGAGGGGACCGCCACTCATTTGCAGGGAAATCCGAGGTCAGGAGTCCTGGGGGACGAATTCCTCCAGGTCATCTTCCGGCTCCTCGGGATGGCGTGACAGGTTGACCAAGGCCAGACCCAGCCCTCCCCACACGGTCAGGATGGCGATGATCATCATGGTGATCGCTACGGGTGTCATCGGATGGCCCCTTCTTCTGCATCTTCATCGGCCTTGACGGCGTCGTACTCGGGGTCGTGATTGGCCTTGGATTTCCGGCTCCAGGGAATGAACGTGAGGATGATGGCCACCACGACCAACGCCCCGGCCATCCCCCAGCCGAAGACACCGAGGAACCACACGGGGTAGCCCTCGTACGGCGTCTGGATCTTGGTGATGAATTCATTGATCAGCATGTACCCCAAAGCCAGCGGGGCCACCACGGCAACCAGGATCATCCAGACGCTCTTCATCTTGATGCTGGCGAACCGGTTCAGGTGGCGCGAGAGCAGCGGCAGCTTGCGCAGGAACCATGCCACGACGACGACTGCCACCAGGGCTCCAAGCATGATGCCGAAGCTGTTCACAAAGGCGTCGAAGGTGTCCAGCAGATACAGCCCGGTGGTGGTCGGGAACAGGACGATGGAGATCAGTCCCACGGGGACCACGACGGCCAGCGCCGACTTCACCCGGGGCCACCCCATCTTGTCCTGGATCGCAGCGACGATGACCTCGAGGATGGAAATCAACGAGGTGATGCCGGCGAAGACCAGCGACCCGAAGAACAGGACCCCGAGCAATGCGCCGACCGGCGCCTGGGACACGATGGTCGGGAAGGCCACGAACGCCAGGCCGATGCCTGCATCGACTACCTCGTTGATGTCTCCGCCGGAGGCCTGGGCCATGAAGCCCAGGGCGGCAAAAACGCCGATGCCGGCGAGGATCTCGAAGGCCGAGTTCGCGAACCCGACGACCATGCCGGCGCCGGTGAGGTCGGTCTTGCGCTTGAGGTAGGAGGAGTAGGTGATCATGATGCCGAACGCCACGGACAGCGAGAAGAAGATGTGGCCATAGGCAGCCGCCCAGACGCCCGGGTCGCCCAGGGCTTCCCAGTTCGGGGTGAAGAAGGCATTCAGCCCGTCAGCTGCGCCCGGCAGGAACAGCGAGGCGACCACCAGCAGGATGAACATGACGATAAGCAGCGGCAGGAACACGGCGTTGGCGCGGGAAATGCCCTTGTTAACCCCGGCGATCATGATGCCGATGACGACGATCCAAGTCACCAGCAGGGGCCAGAAGACGCTGGGAACGTAGTCGAAGCCGAGCGTCGGGACCTTGGCCACTTGCAGGAAGTCCTTTTGGAAGAACGTTCCTGCGTCATCCCCCCAGGCCTTGCTGATCGAGAAGAACGTGTACATGGCGGCCCAGGCAATGATCACCGCGTAGTAGATGGCGATGATGAAGCAAACCAGGACCTGCCACCAGCCCAGGGGCTCGGCGGCACGGTGCATGCGGCGGTAGGCCAGCGGGGCCGAGCCGCGGAACTTGTGGCCAATGGAGTAGTCAAGGAACAGCAGCGGAATACCGGCGGTCAACAACGCGCACAGGTACGGGATCAAGAAGGCGCCGCCGCCGTTCTCGTAGGCGACGTAGGGGAAACGCCAGATGTTCCCCAGGCCCACAGCGGAGCCAATCGCCGACAGAATGAATAGTTTTCGGGTCGAGAAAGTTTCTCGTTTTAGAGTCGAGGCTGTCGCGGCCCCGCCATTCGGTGGAGTGGTCATGCCCTATACCGTAGACGGCTGTTGAACACGTCACAAAGACTGCTCACGGTGCGTTCGTCACTTCATCCAATTTTGACGACGCTCATGGGGCCGATGCACAGTTGCCGGGTAGAATGCCTTCCATGGCGATGACGCTCTCCGGCCTGCTGGCCACTACCTCCCTGCGGCTCACCGCGCTGACCCACCCCGATGACACCGGCGACGCCCCCATCTCCTGGGCAGCGGTGACCGAGCTGGCCGATCCCACACCGTTCCTGGCCGGCGGCGAAGTGCTGCTGACCACTGGGGTGCGGCAAAAGACAGTGGCCGCCCAAACCGGCTTCGTCGATCATGCCATCCGTGCGGGGGTGCTGGCCTTGGGCTACGGCACCGGCCTGACGCATGCCAAGGTGCCTGCCGCCGTCGTCCGCCGAGCCGGCGAAGTCGGCCTTCCCCTGTTCGAGGTTCCCTACGAGACACCCTTCGTGGCCATCACCCGGATCGTGGCAGAAGCGTTGGCGGCCGACAATGTCGCCCGGATGGAGCGCCTGCTCAAGGGCCACCAGCGGCTCGCTTCTGCCCTGCTCGGTGGCGGGGGGCTGCACGGGCTGTTGCGCGAACTCGGCGCCCAATTGCAGCGTCCGGTCTCCCTGAGCCAGTACGGGGCCAGGATCCATGGACCGGCACCGGCCGCCGAGGGCTGGCTGACGGTGCCCATCCCGACCGGGCTCCAGGACCGCTGCACCCTATTTGTCGAGGGCACTGACACCGGCGGCGGACTGGTCGAATATGCGCAGTCGCTGATCAGCGTCGAACTGGCCAACCGTGCCCGGTTGCGTGAATCGCGGCGGACGGTCAGCGGCCAGGTCCTGACTGACCTGACCCGGGGGGTCATCGAGGGACAGGACGCGGCGTTGCGCCTGCAGTCCGTCGGGATTTCCCCCAACGCAGCGCATACGATCCTGCTCGTGGACCCCGTGGGTCCCACGTCGAGATCCATCCCGACCTTGCCGCTGCCGCCCGGCCGGGAGAAATGTGTCTCGGCCATGGTCGAGGACCGGCTCGCCGTCGTCCTGGACGCCGGGGACGGAGAGTCGGCCGCAGCGGAATTCGCCGCCTACCTCTCGGGCGCAGGGGTACCTGCCCGGGTCTCGTATGGGGGCTCCTACGCCCAGGTCACGGGATTGCGGTGGAGCTACTTCGAGGCCGTGGAGGCCTTGCGCCACGGCGGGCTGGTCAACCACCCCTCGAGGATTTCGCTGACGTCGTTGTTGTTGGCTGCCCACGACGTGCCACTCCAGGCCCTGGCAGCCGAGGCCCTGGAACCGCTGGCTGACTTCGATGCGGCCCACGGCGCCGAACTCATGGTGACCCTGCGCCGGTTCCTGGAACTCAACGGCAGCATGGGCACGGTGGCCGAGGATCTGGGCCTGCACCGGAACACTGTCCGCTACCGCCTGCAGCAGATCGCCGATTTGAGCGGATTCGACCCCTCGAACACCCCGGATCGCGTCCAATTATGGCTGGCGCTCTCGGCGCGCGACGTTTACTGACCCGGGGACCGATAGTATTTAGGCATGTCTGAAATGTTCGTGGAGAAGTTCCGTTCCCTGGTCCCCAAATACCTCGATGACCAGTGGGTATCCGAGGACGGGTTGACCCCCCAAGAGCTCCGCGAACAGCTGGAAGATGCCGGGGTCGACATCCCCCAGGTCCTCGGCGAGTTCTACCTGGCCATCGGCGCCTGCGATGACCTCATGGAGGCGTACTACTTCTTCTTCGACCCCGACGAACTCGAAGTCGAGGACGGCTACCTGCTGTTCATGGAAGACGAGGACGAGCAGTACGTCTGGGGCTTCCGCGCTGACCAGTTGAACATCCCCGACCCCATCGTCCACCGACGTCACAACGACAGCGGAAAATGGGAGAGCGAAGAGGGGACCTTCAGCGAATACGTGCTCGACATGTTCGAGTGGGTCTTCGAGGAGCTGGAACCTGAACTGGAGGACTAACGCGGATGCCGGCTCCTGCCCACCCCTCGCATGAGCCGCCGGGATACGAGTGCCCCTTTTGCGAGCTCCTGTCTGGCGGGCCGCTGTCCCCCGGCAACCTCTGCTCACCCACCGATCTGGTCCACCGCGAACAGCTCGTGGCGGTCATCATGGCCTGTGACGGCTTCGGCAACTACGGCGGCCATGCCATGGTGATCCCGACGGCCCATCTGGAGTCGCTCTACGACCTGGACGACGAAGTGGCCGCGGAGATCATGATCATGACCCGCAAAGTTGCGCTGGCCATGAAGCTGGCCTGGGACCCGGAGGGCACCTCGACCCGCCAGCACAACGAGCCGGCCGGGAACCAACACGTCTGGCACTACCACCAGCATGTTTTCCCGCGCTATGCCGACGACGACCTCTACCGTCAGCTACGGCACCGGGTCCCCGTCGAGGTGCGGGCGCGAAAGGCCCGCGACTTGGCCCAGGCGTTGGAACGCCTGGGCTGACCAGGAGTTGCCCTGCTAGTTTTCGCGGGTGACGACGGCGTGGGCGAATGCCGCCAGGGACGCCTTGACCGGGCCTTCGGGCAGCGGCTCCAGTGCTTCGATGGCGTCGGCTGACCATTGGCGGGCCACTTCCCACGACGTGTGGGTGACCGGGTGGGCGGCCAGCGCCGCCACGGTGCGGGCCAGGTCCTCATCGGAGGACAGGTCCCCGTCCACCAGCGCCAGCACCTCGGTGGCCGAGGCGTCTCCTGCCGCCGAGGCCTCGCGCAGCAGCAGGACAGGAAGGGTCGGGACGCCTTCACGCAGATCGGTTCCCGGGGTCTTGCCCGAGTTGACCTTGGCTCCGGTGACGTCGATGACGTCGTCGGCCAGCTGGAACGCCACGCCTACCTTTTCACCGTAGTCGCGCATGACCTCGACGTGTTCGGGCGATCCGCCGAACAGTGCGCCGAAGACACCCGAGGTCGAAATCAGCGAGGCGGTCTTGTCGGCGATCACGTCCAGGTAGTGCGCGACGGGGTCTTCACCGTCCCGGGGTCCAACGGTTTCGTGCAATTGCCCGAGGCAGAGGCGCTCGAAGGTCCTGGCCTGCAGCTGGACGGCCTGGGCTCCGAGCTCCGAGCCCAGGACCGATGCGCGCGCGAAAATCAGGTCCCCGGTGAGGATCGCCGTGGAGTTTCCCCAGACTTCGTGTGCCGTGGGCGCTCCGCGGCGGTAGGGCGCCGAATCCATGACGTCGTCATGGTACAGCGTGGCCAGGTGGGTCAGCTCGACGATGGCAGCAGCCTTGATGACCTCTGGCGTGACGCCATCGGCCAGCAGGGCGGTGAGGATGACCAGCAGCGGGCGGACCCGCTTGCCACCGGCTTCGACGAGGTGCCGGCTGGTGGCATCGATGAGCGGATCGGAATTCGCCACGGCTGCGCGCAGGACCTTCTCGACCTTGGCCATCCCCTGGGAAATCGCCGGCCCGAAGTCGGGGTCCTCGGCGACGGCCCGGAAGCCGGGAGGCAGGTTGATGCCGGCGGCGAGTGCCGAGGTTTCCGCGAACAGGTCAACGGAGTCCGGCACGCCGTGGCCGGCGGTCGTCCAGTTGGTCGGGGAATCATTCACGGTTCTGGGACCTGCTTGTCATCGGTGTGGATTGATTCTCGGGTCGCGCCCGGGGTGGCCGGCGGTTCTCCGTGGGTGGTGCCAGGCGTTCGAGCACATGGATCACTCTATCCTCAAACCCCTTTCCGCCGTCGTCGGTGAGGTTGGCGAGCATCCGCACGACGAAGCGCATGAGGACGGGGGTGCTCATGCCGGTCCGCAGGGCGAGCTTCATCACCTGGGGGTTGCCGATCAGCCGGGCAAAGACGCGCCCCAGCGTGAAGTGGCTGCCCCAGGCCTGGCGGACCACGTCCGGGTAGGAGGCCAGCAGCGCTTCCCGGGATCCCGGCGTCGTGCCGTGCAGGCCGGAGCGGGCGTCGAGGATGATCTCGGCGGCCATGCGCGCCGACTCCATGGCGTAGCTGATGCCCTCGCCGTTGAAGGGCGAGACCATGCCGCCGGAGTCGCCCAGCAGCAGGAGCCCCGGGGTGTAGTGCGGGGTCCGGTTGAAGCCCATGGGCAAGGCGGCTCCGCGGATGGGGCCGACCTGGTTCTCCGCGGTGAACCCCCATTCACCGGGCATCGCGGCGGTCCAGTCGCGCAGGACCTGGCGGTAGTCGAGCTTGCCGAACTCGCGGGTGGAATTCAGGATGCCCAGGCCGACGTTGGAGGTGCCATCGCCGACGCCGAAAACCCAGCCGTAACCGGGCAGGGGGCGGCCCGCCTTGTCGGGGAGCTCCAGCCAGCCTTCCATCCAGTCGTCCTCGTGCCGCGGGGAGGTGAAATAGGTCCGGTAGGCCACGCCCAGCGGGCGGTCATCGCGCTTGTGCAACCCGGCGCTGACTGCGGTGCGCGTCGAGTTCCCGTCGGCGGCGAGGACGATGTCGGCACGGAATTCGCGGGTCTCCCCGGTCTTGCGCCCGCGTTCGTCCAGGATGTTCGCGACGGCGCCGACCACCCGGCCGGTGGTGTCGCGGATGACATCGGTGACCGCATGGCGTTCCAGCAGCCGGGCGCCGTCCGCCTGGGCGTGACGGGCCAGGGCCTCGTCGAAGCCGTGCCGGGTGCGGATCAGCCCGTAGTCCGGGAAATCGCCGAGTTCGGGCCACGGGATCTCCATCGACCGGCCGCCGGCGACCAACCGCAGACCCTGGTTCCTGCGCCAGATGCCGGTGTCGGCATGGTCCACGCCCAGACGCGCCAGTTCACGGACGGCGCGCGGGGTCAGGGCATCGCCGCAGACCTTCTCCCGGGGGAAAGCGGTCTTTTCCAGAACGGTGACTTCCACCCCGGCGCGGGCCAGGTAGCTGGCGGCGGTCGAACCGGCAGGACCGGCCCCAACGATCAGTACAGACACGTGGTTCCTTGTCGGATGCGGTTAGAGCGTGGGCCGGGAGGCACGGTGGCGCAGGTACTCGGAGGCCTTGGCCTGCCGTTCTGCGGCCGTGGCGGAATCGGCGTCGAGCGGCTTGGTGGCGCGGTGGACAGCGACGATGCCACCCGAGAGGTTGCGGTACCTGCACGATTCCCAGCCGGCGTCGGCGATCCAGGCGGCCAGCCCGTCCTGGTCCGGCCAGGCCCGGATGGACTCGGCCAGGTAGACGTAGGCCGCCGGGTTGGAGGCGACCTTGCGGGCGATGGGCGGCAGCGCGCGCATCAGGTATTCGGTGTAGACAGTGCGCCAAGGGGCGAACGTGGGGTGGGAGAACTCGCAGACCACCAGGGTGCCTCCGGGTTTGGTCACCCGCAGCATCTCGGCGAGCCCCTTCCGGGGGTCACCCACGTTGCGCAGCCCGAAGCTGATGGTGGTGGCATCGAAACTCTCGTCCGCGAAGGGCAGGTTCGTGGCGTCCCCGGCAACGAAGTCGATGTCGGGGCGACGGCGCTTGCCCACGCGCAGCATGCCCAGCGAGAAGTCGCAGGCCACGACCTCGATGCCGGCATCGGCGTAGGGCTCCGATGACGTGCCGGTACCGGCCGCCAAATCGAGCACCCGCTGCCCGGGTTCTACCCCCATCGCGTCGACCACGACCTTGCGCCACAGGCGCGTCTGGCCCATCGAGAGGATGTCGTTGACCAGGTCGTACCGGGGCGCGACGTCGTCAAACATGGCTTGGACTTCTTCGGGACGCTTTTCCAGCGATGCACGGCTCACCTACCCAGTGTCTCAAAGTTCGACGCGAGGGCGAAAAGGCCCGCCGTGGCCGCGGGTAGGCTGGTGCCATCATGAACATTGACTTTCCCGGCTCCACCGTGCCGAAAAGCGGCACGCCGACGGCGGTGGACTCCCCCCTCCCCACCCTGCGGAGCATCACCTTCCGCCGGGCCGCAGTGCAGGACAACGGCTTCCAGGACCTGCTGGTCCGGGACGACGCCCTCGTATGGGGCCGTCGCGGCGAGGGCCTGGTGGGGTTCGGCGAAGTGGCACGGTTCACCGCCACCGGAACCGATCGATTCGCCACCCTGCGCCGCTGGTGGTCCGACGTCTCCGCCGCAGCCTCCGTGCAGGACGCCGTTGACCTCCCGGGCACCGGCCCCATCGCCTTCTCCGCGATAGCGTTCTCCGCCACCAGCGCCTACGCCTCGCGCCTGGTCGTCCCCCGTCTGGTGGTCGGCCGCAACGGTGACACCGGGTGGATCACCCTGACCACCGCCGATCCGGAGGCCGAGCTCAGCGCGGCGGTCGCCGAGCAGCTGCTGGCCGACCTCCTCGAGGATCGTTCCCCCGAGCGCGACCTGGTCCCGGGTGAGGACCGGCTGGTTCCCGGGCAGGTCTCCGAAACGCAGTATGAGGAATCGGTCCGCGCCGGAGTCCGGGCCATCGGCTCCGGCGACCTGACCAAGCTCGTCCTCGCCCGTGACGCCGTGGCCGAGCTGGGCGCGGACATCGCCGTGTCCCAGGTCCTGCGCGAACTGGCGCTGCGCTATGCGGACTGCTGGACCTATTCCGTCGACGGGCTCATCGGCTCCACCCCCGAAATGCTCGTCAAGGTCACCGGCGACACGGCCCGCGCGCGCGTCCTGGCCGGGACCCTGGATCGCGCCACGGCGCCTGCCGGGGACGAGGACTACGCCGCACGGATGCTCTCGGGCAGCGAAAAGCAACGCCACGAACACCGCCTGGCCATCGATTCACTCACCGCAGAGCTGGGTCCGCTGGTCAGCGGGATGGTCGCCCCGGAGGAACCGTTCGTCCTGGAACTGCCCAATGTCTGGCATCTGGCCTCCGATGTCGAGGCACAACTGCGGGTGCACGACGACGGCACGTCGCCTTCCGCACTCGACCTCGCCGAGGTCCTCCACCCCACGGCGGCGGTCTGCGGCACCCCCACCACGGTGGCCGATGCACTCATCCTCCAGCTTGAGGGCATGGACCGCGGCCCCTACGCAGGCCCCGTCGGATGGGTCGATACGACGGGCAACGGGGAATTCGGCATCGCCCTGCGGGGCGGGGTCGTCGAATCCCCGACCCGGGTCCGCCTGTATGCGGGGTGCGGGATCGTGGCCGCTTCCGATCCGGCCGCCGAATTGGCCGAGTCCTGGGCCAAGATGCGCCCCATGCGCGAGGCCCTCAACTTGTAAAGTTTTTGTCACTCAAACCACTTGTTTACTTGCAAAACACCCCTGTAGCCTGTGATGAACATCTCATCCCGGGATATTCCGGTCTAGAATGTCAATTCCGGCGCGGTTGTCCGCCGGATCACTCGAGAAGGAAATACAGATGCGGATTCACTCCACCTTTACCAAGGCCCTGGCAGTTTCTGCCGTCGCCTTGCTGTCCCTGACGGCCTGTGGCGGCTCTGACAGCGGAGCGGCCAGCTCAGGTTCCGCCGGCGGCAAGGACCTGGGACTCGTCCAAGCCGGAACGCTCACGGTCTGCTCGGACATCCCGTACAAGCCCTTCGAATACGAAGAAGCCGGCAAGTACACCGGCTTCGACATGGACCTGGTCGGCGCCATGGCCGATTCCATGGGCCTGAAGCTCGAGGTCAAGGACGTGGGCTTTGATGGCCTGCAGTCCGGTGTGGTGCTGGCCTCCGGCCAGTGCGACATGGGGGCCAGTGCCATGACCATCACCGATGACCGCAAGAAGCACCTGGGCTTCACCGACGGCTACTACGACTCGGAGCAGTCGCTCTTGGTGCCGAAGGGCTCGGACATCAAGTCGATCGACGACCTCGCCGGCAAGACCGTCGGAGTGCAGCAGGGCACCACGGGCAAGAAGTACGCCACGGAACACGTCCCCTCCGACACCAAGATCCAGGACTACCCCTCGGATGCCGAGCTCTTCCCGGCCTTGCAGTCCAAGGGCGTGGACGCCGTATTGCAGGACCTTCCGGTCAACTTGGAGCACACCCAGGATGGAAAGTTCGAGATCGTCGCGAAGTACAAGACCGACGAGCAGTACGGCTTCGCGGTCAAGAAGGAGGGCACCGAGGCGCTTCTGAAGGAACTCGACGCCAAGCTCGCCGAGCTCAAGGACAACGGCAAGTACCAGGAAATCTACGACAAGTACTTCTCCACGAAGTAGTCCAGACGGGTTCGCCCCGGGGTTGATCCCCGGGGCGAACCCCTGACACCGTCCGGAAGGCCACACCGTTGAAACCCTCCACCCGTAGGCGCCTCTTCCGGGGCAGCCTGTATGTCATCCTCGTCGTCGCCGTTGCGGCCCTGCTGTTCGTTGCCGACTGGAAGGCGATCAAGTTCAACTTCCTCGACCTCGAGGTCGCGCGGGAGCAGTTCCCCTCGATCATCACCACGGCGGCGAAGAACACCGTCATCTATACGGTCATCGCCTTCGTTGGCGGCCTCATACTGGGCTTGATCCTGGCGTTGATGAAGCTTGCTCCGATCGGCCCCTACCGCTGGATCGCCACCGCCTACATCGAACTTTTCCGGGGGCTACCCGCCCTGCTGGTCATCTTCGGCATGGCTTTCGCCGTTCCGCTGGCCTTTTCCTGGCGGCCTCCCGGTGGCGCCGTCAGCGCGGGCCTGATCGGGCTCATCCTCGTATCCGGCGCCTACATCGCGGAGACGATCCGTGCGGGAATCCAGGCAGTTCCACCGGGACAGACCGAGGCTGCACGCTCGCTGGGGATGGCCCCGGCCTGGACGATGGTGTCTGTGGTGCTGCCGCAGGCTTTCCGCATCATCACTCCGCCGCTGACCAATGAGCTGGTCATCATCATCAAGGACACCTCATTGCTCTTCATCGCCGGCATGGCCATGGGTGACAAGGACCTGACCACCTTTGCCCGCGATATGTCATCCCAGACGGCGAACTCGACGCCGCTGATCGTGGCGGGTCTGATGTATCTGGTCATCACGCTGCCGCTCACCCAGCTCGTGGCCAAGCTCGAACGCCACCAAAACAGAGGACGGTAACGATCATGAGTGCGGTCATTCCCGATCAGAGTCGCCCGGCCATCGAGGTCCGCGGCCTGCACAAGAGCTTCGGCGACAAGGAAGTCCTCACCGGCATCGACTTCCATGTCGGCCAGGGCGAAGTGGTCTGCGTGATCGGCCCCTCCGGGTCGGGCAAGTCGACGTTGCTGCGCTGCGTCAACCGGCTCGAGGAGCCCACCCAGGGCACGATCCTCGTCGAGGGCATCGACATCACCGACCCGGAGACGGATCTGGACAAGGTCCGGACCCGGATCGGCATGGTGTTCCAGCAGTTCAATCTCTTCCCGCATCTGAATGTGCTGGACAACCTGACGCTGGCCCAGCGCCGGGCCAAGAAGCGTGGCAAGGCGGAGGCCCGCAGGATCGCGCAGGGGAACCTGGAGAAGGTCGGACTGGGCGACCGCGGCGACGCCTTCCCGTCGCAGCTTTCCGGTGGCCAGCAGCAGCGGGTGGCCATTGCCCGTGCCCTGTCGATGGACCCCGACATGATGCTCTTCGACGAACCGACCTCGGCGCTGGACCCCGAACTCGTCGGCGACGTGCTGGCCGTCATGCGCCGCCTGGCCGACGAGGGCATGACCATGATGGTCGTGACCCACGAGATGGGCTTTGCCCGCGAAGTGGGTGACCGGGTGGTGTTCATGGACGGCGGAGTCGTCGTCGAGCAAGGCAAGCCGGCAGATGTACTGGGCAACCCGCAGCACGAACGCACCCAGTCGTTCCTCTCCAAGGTCCTCTGAGCCCTCAGCTCCGACAGGACGACGGCGTGGTCCCCGCTACTGCGGGGGCCACGCCGTTTTCATGCTGTCGCGGTGACCCGGGCGTTGATGCCCTGGTGCAGGGCGCGGATGCCGCTGCTGTCGATCCGCACGTCCACGATGCGCCGGCGCGTTTCCGCATCGACCGTCGGTCCGGCAGCCAGGACAGGGCCCAGCGCCCGGGCTTCCCCGACCCGGACGTAGTCGAGCCCGTAGGCGGCGGCCAGGGCCCGCAGGTCCACGGTCTGCGGGGTCCCGAAATAGCGTTCGACGGTCCCCGCATACACCTGCTGTTCGGCCAGGGCGCCGTGTTCGAGCGTGGAGAAGATGGCCCCTCCGCCGTCGTTCAGGACCACCAGATCCATGGGCGGCACGTTTTCGCCGGCCCCGAGGAACAGGCCGCCGACGTCGTGCAGGAACGTCACATCGCCCAGAAGGACGGTGGTGCGCTCCCCCCGGTGATCCGCTGAGCCCAGCGCGATCCCCGTGGCGGTCGCCAACGTCCCGTCGATCCCGGCGAGCCCACGGTTGGCGTAGACGGGGCGCCCCGTCGTCCCGGGCACTGCCGCCAGGTCGGCGTCGCGGATCGCGTTGGAGGAGCCCAGGACCAGGGGCCCGGTGTCGGCGTCCCATACCAGCCGGGCCAGTTCCAGGCCGGTCGGCTCCTCCCCGGCGATGGCCGTGTCGATGATGTCGGTGGCACGCACCGCCGCGGCCTTCCACGCATCGATCCATCCCGCGGGTGCCCGGCCGGCGAACGCCGCGAGTTCCGTCAGTTCGGTGATGACCCGGTCGGCTCGGCGCCCGGGCTCGAACCAGGCGACCGGTTCCGGGACGTAGAGCGCCGAGGGGTGCTCGCGCTGGGCCAGCAGCCGGGCGACCGGACGGCTGAGGGTCGGGCGGCCGAAGACGACCACGCGCTCGATCCGGGCGTCGAACTCCTGCAACAGCACGCGGTAGGGCCCGATGGCCTGCGGGCCGAAGCGTGCGTTGGAACTCGGTTCGGCGAGCAGGGGCAGGCCCAGCGCCCGGGCGAACCGCTCGGCCAGGGCGGTGGCGTCATGGCCGGCCACCACCACGGTGCGCCGCTCCGGCAATTCCGCCTCGCGAACCAGGTCGATGAGGCTGGTATCGCCGCCGGTTCCGGCGGCGCCCCCGGGGATCGGCACTGACAGGGGCGGGGCATCGCCGTCGTCGTCCCCGGGGACCAGGGGGTCGCGGAAGGCGAGGTTGACCTGCACTGGCCCGCGGACCGACTGCTGGAGATGGGTGTGCTGTGTTGCCGGCGGCGGGGTGTTGGTGCCAGCGGCCAACGGGTTCAGGTCCGCGTCGCCGCCGGTGAGCGTCATGCCCTCGCTGGCCAGCAGGGCGCGGCGGATGTCAGCCGCCGGGTCCAGGCCCGCCTCGATGTCGACGCTGCAGCGCACGTGGGTGCCGAAGAGCCCCGCCTGCCGGGTGGTCTGGTTCGCTCCGGTGCCGCGCAGTTCCGCGGGACGGTCGGCGGAGAGAACCACCAGGGGAACTGCCGCGTGGTTGGCTTCCATGACGGCCGGGAGCAGCTCGCCCACCGCGGTGCCCGAGGTGGTGACGATGGCGACGGGGCGGCTGGTGGCCAGGGACAGCCCCAGTGCGGTGAACCCGGCATCACGTTCGTCGATCCTCACGTGGACGCGCAGCACGCCGGCTTGTTCGGCCTCGGCGAGCGCGTAGGCCAGCGGGGCGCTGCGCGATCCGGGGCACAGCACCACTTCACGTACCCCGTCATCCGACAGGGTCCTGACCGCCGAGCGTGCGGCGTCGAACGAGGTCAGCTGTGCTTCGGGCGAGGTCATGGGAACCATCCTAGGACGGCTCGGTTCCCAACAGCCGGGCGCAACGGCGCAGTCGATCGATCCACCAGTGCCGCCGGTCCGCCGGTGCCGCCTGGCGGCGCAGCAGATCGGGGTCCGCTTCCACGGTCCTCAGGTCCAGGACGCCCTCACGGGCCTCGTAGCGGTCGACACAGACATCGGCCTCGAGGAGGGACACCGTGCCCAGGCCACAGGCGTAGGGCAGCTCGGGCAGTGCAGCTGCCAGGGCGGCACCGGTGCGGATCCCGATCGAGGAGTCCAGTGCCGAGGACACGACGGCGGGGAGCCCGGCTTCGGCGACGATGGACAGGGCGCGGCGGATGCCGCCCAGCGGCTGGGCCTTGACGATGATCAGGTCGGCGGCTCCGGCGCGGGCGACGGCCAGCGGGTCGGATTCCTTGCGCACCGATTCGTCGGCGGCAATCCGTATCCCCAGGCCGCGGCGGATGACCTCGGCGCGCAGCCGGCCCAGTCCCCCGATGCCGTCCACCGGCTGTTCGGCGTATTGGAGGTCGAATCCGGCGAGCGCCTCCAGCCCTGCCAGGGCCTGGTCGTGCGTCCAGCCGGCGTTGGCGTCCACCCGCAGTGCGGCACCGGGCAGCAGGCGACGGACCTCGGCGACCCGGGCCACGTCGTCGTGCAGGGTCTGGCCCTTTTCGGCGACCTTGATCTTCACGGTGTGGGCGGCGTCGAAGGAGGCCAGCACCGGCTCGACGGAGGCCGCCGGAACCGCGGGGACCGTGGCGTTGACCGGCACCGTGGTGCGTACCGGAGCGGGGAAGCCCTGCCAGCCGGCTTCGATGGCGCAGCGGAGCCAGGGCGCTGCTTCGCTGTCGCCGTATTCGAGGAACGGGGAGAACTCGGACCACCCGGCGGGGCCCTGCAACAGCAGCACCTCACGGTGGGTGACCCCGCGGAAGCGCACCCGCATCGGCAACGAGACCACGTGGGCGGCGGAGACCAGTTCCTCGATGGTCGGCCCGGCGGGGGACGTGGCCTTCATCTCGCCGGGGGCCCGCCCGGGAACGGCGTCGGGGGCGGGGACGTTGTGCGGGATAACCATCAACACATCGTATCGGCGTCGGCTCCGCCGAGGAGGAGGGCGATTGTGGGACGCTATAGGCACATGGACGAGACCAGGGAAATACCGGTGGTGGGAGGCGGCTCCCATCGGGCTGCCCGCAACCCGGGGCTCTGGATCCTGGCCATGCTGGTGTTGCTCGGTTTGTTCGCGGTGGCGTACTGGGCGTTCGTGCTCACCCCCACCGGGCAGCAGGCCGACGACCAGGCCCTGCGCGGGGCCATTTCCTTCGTCAACGAGGGACGCACGCGCTCGGCGGCCTTGTCCTTCCTGAACGAACTCCCCCTCCTGTCCGGGGTGATCGCCCTGGTATCACTGGTGATCGCGGCGATCGTGCGGCGCAACCTCCATGCCCCGCTGGTCGCGGCCTTGTCCTTCGGTGCGGCGGCGGGCAGCACCCAGCTCCTGAAGCATCTGGTGCTCAACCGCCCCGACATGGGTATCTCCGAGGCGACGGTGAATTCGTTCCCCTCCGGCCACACGACCGTGGCGACCTCAGCGTTGATCGCCGTCTTCCTGGTGACCTCGCCCCGATGGCGGCCGCTGATCGCCACCTGCGGTGGCCTCTATGCAGCGGTCACCGGCATCTCGACGTTCGCGCTGGGCTGGCATCGCCCCTCAGACATCGTGGCCGCATACCTGGTGGCCGGTTTCTGGGGCCTGCTGGCCGGGCTCATCATCCTGCGCCGGCAGCCGTCCTGGAACTGCTGGGACGGGCCCGACTCCTTCTGGGCCTCCTCGGGGACGTGGCCGACGCTGTTGTGGTTCCCCGGGGTCGTGGGGTTCATCGGTGCGGCCGGCATCTACTTCTTCGTCGCCCAGCTGGGGCCGACTGCGGGAACCACCGAGCAGAACTGGTTCCTGGTCTCCGGGGCCCTGCTGGTCATCGGCGCCGCGGGGTGCCTGTTCGGACTGCTCTCGGGAGTCTTCTCCCACCAGACGCGGCGCCGCGGCCGGTGGCGCTGAGCGCTCTCTAGCCGGACCGGCGCGGTCGGCGTTCGTCCAGGCTCCCCGGCGGCGCCATCCGCGGGATGAAAGAGGCGAACAGACCCGCCCCGGCGAACGAGACGGCGGCGACGGCCAGCACGCCGGTGCCCAGGGTCGCCACCGCCGTGACGGCGGAGAGCAGGACCGGCCCGCCCATGACACCGGCGTCGGCGATCAAACGCCAGAACCCCAGGAACTGGGGACGGCCAACGGCCGGGGAATGGTCGGCCCCCAGCGTCATGACGATCCCGGAGCCGATGCCGTTGCCGAACCCCAGGAGCATGGCGACCAACAGGAGGGTCCACGGCCCACCGGTCAGCGGCATCAGCGCCAGGGCGACGCCCATGACCAGCATGCACGGCACCGCAACCCAGGTCCTGCCCTTGCGGTCCATCACCTTGCCGGCGGGATAGAACACCAGCATGTCCACCGCGCCGGAGACCCCGTAGACGAGTGACGTCGCCGAGGCGTCCATTCCCAGCTGCTCGGCCCAGAGCGGGATGACCGCTTGCCGGGTGGCCCGGACGGCGGAGATCATCACGATGCCCAGGCCCACGGTGGCGTAGATGCGCCAGTGGGCGGCGATGATGCCGCGCAAGGTGACGGCGCCGGCGTCGTGCCGTGGTGTGGCGGACTCCCCCGTGGCCGTTCCCCGCCGGCCGGCGTTCCCGTGACCTTCGAGCTCGGGGATCTGGATGCACACCAGGGTGGCCGCGACCATGGCACCCAGCCCGGTCCAGTAGGCACCGGCCAGGCCGAGCCCATGCATCGCCGCGGCACCGGCAAAGGGGCCGATGAACAATCCGATGCGCAGGGTCCCGCCCAGGCCCGACATGGCGCGGGCGCGGTGGCTCAGCGGCACGGCATCGGTGAGGTAGCTCTGCCGGGCCAGGTTGAAGACCGAACCTGCCATCCCGATCATCAGCACGCCGGCGGCGAAGATCCAGAGGCTTCCCGCGGCGAGGCAGGCGGCCATCCCGGCGGTGGCCCAGGTGGCCGCACCGATCATCGCGATGCGCTCCCCCAGGCGGGCCACCAGCAGCGAGGCGGGGACGTTGGTCACCAGCGATCCGATGCCGATCAGGGTGATGACCAGTGCCGCCTGCGCCACGCTGGCCCCCAGGCCGCGGGCGCTGAGGGCGATGACGGGCAGGATGCATCCCTGGCCGACGGCATAGAGCAGCGACGGCGCGTAGACGCGGAACACCATGGCCCCCATCCGGCCTCTGTCCTGGGGGGATCCTGCGGTGGCGATGGCCCTAGGCCCCCGACGAGCCCGCGGTGTCCCTCATCCGCTCGACCAGGTAGCGCGATTGCAGGGGGTTGTAGGGCAGGATCGGGATGGCCTTCGTGGCGTCCGCCGAGGATTCGCTGATCGCCGAGGCACACATGCGGATGCCCTGGCGCAGTTGTTGGAGCTGGGTGCGCACGAAGTCCATGTCGACCATTCGGCCGTGGCCCGGGACGATCGCGGGGTAGAGCTCGTCGATGGCGATGATCTTGCCCAGGGTCTGGCCCCATTGACGCGGGAACGCATCGGAAAAGGAAGGATCCGCACCCTCCTCCACGAGGTCGCCAGCGAACAGGACGGTCCCCGAGCCCACCAGCAGGTCACCGTCGGTGTGCCCGAGGCCCAGGTGGAACAAGGTGATGGAGTGTCCGCCCAGGTCCAGGTCCACGGGTTGTGCCTCCACGAGGTGGTTGGGGAGGACGACGGCGGTGTGCTCGCCCTGCGCGGTGGCCATCGCCGGATCCGCTGCGTGGACGAGGCTTCGCTGCTCTTCCCCCGTGGCGGCCATGGTGTCAGCTGCGCGCGTGTGGGCCCAGATCTCCTCGACGCCGTGGGCCGCGAAGTACGCATTGCCGAAGAAGTGGTCGCCGTGGGCGTGGGTGTTGACCAGGACCAGCGGCAGGTCGGTGAGTTCGCGGACTGCCGCATGGAGCTGTGCGGCCTCCGTGGGCCCGGCTCCCGAGTCGATGACCGCTGCGCGTGCGTCGCCGATCACCAGTCCGGCGTTGACCCCGAACGCGTCGAGCCGCAGGAACCACGTGCGCTCCCCCGCCTGGATCCAACGTCCTGGGGCTTGCTCTTCTGGCATGGTTCGTCCCTGTCCCGGCGTCGTCCAGCCCCCGGAGGAGACGGCAGCGCCCGCATCGTGTCGGCAGTGTTGTTCCGACTCTAATCCCCCGACGCCTGCCGGTGGCCCGTGTCGGGATCCGGGGCGCGGACTCCGCCGGAAGATGACGTCACGTGGCGCGCGGCGCCAGCCCCACCTGCCCGGCCAACAAGACGGTGGTGTGGTGGAACAGGTCTCCAGCGTCCGTGAACGTCGACGGTCCGTAATGACCGAACACCTCGAAATTGACGGCTCCGAAGAGGCCCGACCAGCAGGCCATGCCCCGGGCGACGAGTTCGACCGGCACGGTGAGCCCGTACTCGTTCCGGATCGCTTCCAGGTCGGTGGCCAGCGGGGGTGACAGGTCCACCGCCCTGTTTCCCTCGGCGGGCGGCCAGCTGAGATCGCCGGTCTTCCACGCGTCCTCGATGATCGCCATCAGGGCCACCACGACGCGGGTGCCGGCGTCGTTCGTTCGCTCGGCGGGAGCCTGGTAACCGGGCACGGGAGTGCCGAACAGCAGCGCGTAGCGCGCCGGTTCCCCCAACGCCCAGCTGCGGACTGCGCCGGCCAACGCGACGAACCGGGCGAAGGGATCCACGGAGGCCTCGGCAATGACGGTGTCGACCCGATGTCCGAGGTCGTTGTACGCGTCGACGATCAGCAAGGTCAGCAATTCGTCGCGGCTCGACACGTAGCGGTAGACGGCGGAGGAGACCACACCGAGGTCACGGGCCACGGCACGGAGTGACACAGCCGCAGCACCCTGGCTCGTCAGGTGCTCCCTGCCGATGCGCAGGATGTCCGCCATGGTCTGTTCCCGGGCACGCTGGCGCGGTGTCTTCGTCTCGCTCATTCCCCCATCAAAGGTCATGAGTGCGAGCGCCGTCAACTTTAGAGAGCACTGCTCTTGACGCTGTCGCGCTCCGGATCTAGTCTCAATATCGAGAGCACCGCTCTCATTTTACGAATCTACGTTGGAGAACACCATGGCACAGCAGTTCCTCGTCACCGGGTCGGGCCCGGTCGGCACCACGATCGCGCTTCAATTGGCGGGTGACGGACACGCGGTCACGCTGGCCACGCGCTCCGGTTCGGGGCCCACCCACCCGCTCATCACCCGCATTCGCCTGGACGCCACCGATCCCACAGCGGTTCAATCCGCGATCCACGGGGCGGCGGCCGTCTTCCACTGCATCCATGCCGCCTACACCGTGGAGGCGTGGCGCGCCACGCTTCCCCGGGCCGAACAGGTGGTGTTGGCCGCCGCGGGCGTCCACGGGATTCCCGTCATTTTCCCGGAAAGCCTCTATGCCTACTCGCGGCCGGACCAGATCATGCGCGAGGGTTCGCCGCGGACGGCGACCGGTGGGAAGCGTGGCATCCGTGCCGAACTGCTGGATGCCCGCGCAGCTTCACCCACCCCGACCGTCAGCGTGGTCGCATCGGATTTCTATGGGCCCCATGCCGAAACTGCGCATGCCGGCTCCAGGATGCTCGAGGCGGTTTTCGCCGGACGACGCCTCTTTGCCCTCGGAAACCCCCGCTTGCCGCACTCGTTCACCTACGCCCCCGACCTGGCGGCCGCGATGATCCGGGCCGCCGGCCTGCCCGAAGCGTGGAACCGTGTCCTCCACGCCCCCACAGCTCCGCCCAGCACCCAGGAGGCCATGGCCGCCGCCTATGCACGGGCCGCCGGCCTGCAGGCACCGAAAATCACCGGCATTCCCTCACCGCTGCTCCGCGTGCTCGGCTTGGTTCACCCCGGCAGCCGGGAGATGGCAGAAATGGCCTATCAGTTCGACAAGCCCTTCGTCATGGATTCCAGCGACAGCGAGGCAGTGCTCGGACTGACACCGACGCCACTTGAGGACGGCGCCGCTTCCACCGTCGCCTGGTGGACGGGGCAGCGCGCGCTGCAACAAGCCTGACCAGGGCGCCACCATCGCGGAGGAGAACCCCGGCTGGGTGCATCCCGTTGGCTCGTCGATCTCCGGCCCGCGGACAACATCGCAGATCCGCGGGGCACTGCGGAACAGCGCAGGGCCCGAACCGTTGTCATGACAACTGTCCGGGCCCTGCCGGGTTTACAGGTCGGCGAGGACCGATCCCGGGTTTTCGATGGCGTCGGCGACGTAGCGGAGGAATCCGCCGGCCGTCCCGCCATCGCAGACACGGTGGTCGAAGGTCAGGGTCAGTTCGGTGACCTTGCGGACCTGCAGCTCCCCGTCCACGACCCATGGACGGTCGATGATCCTGCCCACCCCGAGGATCGCCACCTCGGGATAGTTGATAATCGCTGCCGAACCGTCGACCCCGAAGACCCCGTAGTTGTTCAGGGTGAACGTCCCGCGCGTGAGTTCGGCCGGCGTGCACTTGCCCTCCCGGGCCACACCGGCCAGCCGCCGGACCTCGGCGTCGAGTTGCCGGGCACTCATCCCCTGCGCGTTGGCGATGCTCGGCACCATCAGCCCGCGGTCGGTCTGCGCCGCGATGCCCAGGTTGACGCCCGTGAACGAGAGGATCTCCTGGCCGCCATCTGCCGATTCCTGGATCCGGGTGTTCAGCTCGGGGTACCTGACCAGGCCGGCGAGGGTGAACCGGGCAATGTATGCCAGCAGCCCGGGGGTGTTCTGTGGATCGCTGGCCTTGAGCTTGGAGCGCATCTGCACCAGTTCGGTGGCATCGACATCGACCCACACGGTGGCCTCGGGAATTTCCCGGCGTGACGTGCTCATGGCCTGGGCGATCGACTTCCGGACCCCCTTCAGCGGAGTCCGGGCTGCAATCCCCAAACCGGAGCGCGCGTCCTCGTCATCCCCGGGAGCTGCTGTCCGCAGGGGTGCTGCCGGGGCAGCATCCGGGCGCGCGGCTGACGTGCCGGAGTCCCCGCCGATGGCTGCCTGCACGTCGGCGCGCAGGATCAGCCCCTGCGTTCCGCTTCCCGTCAGCGTGGCCACATCGATCCCGTGGTCGCGGGCCAGTTTGCGGACCAGTGGCGAGATGACCGTGGGTGCCGTGGTGCGGACCGGGGCCGTGGGCGCACCGACATCCGCTGGCAGGGCGGCGGCCTGGGCCGTGGACTGCGGCGTCGTGGAGCCTCGGGGCGCACGTGAACGCCGGGTGGAGCCGGCGCCGCCGGGGGTCCCGTAGCCGATCAGGACGTTCCCGGATCCCTCGGAGGCCCCGGCTTTCTCCTCCTCGCGGTAGGACTGGGCCCGCTCTTCGGCGGGTGCTGGAGCTGCGGGTGCCGACGCAGTAGCGGCGCCGTCCTCCACGGAAACCAGCGGCTTGCCGACGTCCATCGTGTCACCGGGTGCTCCGTGCAACTGGTGCACGGTTCCGGCGAAGGGGCTGGGCACCTCGACGAGGGACTTGGCGGTCTCAACCTCGGCGATCGGCTGGTCGACGGCCACGGAGTCGCCTTCGGCCACGAGCCAGTTGACCAGGTCGGCCTCGGTCAGGCCCTCACCCAGGTCGGGCAGCAGGAATACCTTGATGGCCATGTCTAGTCCTCCCACTGCAGCAGGTCGACGGTGTCCAGGATGCGGTCGACGCTGGGCAGGAAGTAGTGTTCCAGCTTCGGCGACGGGAACGGGACATCGAATCCGGTCACGCGCAATACCGGGGCCGCCAGCGAGTGGAAGCAGCGTTCCTGCACGCGGGCGGTGATCTCCGAGGCCACCGAGGCGAACCCGGGCGCTTCGGCGATGACCACGGCACGGCCGGTCTTGCGCACCGAGGCGCAGACGGTCTCGTCGTCGAAGGGGACGATGGAGCGCACATCGATGACCTCCAGGGAGCGGCCCTCCTGCGCGGCGGCCTCGGCGGCGGCCAACGCGGTGGAGACCGACGGCCCGTAGGCAATCAGCGTCGCATCCGTGCCCGGGCGGGCAATGGCGGCCTTCCCTTCGGTCGGGTGCTCGCCGGCGGAGACCGCGGCGTCATACGCAGTGCGCAGCGCATCCAGATCCACCGGCTCCTTGGAGAAGTAGAGCTTCTTCGGCTCCAGGAAAACCACCGGGTCGTCGGAGTCGATCGCCTCACGCATCATCGTGTAGGCATCGGCCACCGTCGAGGGCGTCATGACCTTCAGCCCCGGGGTGTGGGCGTAGTACGCCTCGGAGGAATCGCAGTGGTGCTCCACGCCGCCAATGCCCCCGGCATACGGGATGCGGATGACCACTGGCATGTCCAGGGCGCCGCGGGTGCGGTTGCGCATCTTGGCCAGGTGCGAGGCGATCTGCTCGAACGCCGGGTACGCGAACGCATCGAACTGCATCTCGATCACCGGGCGCATCCCGTTGATGGCCATGCCGATCGCCATGCCCGCGATGCCGGATTCGGCCAGTGGGGTGTCGAAGCAGCGCTGCCCGCCAAAACGCGCGGCCAGTCCGTCGGTGATGCGGAAGACCCCACCGAGGGTGCCTATGTCCTCGCCGAAGAGCACGACGGCGTTGTCTGCTTCCAGGGCATCGGCCAGTGCCGTATTGAGGGCCTTGGCGAACGTGACCGGCTTCGGCCCGGAGGCCTCGGCGCGTTCGGCGGCGCGGACGGTGGCCTGGGCCGTGGCGGCGCTGACGTTGCCGTTGGCCTCGGAGGAGGTGGTGATGTGCGGGCTCACTTGGCGTCTCCTTCCCGGGAGAGTTCATCGGCCAGCAGCGCCGCCTGTTCGGCGAGCTGCGGGGTCTGGTGGGCGTAGACGTGGGCGAACAACTCGAGGGGGTCGACCTCGGGGTCCTGGTTCAATCCGTCGCGCAGGGCCTTCGCGGTGTTCTCGGCGTGGGCGGCGATGCGTTCGGAGACGGCGTCGTCGAGCAGCCCCTTGTCCTGCAGGTAGGTCGTCATCCGGTTCAACGGGTCCTTCGCCTGCCAGGCCTGGACTTCCGCGTCCTGGCGGTACCGGGTCGCGTCGTCGGCGTTCGTGTGGGCCTGCATGCGGTAGGTGTGCGCCTCCACCAGCAGCGGGCCGGATCCGGTGCGGGCCAGCTCAACCGCCCGTCCCAGGACGGCCATGAGTGCGACCAGGTCATTGCCGTCCACGCGCTCACCGGCCATGCCGTATCCGACGGCCTTGTGGGCCAACGACGGGGCGACCGACTGCTGGGCCAGCGGCACGGAGATGGCGTACTGGTTGTTCTGCACGAAGAAGATCACCGGCAGGTTGAACACTGCGGCGAAGTTCAGCGCCTCGTGGAAGTCGCCCTCGCTGGTGGCACCGTCGCCGCACATGGCCAACACCACGGTGTCCTCGCCGCGCAGCTTGGCCGCATGGGCCACACCGACGGCGTGGAGCAACTGGGTGGTCAACGGGGTGGACTGAATGCCGACCTTGTACTGGCGGGGATCGTAGCCCGCGTGCCAGTCGCCACGGAAGAGGATCATCGTTTCCAGTGGATCCACACCCTTGGCCATGACGGCCACCGAATCCCGGTAGGTGGGGAACATCCAGTCGTCCGCGCCCAGGCAGAGGGCGGCTGCCACCTGGCAGGCTTCCTGCCCGTGACTGGAGGGGTAGACGGCCATGCGGCCCTGGCGCACCAACGCCGAGTTCTGGTCGTTCACGCGCCGGCCGATGACCAGCTGCTCGTAGGCCTTCATCAGGGTTTCGTCATCGGGGAGCGGATACTCGTGCCCCGGTTCGGTCCCCTGGTCCTCCAGGGGACGCAGCTTGCCGGTCTCGTCGACGATCTGGATCTGGCCGCGCGAAGGCAGCAGGTAGTCCTCGACGGAAATGCCGAAGTGGCGGCAAACGGTGTCGAGGTCGGCGGCTTCGGCGGCGTGATGCCCACCCGGCTCGGCGCTCATGATGTACTCCTTTGTAGTCTCCCGGACGCTCGACGAACCGCATGAAGGCATGCATCGTCGAAAGCACTTCGTGACTCAAGTATGCGAACTGCGAACGGATCGTATCCACTTGCTCAAAAATGCTTGGAATATTGCGAACAAGGAGCGTATTCTCAAAGACATATTGTCAATGTGAGTGGCGTTACACGAAGATCCGTGGACGCCCGGATCTGGGAGGACCCCATGGACTCGATCCCCGTGCGGCTGGACGATGTCGACCACCGCATCCTGGCGGAGTTGACCCGTGACGGCCGGCAGTCCGTCACGACGGTGGCGCAGAACGTCCACGTCTCCCGCGCCCATGCCTACTCACGGATCAACCGGCTGCAAGACGAGGGAGTCATCACCCGCTACATGGCAGTGGTCGATCCCGTGAAGGCCGGGCTGCGTTCCTCGGCTTACGTGACCCTGAAACTGCGCCAACACTCGTGGCGGGAGCTCCGCGAACGACTGGCCTCCCTGCCCGAGGTGCACCACATCGGACTCGTCGGCGGGAACTTCGACGTCATCCTGCTGGTTCGCGCCAAGGACAACGTGGACCTGCGCCGGGTGGTCTTCGAGAACATCCAGTCGATGCCCGGCGTCCTGGACACCCAGACGTTCCTGATCTTCGAGGATGTCGACACCCGCTGAGGAGGCCGAAGTCCTCCTGCAGGGTCACCCTTCTGGAATGATCCTGTCCATCCACCAGTCTGGGGCCGTCAGCCAAGCCACGTGAAGCAGTACGCACGCGGCACGGCATCGCGCACCATTCCGCCCCGAAAGAAGCCCGTCAACAGGACACGGACAGTGCGAGCGGGGCCCTGTGGGCACCACCGCTTTGCCCACGCGGGCTGTGCCGGGTCGCTGGCAACCCGTTATCGATGCCGTCAGGGCCTGAGGAGCGCGTCGACGGTATCCCTCACCAGCTTGTCGATACTGCCGGGATCAGCGGGCGTGTAGATCAGCTCAGCGGCCAGCCCGCCGGCAAAGGCGAGCAGTGCGCGCGCAATGGCGGCATCGTCGAGCGCTGCTCGAAGTTCCCCGTCGGCCCGACGCCACTCGAGCAGTCGAACCAGCTGTTCGCGAACCCCGGCGGACTGCCCTTGAAGGATCGCCGCGATTTCCGCATCGAAAGGTGCCCGGTCCGAGAAGGCGATGCCCACGACGACTGCGGCGCGCCGCGCGTCGTCGAAAGGAAGAGTCTCCATGATCAGATCGCCGAGCCAGGTGCGCAGATCGGGCCGGGCGGGCCGGCTGGTCACCTCACTCACGACAGCGACCTGCGCGCGCTCCAGTGCCGCCAGGAGAAGCTCCTGTTTTGTGGCGAAGGCCTTCTGCACCGCCCCCAGCGACCAGCCGGCCTCTGCCGCGACGGCACGGAAGGACAGGGCCACCATCCCATCTCGCCCCACGATGCGCAGGGCGGCGTCGGCGAACTCGCTCACCCGATCCTCTCGAGACATCTACGCTCCTCGCCCCTCTCGACTACTCCCTTGACACTCCCGAATACGAGCGTATTCTCCAAAGTGAGAATACGCTCGTATTCAGAACTGAGGATGTCATGAAGAGGTTTGGCCGCACAAGTCCGTCAACCCGGTACCTACTACTGGTGGGAATCACTTTCGGGCTCATCGTGGTTACGGGCCTCACCGGCACCGTGGCCTATCTTGCAGGGCTCACCGGTTATGCGCCCCTCGGACTCGCGTTCGCGCCCATCGCGGCGGCGCTGGCAATAGCGCTTTCGGTGCGTCACAGCTGGGCAGCACTGGGGCTCACCGCCCCCCGACGCCCCCTCTCCTGGGGTGCAATCGTCCTGGCAGCGCTACTTCCGCTAGGGGGAATCGCCTTGTCCTCCGGAGTGCAGATCTCCCCCTTCGCCATCATCGGCTTTGCGATCCTCGCCATCCTCGTTGGCTTTGTGGAGGAGACCCTTTTCCGCGGAGTCCTCCTCCGGGCATTCGCCCCGTCAGGGGTCGTGCCAGCAACGGTGGTAACCGCGGTCGCATTCGCCCTCGCCCACACCGTCACGGCAATCTCGCCCGATGCCAATGCGGCGACGGTCGCGCGGACGGTTGTATTCGCCTTCGCGTTCGGAGTGGCCGCGGCGCTCATGACGACCTGGACCGCCAGTATCCTTCCAGCCATTCTCCTGCACGCGACATTCGACTTCGTCGGATTCATCTTCACGCCTCGCTCCGCAGTACAAACTGATGCCGTCAGCATCCTGGTGTGCGTGGCCCTCGTCGTCGTCCTCACCGTCACGATGGCATCCGCGGCTCGACGCCTGCGAACTCCCGCCGCAGCGCAGCACCCAGCCAACGGCTGAACTCCAACGTCGAGGCCGAACCACCCTGCCCAATCCGGGCCCACGGAACCGGCCCGTTGGCCGTCAGAATGAACCCAGGGAATCCCGTCGCAGCAGGGGAATCGCCGCCGCACCCGCCAAGAGAACCCAGAGGCAGAGCACCGGGACGCTTCCCACCAGGGTCGCTGCTGCCCCGCCCGCCAGTGCCGCGACCGGCATGACGCCGAGTGTCATCGTGCGCTGGGCCGACCCCACCGAGGCCAGCTCGGATGGATCAACGCTGCGCGGAAGGACATCTGCTCCCGCGACGGCGGCGGCGGACACCAGAAACGCCCAGCCCAAGGATTCGACCGCCAGCCAGAGTAGATCCGGGCCGGCGAGCTGCTGACAGAACACTGCCACGGCAACCACGGGCATCGACAGCGCGGCGGCCCCCAGCCGCAGTCGACGCAGCCCCAGTTTCTTCGTGAGCCGCGGTCCGGCCGCCGCCCCGACAATCGCCCCGACGGCCGAGACCATTCCCAAGGCGGCGAACATCGCCGGGGCGATGGACAAATCCCGCATGACGAAGACCGGCATGACCGTATTGCCAACCATCGCCCCGGCGTTTGTCAGACTTCCGGAAAGCGTCAGCCTCCACAGTGCCGGTAGACGACGAAGTGTGAGCAACCCATCGACCAGACGTGCCCGTCGCCGCCCTACCTGGTTCGAAGCGACGACATCCGGGACCACCGCAATCCCCCTCTGCAAGAGAACCGATGCCGCATAGGCACTTGCCGCCACGACCAGTACCCCCAAGATCCCGGGTGATGCCAAGAGTGCACTTCCAGCCACCACCGCTGCAATGGATGTGCATTGTCCAACGACGGCCAATCTCGCGTAGGCGCCCTTGAGTCCTTCGGGGTGGACCAGCGCGGGGACCACCGTGCCGTGCGCTGTGGTGAAGACGACGTCGGCGAGCCCGACGAGCACCGCCCCTCCCGCCAGCACAGGCGTGGAGATCCAATCACCCATAAAAGCCAGGGCCAATGTCACCAGTACGCAACAACGAACCAACGTCGCCGAGGCCATGACCTCGCGTCGATCCCTGCGGGAGTCGACGAACCGTCCGACCGGCATGCCCACAAGCAAGAAGGCACCCAGGCCGATGGCGTTGAGCACGCCGACGAACCCGGCTCCTGCGCCCAGCGCCGCGACCGCCAGGATGGGCAGGATGGTGCGGGTCAAAGTGTCGCCAAAGTCTTCGGCGGCTCCTGTTGCCAGAAGATAGCGAAAGGAAAAAGCCGTGCCGCGCGTTGTCCGGTGGGCTTCCAAGTCCTTGGCGGTCATCATCATCCTCAAAATCGTGTCAGGTATTTCCTGGCAGACTGTCAGGTTAACCCTGACATAACAAGAGAACGTAGGCTGGCTCCATGGAAAGGCGGAAACATGCAGATTGAAGACGCGGCCGATACCGACCACCCCTTCATGTGCTCCTTTTGTCTCCGCCCGCGCGACGAGACCGGCTGGCTGGTGGGCGCACCCTCAGCGTCCATTTGCCGTTCCTGCTCGGAGTCGGCCCTCGAACTTCTCCGGTCGGCACCCCCGGAACCAGTGGACTTCCCCGGGGCACCCTGGGATCGACTCACCGAACGCGAGCTGCTGGCCCAGCTCCCCCGGGTCGCCCACGCACGGGACGACGTCGAACATCATCTGCGCACGTGGGTGAATGCCGCACGACGGCGAGGTATCAGCTGGGCGGCTATTGGGGAGTCGCTCGGCATGTCACGCCAGTCGGCGTGGGAACGGTTCCGGGAGACGTCCACGAAACAGGACGGCCGCGAAAAGGACCCGCGGTAGCCGCTCCGACCAGGCTGGATGGGCTGCCGCTGGTCTGCACCGGAGTGCGGGCTGCCTGGCAATCGGTGAAGATGCCTGATTAGGTCTTCTGCCATCGACCGGCGCGTTGGGCAAAACGACCGGTGGAATCCAAGATCTCAGCGCTGCGCCGGAACATATCCCGCAGTGTGCGCGTGGAGTGCCCATCCCGACTTTAGGACTGAGAGAGTTACTCATAATTTCCGCCTGGGTTCTTCTGAGTAACTACACCGCGGCCCCGGTCGGGAGGTTCGGATCCCTCCCGGCGACATAGTGGGCTGGAACGGCCCGGCGCTGTTCATGCGGATCGCCTCGAAACGAATAGCCAGTGGGCGACCGTCTCGCGCTTCAGCCCTTGAACTGGGGCTTGCGCTTCTCCTGGAAGGCCTTGAACCCCTCGGCGTAGTCGTCCGTGGCACACAGCGCGTCCTGCGCGCGGTTCTCGTTGGCCATGGACTCCCAGAGTCCCAGCCGCTGGTCGCGGACCTCGGCGACCAGCTGCTTGGAGGCGACGAACGCCTGCGTGGCCCCGTGGGCGACCTTGCCGACAATCCCCCGGGTGGTTTCCTGCAGCTCCTCCGCAGGCATGGCGCGGCTGAACAACCCGGAGCGCACGGCCTCGGCACCGGAGATCAGCTCGGCGGTGTAGACCATGTCCAGGGTGCGGTGGGCGCCGAGGCGTTCGGTGAACAGCCAGTGCCCCCCGGAATCCAGGGTGGCGCCCAGGTTGGCGAACGGGGAACCGATCTTGGCGTTCTCGGCCACGTAGACCACATCGGTGGCAATCGCCAGGCCCAGGCCGACGCCCAGGCACGCACCCTGCACGGCGGCGAAGGTGGGCGCCGGGAAGTCGGCCATCTGGCGCATCAGGGGTTCCACCAGCCCACCCAGGTAGCCCTGGACGTCGTCCTCCGCGGGAACCACCCCGGAGATGTCGCGACCGGCGCAGAAGCCCCGCCCCTCCCCGCGCAGCAGCAGGGCCCGGACCTCGCCGGTGGACACGGCGTGCGCCGCGTTCTCATACACCCGGGACAGCTCACGCAGCGCGTCGGCGTCCAGCGCGTTCATCTTCTGCGGCGCGTTCAGGACGACTTCGGCGACGCCGTCGGCGATCTGCAGGTCGATCATGGTGTGGCTCCTAGGAGTCGAAGTCCACGGACACGGCGTCCGAGGTCGGGTGCGATTGGCAGGTCAGCACGTAGCCGGCGTCGATCTCCTCGGGCTCCAGCGCGTAGTTCTCCTCCATCTGGACCGTACCCGTTACCAGCTTGGCGCGGCAGGTACCGCAGACCCCGCCGGCGCATGCAAAGGGGACGTCGGGGCGGACCCGCAGGGCGGCGTTGAGGATCGTCTCGCGCGCCGACATCGGGGACTTGACCTGCCCCTGGAGCCCGTCGAGCTTGAACTCGATCTCGTAGTTGTCCCCGGATTCGTCTTCGACGACGGGGCGCCCGCTATGGCCCTCGGGTCGGGTCGGCTGGCCGGTGGTGAAAAGCTCGTACCTGACCTTCTCGGCAGGAACGCCCTGCTCGGCGAGGTGGTCGCGGACCAGCTGGACCAGCTCGAACGGCCCACACAGGAACCACTCGTCGATCTGGTCGGTGCGGATCACCGACCCGAGCAGCGTGGTGAGCTTCTCGGAGTCGATCCGCCCCGAAAGCAGCGGGGAGATGCGCTGTTCACGCGAAAGCACATGGTGCAGCGCGAAGCGCGAGGGGTAGCGGTCCTTCAGGTCGGCCAGTTCCTCCAGGAACATCACGTCCATGGCCGCGCGGTTGGCGTAGACCAGGTCGAAGTGCACGTTCTGGTTGGCGGCCAGCACCGTCCGGGCGATCGCCATGACCGGGGTGATGCCGGATCCGGCGGCGACGGCCACGAAGTTGTGGCTGGTAGTGGTGTCGATCGACTCCGGGTTGTTCATCCCGGTCATCTGGTGCTTGGAGATGAAGGCACCGGAGGGGCTCATCACGTCCATGGTGTCCCCGGCCTGCAGCGACTCGTTGGCCCAGGTGGAGAACAAGCCGCCCAGGTCGCGCTTGATGGCCACCCGGATTTCGCCCGGTTTCGGCTCCGCGCAGATCGAGTAGCTGCGGCGCACCTCGGCCACGTTCCCGTCCGCGTCCTCCAACTCCTTGCGCAGGGCCACGTATTGGCCCGGGAGGTAATCGTAGTCCTCGATCAGCTCGTCGGGCACCTCGAAGGTGACCTCGATGGCCGCGGCGGTCAGGCGGCGGACCTCGCCGACGGTGAGCGTGTGGAACGAGGCACGACGGCGGGGCGCAACTCCCGTGGCATCGCTATCGGGGGTCTGGGTCGTCTCTGTCATGAAAGCACCTTGAAGTAGTCGAAGGGTTCCAGGCACTCCCGGCACTGGTACAGCGCCTTGCAGGAGGTGGACCCGAAACGGGAGAGTTCCTTGGTTTTCAGGCTGTGGCAGCGCGGGCACTTGACCGCCATCCCCAATGTCACCGTGCCGCGGTGGCCGGTTCCGGTGGGCGGGGCGATCCCGTACTCCTCGAGCTTGGCCTTGCCGGCCTCGGTCATCCAGTCGGTGCTCCAGGCAGGTGAGAGCACCAGGTCCACGGAGACGTCCCGGTAGCCCTCGGCACGGAAGGCCAGCTGGAGGTCCTCGCGGATGGCATCCATGGCCGGGCAGCCCGAATAGGTGGGGGTGATGACCACCCGCACCCCGCCGTCGTCATCGAGGTGGACACCGCGCAGGATGCCCAGGTCCTCGATGGTCAACACCGGGATTTCCGGGTCGGTCACGCGGGCCGCGATGGCCTGCAGATCGGTCATGGTGCTGCTCATGGGTTGCTCCTTACCAGCTGGCGCCGGGATGTTGGCGGGCCAACACCTGCATCTCCGCCAGCACATAGCCCAGGTGCTCCGAATGCTCGCCGCCGCGGCCGTTGCACATCGCGAAGGGCACGGTCGGGACCTCGAGCTCGGCGGATTCCAGGACGGCGGTGAATTCGGCCAGCCACGGCTCGCGCAGGGTGGAGGGGCGCACGCCGGCGTCGCCGAGCTCGTCGTGCAGGTCCTCATCGAGGAACAGCTCGTCGACGTAGGGCCAGATGACCTCCAGGGCGTGGCGCATCCGGGCTGCGGATTCGTCGGTGCCGATGCCCAGCCGGCGCGTCCACATGATGGCGTGGTCGCGGTGGTAGTCGACCTCCTTGACCGCCTTGGCGCTGATCGCCGCGATGGTCGCATCGGAGGAGTCCAGCAGCGCCGTGTAGAGCAGGTGCTGGTAGATGGCCACGGCCAGCTGGCGCACGATCGTGACGCCGAAGTCGCCGTTGGGCTGTTCGAAGAGGTGCAGCGAACGGAACTCGGACTCCTCGCGCCAGTAGGCCAGGTCGTCCTCGCTCTTGCCCCACGCCAGTCCTGCGTAGGAGAGGAAGGACCGTGCGTGGCCGAGCTCGTCCAGGGCGATGTTGCCCAGGGCAATGTCCTCCTCGATCTCCGGTCCGCGGGAGATCCAATGGGACAACCGCTGGGCCAGGATCAGGGAGTCGTCGCCCAGGCGCAGCGCATATTGGGCGACCGGCTCGGAGGGGGCATCCTTTTGCAACTGGATGTCCTCCGGGCGCAGGGCGTTGCCCGGGGTGATGCGCGTGGCCGAGGCGGTGGAATCGCCGTAGCTGTCGGCTTCGTGGGTCTCGGTGTGGCTCACAGGTGCTTCACGCCTTCGCTCTTCTTGTAGTACGTGGCGTGGCGGTAGTCCTTGCCCTGCGGCGACTCGAAGAACTGGCCCTTGGCATCCGGGTCGGAGGTGACGATGTCCTCGGAAGCCACGACCCACAGGGACACGCCTTCGTTGCGGCGGGTGTAGAGGTCGCGGGCATTGCGCACGGCCATCTCGGCGTCGGGGGCATGCAGGGATCCGGCGTGCACGTGGGAGAGTCCACGTGAGGAACGGACGAAGACCTCCCAGAGGGGCCATTCGCGCGTGGCGGGGGTACCGGCGTCGTGCTGGTTGGTTTCCTGGGCCACCTAGGCCACCTCGGCTTTCTGTTCCATCTTCTCGGCATAGGCTGCTGCGGCTTCGCGGACCCAGGCGCCGTCGGCGTGGGCATCGCGGCGGCGCTGCAGGCGCTGGGAATTGCAGGGTCCGTTGCCGGAGATCACTGCCTTGAACTCATCCCAGTTCAGGTCCTTGTGGAGCCACTTCCCGGTTTCCTCGTCGAAGCGCAGCTCCGGATCGGGCAGGGTCAGGCCCAGGACCTTGACCTGTTCGGCGATCATGCCGACGAAGCGCTGGCGCAGATCGTCGTTGGTGAAGCGCTTGATCTTCCACTTCATGGACTGCTGGGAGTTGGGCGAATCGCCGTCCGGCGGGCCGAACATCATCAGCGAGGGCTCGTAGAAGCGGTTGATGGCGTCCTGGGCCATCTGCTTCTGGGCCTCGGTGCCGGCCGCCAGTTCCATGAGGATCTCGAAGCCCTGGCGCTGGTGGAAGGACTCCTCCTTGCACACGCGGACCATGGCGCGGCCGTAGGGGCCGAACGAGGCACGGCACAGCGGCACCTGGTTCACGATCGCCGCACCGTCGACGAGCCAGCCGATGGCGCCCATGTCGGCCCAGGAGCGGGCCGGGTAGTTGAAGATCGAGGAGTACTTCGCTTTGCCGGTGAGCAGCTGGTCGTTGAGCACGTGGCGCGGGGTGCCCAGCGTCTCGGCCGCGGAGTAGAGGTAGAGCCCGTGGCCCGCCTCGTCCTGGACCTTGGCCATCAGGATGGACTTGCGCTTCAGGCTCGGCGCCCGGGTGATCCAGTTGGCCTCGGGCTGCATGCCGATGATCTCGGAATGGGCGTGCTGGGAGATCTGCCGGGTGAGGGTCTTGCGGTACCCCTCCGGCATCCAGTCGCGGGGCTCGATGCGCGAGTCATCGGCGATGACCGCGTCGAAGTGCTCCTGCGCTGCCTCTTCCTCGGGCGTCAACACCGCGGACAAAGGCCCTTTCGGGTCGTTCCGTGCAGCCATGGGGCTCACCTCACTGTGACAAGTTTCGAATTACTGACCGTTCGTTCAGGATATGTGGCCCATCACCCATTCGTCAATTGCCCCACGGCGCCAACAGGTCTGCCGCAGACAGTGCATTGCTTGACAGGCGATCTAGTTAGACTCACAATCTAGCTATGCAGGAAGAAGCAGCAGGATGCCACGAGGACACCCCGGATGAGGGCTGGCCGACCGATTGGATGCGGGCCGTGCTGGGCTTGTGCACCTTGAGGGTGCTCGAGGCCGGCGCGTCCTATGGCTATGCGATCATCGCCGAGCTGGAGCGGTCGGGACTCGGAACGGTCAAGGGCGGAACGCTGTATCCACTGCTGACCCGCTACGAGTCGGCGGGGTGGGTCACCACCGAATGGCGGGCCGGAACCTCCGGGCCCGGACGCAAGTACTTTTCACTGACCCCGGCCGGCCGGAGGGCGCTCGACGAGCAGCGGACGGCGTGGGGCCACTTCACCGGGGCCACCCGCGCCCATCTGGGGGATTCCCCCGAGCAGCCCCCGGACCCAGGACAACCCACCGGACCATCCCCCCTCCACACCCAGGGAGCAGCATCATGAGCGCCACACGAACCAACGACACGTGGATCGACGATTTCACCCTGGCCCTGCGGCTGCGCGCGGTGCGTGGAGATGCCATCGGTGATGCGGTCGCCGTCGTCCGCGAGCACCTCGCCGATTCCGGCGAAACCGCCACGGAAGCGTTCGGTGACCCGCGTAGCTACGCGGCACAACTCGAACTGCCCACCGTTGCCCGGCTCCGCGCCGGGGACCCCTCGATCATGGGAATGGCGGTGTCCCTGCTGGCACTGCTGGTGTTCGTCCCGGCCGTCCAATCCGTGTTCGCCGGCACCGCGGCGGAAATCTCCCTACCGCAGCTGCTGCTCTTCCTGGTCCCGGTCGCCGCGGTCGTGGGGCTGCCGGCGTATTTCAACGCGGCGGTCTCCCGCCCCTGGATCTTTGCCGTCGTCTTCGTGCTGTCGATCCTCGCCGCCACGTGCAGCGCGCTCTTCGCGCCGGAACGCGGCCATGCCACGCTGGCCAGCTGGAACCCGTGGTGGGCGGCGGACATCTCGGGCGCGGTCCTGGTGGCGGCCAGCGCGTGGGCCCTCATCGACGCCCTGCGGGATGGGCCGGATGACATCGTCGATCCCAGCCAGCCGGACTCCCGGCGTCCCGGCTGGATCCACCGGGCGATGGGTGTGGTCCCGTATCTGCTGATGCCCGGGTTCGCCGTGGCCTGCGTGATCGGCGAGGCCGTCATCCGCTGACCCGCGGCCCGGGGTCCGCCTAGGTGGCGGCGGAGTCAGGGTCCTCGCCCAGCCCCTCGGACGGGCCGCCGTCGATCGACTCGTTGGCCAGCGCGTCGGCTTCGGGATCGTTCAACATCCCCTCGTCCTCGAGCAGGTCCACCTCGTCGTCGACGTAGGCGGAGTCCTCTTCCTCGATAAAGACCGGCTCGCGCAGCGGGTCGTCGACGGCCATGGTCACCGCGTCGTCGGAGGAGCCCTCCGCCGGCTGGGAGTCCCGGCCGTCCAGGGGCTCGGGCTCGAGCGGGTCGCCGCTGGATTCCTCGGGATCAAGTCCGTATTCGGCGTCGGGCACCGGCTCCATGGCGGGGTCGCGGTCTGGGGCTGCGGAACTCATGCGTTGCTCCTTCGGTCGGTACCTGGATACGACGGCGCAGGCCGTCGCGGACGCCCCCGGCGGAAGCAGGGACGGTTCCGTATTCACCGTAGGCACGCAGCCGCGTCCGCGACAAGGGGCCCGGGGTCCTGACATGACACGACGGCGGGAATCCGGCATCACCGGATTCCCGCCGTCGTGCCCGGGGAGGCCTCCCCGTCCGCTACAGGACCTTGGAGAGGAACTCCTGGGTGCGTTCCTGCTGCGGGTTGCCGAAGAGCTGGTCCGGGGTGCCCTCCTCGCAGACGACGCCGTCGGCCATGAAGATCACCCGGTCCCCCACCTCGCGGGCAAAGCCCATCTCGTGGGTGACCAGCACCAGGGTCATGCCGGAGGTGGCCAGGTCGCGGATGACCTGCAACACCTCGCCGACCATCTCCGGGTCCAGGGCGCTGGTGGCCTCGTCGAAGAGCATGATGCCGGGGTTCATGGCCAGCGCACGGGCGATCGCGACGCGCTGCTTCTGCCCACCGGACAGGGCCGCCGGGCGGGCGTTGGCCTTCTCGGCCAGCCCCACCCGGGTCAGCAGCTCGATGGCCTTCTTCCGGGCCTCCGCCTTGGAGGCCTTCTTCGACTCGACGGGAGCCAGCATCACGTTCTCCACCACCGACATGTGGGGGAAGAGGTTGAAGTGCTGGAACACCATGCCGATGTGGCGGCGGACCTCGTTGATGTCCACCTTGGGATCGGTCAGGTCGAACCCGTCGACCACCACCGTGCCGCCGGAGATGTCCTCCAGCTTGTTCAGGCAGCGCAGGAAGGTCGACTTGCCCGAGCCCGAGGGCCCGATGACGCAGACGACTTCGCCCTCGGCGACCTGGGCGTCGATGCCCTGCAGGACCTCGTTGGAGCCGAAGGACTTGCGCAGGCCCTTCACCTCGATCATCGGCTTGCGGGCCGTTTCCGTAGTCGATGTGCTCACTTGTTGAACCTCCGGTCAGCGAAGTTGGCGAGCTTCGTCAGCAGCATGACGGCGACGAAGTAGATGACGCCGACGATCAGCAGCGTCTCGGTGACGCGGAAGTTCGCCGCGTAGATCTGCTGGCCCTGGTAGAGCAGTTCGGCGAAGCCGATGGCCAGCAGCAGCGAGGAATCCTTGAGCATGATGATCAGCTGGTTGATCAGCGATGGGGTCATGATCTTGAACGCCTGGGGGACGACGACCTTTTGCATGGACTTGCCGTAGCCCAGGCCCAGCGACCGGCTGGCTTCCATCTGGCCCGGATCCACCGACTGGATGCCGCCGCGCACGATCTCGGCGACATAGGCACCGGAGTTCAGCGACAGGGTCAGGACCGCGGCCACCCAGATGTTGATGGGCAACCCCGTCAACTGGGGGATGCCGAAGTAGAACATGAACGCCCACAGCAGCAGCGGGGTGCCGCGGAAGATGTTCACGAAGGTGGTGGAGATTCCCCGGACGACGATGTTGCGGGCGATCTTCATGAACCCCGCGGCCAGTCCGATGACCATGGCGACGACGAAGGAGATGCCCGTGACGACCAGCGTGTTCTGCAGGCCCTTGAGCAGTGCGGGCAGCGACTGTCCCAGCAGTTGCCAGAACGTGGTCGGCTGGGCGGCTGCCGGATCGGCGAGGTAGCCGTTGACGATCTTGTCGTAGTCGCCGTTGGCCTTGATCTTGGCCAGGCCGTCGTTGAAGGCGGCCAGCAGATCAGCGTTCTTGCCCTTGTTCACGGCGAAGCCGTAGGAACCGCCGGGCACCTTGTCGGTGACCGTCTTCAGGCCGTTGTTCTGCGCAATGCCGTAGGCCAGCACCGGGTAGTCGTCGAACACGGCGACGGCGTTGCCCGACTTCACCAGTTCGTACATGCTGGCCGACTGGTCCAGCGACTTGACCGTGAAACCGTACTTCTTGGCGATGGATTTGGCGTAGGTCTCGCCCTCCGCGCCGGTCTTGGCGGTGACGGTCTTGCCCTTGAGGTCCTCGTAGCCCTTGACGGCGTCGTCGTTCTTCGCGACGGCCATCTGGACGCCGGATTCGAAGTAGGGCTCGGAGAAGTCGTAGACCTGCTTGCGTTCGTCCGTGATGGACATGCCGGCGATGACGCCGTCCACCTGGTCGGAGGTCAGGGCCTGCAAGGCGGCGTTGAAGCCGAGCGAGCGGATCTCCACCTTGAAGCCCTGGTCCTTGGCGATGGCCCGCAGGATATCCATGTCGATACCGGTCAATTCACCGGAGGAATCGCGGAATTCAAAAGGTGCAAACGTGGTGTCGGTACCGATGACGAAGGTCTTGCCCTCGACGGCCGAACTGGATGACGCAGTGTCGGCGGCGGCTCCGGAGGCACCGAACAGCAGGGCTGCCACGGCCAGGAATGCCGCGACCACCGCCCCGGTCCGGCGACGGCCCGGAGTGGCCGCTCTCTGTTGGTGACGCAAGGTCGATACCCCATTCCCTGGTGGTGCGGCCCGTGTTTACGGGACTTTGACTTCCTTAGACAATAGAGCATCGTGGCCCGGCTCACAGGAAGTGTTCAGCCGCGCGTGTTAGATCCGGCCCTGCTCCCCCGTTGGCGGGCTGCCGGCGGTGTCAGCTGGCTGGGTGGGACAGTCGGGCCGGCACCACGTAGTCGGCCTGCCGCACGAAGCGCATCCCCCCGGGTCCGCGCACCGCGGCAGCACCGGCGTCGTCGAATTCGAAGACGAGTTCCTCGCCATAACCGGAGAATCCGTTGGGGTCGCCCGAGCGCAGCCGCGAGGAGTCGAGCACTTCCAGCGGCTCGGTCGTCGCCGGGTCCGGAGGGCTTCCCAGCTGGAACGAGTACAGCTTGCCGCCGAGTTCGACGATGTCCTGCACGCCCCACAGCCCCGCGAACCGCCCGGTGTACCGCGCCAGGTCCTGCGGTGTCAGGCCGGAGTACGACGCCGGTGCCTCCCGGGCGGCCAGGGTCGCCAGCCCGATGAGCTGCTCGCCCCAGGAGGTCGCCGGGCCGTCGATGGCATTGGTCAGGACGCTCAGTGCCACGCCGGTTTCGGGTAGCGCCCAGCTGCGGGTGATGTGCCCCGGGTAGCCACCGCTGTGGCCGAAGGTCGCCTGGCCGTGCACGTCCTGCAGAATCAGGCCCAGTCCGTAGTGCCGTCCGGGCACGCCGGCGGACTCCACCTGGCGCTGCATGCGGCGTTTGGAATGTTCACCCACCAGGGAGCCGTCCGCCGGACGATCGTGGGTTTCGGGGAGCAGCGCCGACAGGAAGCGGACCACGTCGGTCGCCGTGGAGTAGAAGCCGGTGGCCGAGCTCAACGCCGCGGTGTCGATGTGGTCGATCACCGTGCGGCGTTCCAGGGTGTAGGGCTCCCCGGCGACGGCGATCGATCCGTATCCGGTGGCCAACCGGTCGGCGCCGGGTTCCAGGTCCGGCCCGGTGTCCTGGAGTCCCAGCGGCTGGACCAGGTGCTCCCGGGCATAGTCGCGGTAATCCTGCCCACTGGCTGCCTCGATGACCAGGCCGAGCAGGCCATATCCGATGTTCGTGTATTTGAAATGCTCGTGCCGGGAGATGACCTTCCCGTGGGCAGCGGTCTCCAGCAGGGTGGCCCGGTGGGGGAAGGGGCGGCCCAGGACCCAGAAGTCGGAGTCGTCGCCATCGCGGGTCAGCCCCGAGGAATGGGAGAGCAGCTCCCCGACCGTGACGTCGGCAGCGTCGGTCCCTGCGAGGTCGGGCAAGTGGTCGGCGAGCGCGTCTTCGAGGGTCAGCCGCCCGGCTTCGGCCAGCTGCAGGATGGCGGTGGCGGTGAACATCTTGGAGTGGGAGGCGATGCGGAACTGGTGGCCATCGTCCATAGGGGTGCGGGCGGCAACGTCGGAGAATCCGCCGCTGCACGTGCCGATGAGGGTTCCGTCCACGGAAACGGCGACCTGGAATCCCGGCTGGCGTTCGACGCCGCGCAAGTGCTCCAGGAAACGCGGGGCGTACGCGAGGACCGATGTCCAGGCGGCGATCGCGGGATGGGCGGAGTGGGCAGGGGCGAAGTCAGCATCATCGGTGGCCATGGGCCCATCCTGCCACCCGGCGGCCGTTCGGCCCCGGTTCATCTGCCCGCCACGTGCCCGTTGCCCGCGTGCGCTTGGCTGTTGACCATGGACCAGAACAGCACCCAGCCCGCTCGCCGCACCCTGCTCAAGGGGGCGGCTGCCGTCTCGGCGCTGGCTGCCACCTCCCTGTCCGCACCTTCTGCCCTGGCTGTGGGACGCCCGGCCGCGGTGCCGTTGGCGGCCCGCCGGTTGACCCTGCCCTCGGGGATCTCGATGGGCGATGTCTCCAGCGACTCCGCAGTGCTGTGGTCTCGCGCCTCGGGGCCGGGGCGGCTGCACGCAGCGCTGCGGCTGCTCGATGCCGATGGCCGGGAACTGCGCGGACGCCACGGACGCACCCTGCACCTGCGCGGTTCACGGGCCAGTGCAGCCACGGACTTCACCGCCAAGATCGACGCGCGGAGGTTGCCAGCGGGAGCCCGCTTGGCCGTCGAACTCCATTTCGAGGATGAGCACGGGCGCCGCAGCGAGATCGGGCGGGGGGCCTTCAGCACGGCCCCGGCGCGCGGGCATGGGCGCGGGCATGGGCGCTGGGACGATTCCGGGCCGCAGAGCTTCGTGTGGACCGCCGACACCGCCGGGCAGGGGTACGGCATCAACGAGGAGATCGGCGGGATGCGTGGCTATGCCGCCATGCACGCGACGCGGCCCGATTTCTTCCTGCATTCGGGCGACACGATCTATGCCGACGGGCCGATCTCCGCGCAGATGAAGGAGCCGGACGGCACCATCTGGCGCAATGTCGTCACCGAGGAGGTCTCCAAGGTCGCCGAGACCCTCAACGAATACCGGGGACGCCACCGCTACAACATGATGGATGCGAACCTGCGGGCGATGTACGCCGAGGTCCCGGTGATCGCCCAGTGGGATGACCACGAGACCGTCAACAACTGGTACCCCGGCGAGATCCTTGATGACCCGCAGTACACGGTGCGCGACGTCGACACCCTCGCAGCCCGCGGACGCCGCGCCTGGCAGGAATACATGCCGATCGCCGATCGCCGGGCACTGCGCCCGGGCACCGGGTTCGAGCCGACCCGGATCTACCGGCACGTCGAGCGCGGCCCGCATCTTGACCTGTTCGCGCTGGACATGCGCTCGCACAAGTCGCCGAACACCGACGGCAAGGAAGCGGAGCAGACCCGCATCCTGGGCGAGGAGCAGCTGCAGTGGCTGATCCGCTCGCTGCGCTCCTCGCGCGCCACGTGGAAGGTCATCGGCAACGACCTGCCGTTGGGGTTGATCGTGCCCGATGGCGAGGGGCAGGAGTCGATCGCCAATGCCGATCACGGCAAGCCGCTGGGCCGCGAGCTCGAACTTGCCCGGCTGCTCTCGGCGATCAAGAAGCACCGGATCAAGAACGTGGTGTTCCTGACCGGGGACGTGCACTATTGCGCCGCCCACCACTACTCCCCCGACCGCGCCGCCTTCCGCGATTTCAATCCCTTCTGGGAGTTCGTGGCCGGTCCCATCAACGCCGGGTCGTTCGGACCGAACGAGCTGGACCTGACGTTTGGCCCGAAGGTCGACTTCCAGCAGGCCGGCCCGCCGCTGGGGTCCCCGCGTTCGGGTGAGCACCAGTACTTTGGCCATGTCGATGTCGCCGGCGACGGCTCGGAGTTCACGGTCAAACTCATCAACGCCAACGGCAAGGTGCAGTACAGCAGGACGCTGACGCCGCAGCGGTAGGGAGCTTCGCACGGCGAAGCGTGACGCCACGACTCTGATTGGCTAGCCTCAATCACATGTCACCCTCCCCGAGCAAGCCCCTGGTCCTCATCACCGGTGCCGGACGGAAGCGTTCCATCGCGGCCAGCATCGCGACCGGGCTTGCCCAGGATGGTTGGGATCTGGTGCTGAACCATTGGCAGCCCTACGACGAGCGGCTCGATCTCGATCGTGGTGCGGACGACCCCGGATCCATTGCCGACGAATGCCGCGCCGTGGGCGCCGACGTCACGGTGGCGCCCGGGGACCTCAGCGACCCAGCAGTTCCCGGCCAACTCCTGGCCACCGCCGCCGGCCGCAGGGTCGAGGGCCTGGTGCTCTCCCACTGCGAGTCGGTGGACAGCTCGATCCTCACTACGGATGTGGCGAGCTGGGACCGGCATTTCGCCGTCAACGCCCGCGCCTCATGGCTGCTCATCAAAGCGTTCGCCGAGCAACTTCCCGAGTCGGCCCCAACCGGGACGGTCAACGGCAGGATCGTCGCGTTGACCAGCGACCACACGGCGGAGAACCTGCCCTACGGTGCCAGCAAGGGGGCGTTGGACCGGCTGGTGATCGCCGCGGCCATCGAGCTTGCCGGCCGGGGCGTCCGCTCCAACCTCATCAACCCGGGTCCCATCGACACCGGGTGGATGGACGCTGGGCTCCGCGAGGAGATGTCCCGGGCCACCCCGGCCGGCCGGCTCGGCCAGCCGCAGGACACCGCGGATCTGGTCCGCTTCCTGTTCTCCGACGCGGGTTCATGGATCAATGGCCAGCTCCTGCACAGCAATGGCGGGCTCCAGACGTCCTAGCCATGCCCTGAAGGCTCGGATAGGCTCCGGGGAGCACACGGCAATCGGGGGAATTCACGTGGTCGCACATGTCTCGCAGGAACCGTCGCAGGTGACGACGGCCGTCAACAAGTGGGCGGTGGCCTCGGCCGTGCTGGCCGCCGTCTGCCTCGCGGCATTGGTCTTCACCGGCGTTTCCGTTTTCGCGGTTTTCGCGGTGGGTGCCGGTCACATCGCCCTCGGCCAGTTGCGCGAGCGGGGTGGACGGGGTCACGGCCTGGCCCGGGCCGCGCTGTCGATCGGCTACGCCATCGGTGCATGGGCGGTCGTGGTCACTGTCGTCAGTCTGGTCCGACTGGCGCTCGCTTGACCGCACCCCCAACACGCCGCTGGCGAACACCGCCCGGCACCGCACGAACATGGCGTTGAATGGTGCCCATGAGCCAAACCCCCACACGTCAGCAGCCGCCCGTCGCCGCCCAGCGCCCCGTGGAGCGAACGCACCACGGCGACACCTTCGTCGATGACTACGAGTGGCTCCGCGAAAAGGAGAACCCGGAGGTCATCGCCCACCTCGAGGCGGAGAACTCCTACACCGAGGCCGTGACCGCCGACCAGCAGGAACTGCGGGAGACGATCTTCGCCGAGATCAAGGAACGCACCGAGGAGACCGACCTCTCCGTTCCCGCCCGCAAGCGCGGCTGGTGGTATTTCGCCCGCACCGCCGAGGGCCAGCAATATCCCATCCAGTGCCGGGTCGCCGCCAGCGATACGGGCGACCTCGTCGCCGATTGGACGCCACCGGTCATCGAGCCCGGGAAGCCGTTCGATGGTGAACAGGTCCTGCTGGACGGCAACGTCGAGGCCGAGGGCCAGCCCTTCTACTCGGTCGGCGGCATGGCCGTCACCGAGGATGGCAACCTGCTCGCGTACGCCGTGGACAATGCCGGCGACGAGCGCTTCACCCTGCGCATCAAGGACCTGCGGACCGGCGAACTACTGCCGGACGTCATCGAGAACGTCTTCTACGGATTGGCCTTCTCCCCCGACGGCACCCGCATCTTCTACACGGTCGTCGACGATTCCTGGCGTCCGAACCAGATCAAGTCCCACACCCTGGGGCAGGATCCGGCGCAGGACGCCGTCGTCCTCCAGGAGGACGATCCGGGCATGTGGATGGGCTTCGAGCTCTCCCCGGACCGCCGCGAACTGATGATCTCCATCGGCAACTCCGAGTTCGCCGAGACCCACACGCTGGATCTCATCGACCCCCTGGCCGCACCCCGGCTCCTTTTGGGCCGCGAGGCACACCTGCTGCATGGCATGGATCCGGTCACCGTCGACGGCGAGCGCGCCTACCTGCTCACCCACAACCGCGACGCCGTGAACAACATGGTCTCCCTGGTCCGCGCCGACGAATTCACCAAGCCGCTCGCCGACCAGCACTGGGCCACGGTCCTCCCCCACCGGGACGACGTGAAGATCGAGGGCACCGCGGTCACCTCCACGCACGCCGTGGTCTCCGTCCGCCAGGACACCATCGAGCGCATCCAGATCCTGCCGCTGGCGGGCCTGGGCACCGACGCCCAGGCACCTGCCGCCGAACCGGTCTTCGAGGAGGAGCTCTACACCTGCTCGCTCGCCGGCGCCGAATACGATTCCCCCGTCATCCGGCTGGCCTACACCAGCTTCCTCATCCCCCCGCGCGTCTACGACTACACGCTGGCCTCCGGCGAGCTGTCGCTGCGCAAGGAGACCCCGGTCAAGGGAGGGTACGACGCCGGTGCCTACCTGGCCGAGCGCGAGTGGGCCACCGCTGCCGACGGCACCCGCGTCCCGCTCTCGGTGATCCGCCGCCGCGGCGTCGAACGCGATGGTTCCAACCCGGCACTCGTCTACGGGTACGGCAGCTACGAGATGAGCATGGACCCCGGCTTCTCGATCCCGCGCTTGTCGCTGCTGGACCGCGGCGTCGTCTTCGTCATCGCGCATGTGCGCGGCGGCGGGGAGCTCGGACGCCACTGGTACGACGACGGCAAGAAGCTGGCCAAGAAGAATTCCTTCAGTGATTTCGTCTCGGCTACGGAACACGTCGTCACCACCGGGTGGGCCGATCCGCAGCGCGTGGTTGCCATGGGCGGATCAGCAGGCGGCCTGCTCATGGGCGCCGTCGCCAACCTGGCCCCGCAGCTCTACACGGCGATCATCGCCCAGGTGCCGTTCGTCGACGCGCTGACCAGCATCCTGGACCCGGATCTGCCGCTGTCGGCCCTGGAATGGGAGGAATGGGGCAACCCGATCACCGACGCCGACGTCTACGAATACATGAAGTCCTACACCCCGTACGAGAACATCGCTGCGGTTCCGTACCCGCGGATTGCCGCGGTCACGAGCCTGAACGACACCCGCGTGCTCTACGTCGAACCGGCCAAATGGGTCCAACGGCTGCGCCAGGTCAGCACAGGAACCGAACCGATCCTGCTGAAGATCGAGATGGATGGCGGACACGGCGGGGCCTCGGGCCGCTACGAGGCGTGGAAGGACCGCGCCTGGGACTACGCCTTCGCGCTGGACGCCCTTGGAGCCACCGAACGGGTGTAGGCGTCCCCTCCCGGGAAGCCGGCGGGGCGTGGGGCCCCGCCGGCTTCTGGCATCATGGGAGGACTTTTTCCCGTCTGAAAGGCCGATCCCCCATGCCTGGTTCACCTGTCCCGTCGCCCTCGTCCTCCCGGCTGCCGGTGGCGGAGCTGCACCTGCACATCGAGGGGACGCTGGAACCGGAGTTGATCTTCGAACTGGCGGAGCGCAACGGCATCGACCTGCCCTACCGCGACGTGGAGGACCTGGGGGCCCGGTACGAGTTCACCGACCTACAGTCCTTCCTGGACCTGTACTACGCCAACATGGCAGTGCTGGTCACCGAGGACGACTTCGCCGCGATGACGACCGCCTACCTGCGTCGCGCTGCAGTTGCGGGCGTCCGCCACGCGGAGATCTTCATCGACCCGCAGGCACATCTGGCCCGCGGGGTGGACCTGTCCACCAGCATTGGGGGTGTGGCCCGAGCGTTGGCGACCAGCCTCGACGATTTCGGCATCTCCACCTCCTTGATCGCCGCGTTCCTGCGGGACCAGCCCGCGGACGAGGCGCTGTCCGTACTCGAGGATCTCATCGACATGCGGGCGCCCATCATCGGCATCGGCCTCGATTCGGCCGAGGTCGGCTACCCGCCGGCGAAGTTCGCCGCAGTCTTCGACCGTGCCCGTGCAGCCGGACTGGAGTGCGTGGCACACGCGGGCGAAGAGGGCCCACCCAGCTACATCCGCGAGGCCCTGGACGTTCTCCAGGTCGCCCGCATCGACCACGGCATCCGGGCCATGGAAGATCCCGAGCTGGTCCGACGCCTCGTCGACGAACAGATCCCGATGACCGTCTGCCCGCTCTCCAACGTCCGCTTGCGGGCCGTTGACGTCCTTGCCGCCCACCCCCTGCCCCGGATGCTCGAGGCCGGGCTGAACGTCTCGATCCACTCGGATGACCCGTCGTATTTCGGTGGTTACCTGGATGACAACCTGGATCGTGTGACGTCGACCTTCGACCTGGATTCCCCCACGCTGTCTCGGCTGGCGTCCAACTCCGTCCGTTCGGCTTTCCTCCCGGAACCACGAAAGGCCGAGCTGCTGGCCGAGGTCGAGGCGTGGTTCAAGGAGCGGCTCGCAGCAACCGCACCATAGTCAATGGACCTCCGCCGGGTCCCACCAGCCCCCTGGTGGATTCCCAGCATCACCTGTAGAATAGTGCATGTAGATGCAGAATTCTGCACCTGGAGGATTCATGAGACTGCAGAACCCGATCGCCGCGTTGACACCCACCGTCGACGCCGCGGTACTCCATGTCCTGGCGCGCGCCGACTCCGGTTTCACTGCGCCAGCCGTCCACCGGCTCAGCCCCGACAAGAATTCGGAAAGCGGCGTACGCAATGCCTTGACCCGGCTCGTGAAACAGGGAATTGCCCTGGAAGAGATCGTCGGTCAAACGCGCTCCTACCGTCTCAATCGGCAGCACCTCCTCGCTGCGGCCATCATGGAAATGGCGCACGCCAAAGACCTCCTTCTCGGACACCTACGAGACGAGATCCGCGCCTGGCCGCTGGAGCCGCTGGATGTCCGCTTGTTCGGCTCAGCCGCCCGGAATGAGATGCGCGACGATAGCGACGTCGACCTCCTCTTCATCTTCCCGGACGGCTACGACGAGGATCTGGCGACGTCGCACCTCTCCGACCTCTCATTGAAAGTCGCTTCCTGGACCGGCAACGACACACGGCCGCTGGTATATCGGGAATCGGAGGTGGAGGCGGATCGGCTCTTCTTGAACGTCATCGCCGATGGCATCCCCGTACTTCCCGCCTGCCGCTGGCTCGAGGCCAGGCTCGACATCCGCACGGTTCCCCAATGAATCCCGCAGCGAATGACCAGATCAAACAAGGGCGACTGGACAAGGCGCTTCAGTTCCAGTCGGCAGCCCATGTTGTTCTTGACCTCGCCGATGAGCATCAGGACGTGGCCGACGCTGTCGTCACCCTGGCAGTCCACGCTGGAATCGCCGCGTCCGACGCCCTCTGCATCGCTGCCCTCGGACAATTCCACCAGGGCAAGGGCCACGGCGAAGCAGTCAAACTCCTCAAGAAGGTCGATACGCACGCAGCCCAGCAACTTGACCTCCTTCTTGGCCTCAAAACCCGCGCCGGCTACGGCTACACACCGATCGCCCGGGAACAGCTGAAAAGGGCCGTCCGGGCCATGGACTCCCTCGTCCTCACCGCTCGCACCTGATCGACCGGACCCGTCGCGACGGCTTCCGTCGTTGACGTCACAGTGCCGCCCAGGAGCTGCCACGGCTTGACTTGAGTCACATTTCAGGATTACCTAATGAACGTTCAGTAATTCGTGGATGGAGTCCCAGCATGACCGAAACCGACCTCGACTCGGCCAACGCGGGCGCTGCTCCGCGCCACGCCGTCCTGGCCCATGACAAGACTGCAGAATGGCTGGGCATCCGGGTCCACCACGTCGCCGACGGCGAGGCCACGATCAGCATGACGCTGCGTCCCGAGATGCTCAACGGCTTCGGGATCGGGCACGGTGGCATGATCTTCGCCCTCGGGGATACGGCGTTCGCCATGGCGTGCAATCCGCCCGAAGGATCCAACGAGACGATCACCGTCGCCTCCGGCGTCGACATCAACTTCATCCGGCCGGGCATCCCGGGCCGGATCATCACCGCGGAGGCCACCCGCCGCCAGCAGTCGGGCCGCAGCGGCATCTACGACATCCAGATCCGCCAGACCACCCCGGAGGGCGGCGAGGAGATCGTCGCCGAGTTCCGCGGTCGTTCGCGCACCATCCCCCAGCGCTAGGCGCCGGACGCCGGGAGCCAGCTACCGGCGTCGTACCGTTCCACCCCACACCTGCAATCACCAAAGGGCCAGCAATGACGCAGACAGCCGCCGAAACCGAACTTCCCAACCCGCTCGATCCCGAAGAGACGATGAGCCGCGATCAGATCGAATCGCTGCAGCTCACCCGTCTGCAGGAGACCGTCGCCTACGCCTACGACCGCGTTCCGCTGTACAAGGAGAAGTACGACGCCGCCGGCGTGCACCCGAGTGACCTGAAGGAACTCGCCGATCTGGCGAAGTTCCCGTTCACCGAGAAGGAGGACCTGCGCAAGACCTACCCGTTCGGCATGTTCGCCGTTCCGCAGCAGCAGGTCGCCCGCATCCACGCCTCCTCCGGGACCACGGGACGCGCGACGGTGGTGGGCTACACCCAGTCCGATCTGGACGACTGGGCCAAGCTCGGCGCCCGCTGCCTGCGCCTGTCCGGCGTGAAGCCGGGCTGGAAGGTCCACAACGCCTACGGCTACGGGCTGTTCACCGGCGGCCTCGGCGCGCATGCAGCCGCCGAACGCCTGGGCACCACCGTCATCCCGATGTCCGGCGGGCAGACCGAAAAGCAGATCACCATGATCCAGGACTTCGCCCCCGACGCGATCCTGTGCACGCCGACGTACCTGTTGACCATCGGCGACGCCATGCAACGCCAGGGCATCGACCCGCGCTCGACCTCGTTGAAGGTCGCAGTGCTCGGCGCCGAACCGTGGACCGAGGAGATGCGCCACGAGCTCGAGGTCATGTTCGACATCGACGCGTGCGATATCTACGGACTCTCCGAGGTCATGGGCCCCGGAGTTGCCGGGGAATCCAACCAGACCAAGGACGGCAGCCACATCTGGGAGGACCACTTCCGCCCGGAGATCATCGACGCGTTCGACCCCTCGAAGGCCCTCGGCGACGGGGAGCCCGGGGAACTGGTGTTCACTTCGCTGACCAAGCAGGCGCTGCCGATCATCCGCTACCGCACCCACGACCTCACCCGCCTGCTGCCGGGCACCGCACGCCCCGGGCACCGCCGCATGGGCCGCATCACCGGCCGCAGCGACGACATGATCATCCTGCGCGGCGTGAACCTCTTCCCCAGCCAGATCGAGGAGCTCGCGCTGAAGGTGGCCGGGCTGTCCCCGCACTTCCAGCTGGAGATCACCCGGCCGGGACGCATGGACGAGCTGGCGGTGAAGATCGAGCGCCGTGCCGACTGCACCTCGGACCGCGCCATCGCCGCCGCCGCCGAGTTGCAGAAGGCCATCAAGATCAACGTGGGCTCCAGCTGCCGGATCGACGTGGTCGACCCGGAGTCGCTGCCCCGCTCGGTCGGCAAGCTGCGGCGCATCTACGACCTGCGCGACAAGTAGGATCGGGGGATGCCCACCATCGCCAGCAAGCCCTCCGGGGCCAAACGCGGCCGCCCCGGCCACGACCAGGATTCCGTCCTCTCCATTGCCGTGCAGGTCTTCAACAAGCACGGTTACGACGCGACGTCCATGGGCACGCTGGCCGACAACCTGGGCATCAGCAAATCCGCGATCTACCACCACGTCCCCTCCAAGGGCGACCTGCTGGACAAGGCACTGGATGAGGCACTGGTCCCGCTGGAGGCCCTGGGCGATGACCCCCGGGCCAGCACCGGCACGGCGGCCGAACGGCTCGAATTCGTGCTGCGCTCCACGATCCGGGTCCTGGTCGAACGCCAGCCGTACGTGACCCTGCTGCTGCGCCTGCGCGGGAACACGGAGATCGAACGCCACGCGCTGGAACGCCGTCGCGCGGTGGACCGGCGCCTGGCCGACCTGGTGGTCGGCGCCCAGCAGGAGGGGTCGCTGCGCGCCGACATCGACCCGCGGACCACCACACGCCTGATGTTCGGCACCATCAATTCGCTGGTGGAGTGGTACCGCCCGGACGGCCCGTCCACCCCGCAGCAGGTGGAGGACAACGCGATCGCCATGATGCTGGACGGGCTGCGCGCCTGATCCCACTGCCCCGGGGCGGATTCGGGTACGACGACGGCCCGGCGGTACCATCGATGAGTTCCCCGTGTGTGGCCCGTGGCCCTCGCATGCACCCATCCGTCCGATAGGCAGCCTTTCGTGGACCAGCTCTTCCAGTCCCTGTTCAACCAGCCCCTGGGCACCGACACCGCAACCATCGTGGCGCTCGATTCCCTGGGTGTGCTCCTGACCGGGATCGCCCTGTTGCTGCTGGCCCGCCGCAACGACCTGGGCTGGTGGATCCAGATCCTGGCCGTCTTCGCCGGCCCGCTGATCATCGCCCTACAGTTCGGATTCGACGGCCTGTTCAAGGCGGTTCCCTACCTGCTGGTCCCGATCTACGGGCTGTGGCGCTTCAGCAAATACCGGCTGCGCGGCAAATTCGGCCGGGCAGTGGACGTCAAGCCCTTCACCTCGTCCGCGCTGGTGTGGGGATTCGTCATCACCGTGCTCATCGCCTTCGCCTCCGCCCTGCCGACGATCTTCAGCGGGTTGGACCTGGGAAGCATCCCCGCCAGCTTCTGGCTCTCACTCGGCTTCTCGGCACTGGTCCCGGCGGGCCTGGTCGGCGTGGCCAACGGCCTGCGCTGGGCCTGGCTGGTCATCGCCGCCTCGGCAGTGGCCCAGGTCATCGTCTACTTCGGCAACCAGCCGGCGTTCGCCACGCTGGCGGTGCTGGTCCTGCAATTCGGCACATCCCTCTTCGGCTGGTGGTCGTGGCGCCAGCTCCCGACCGAGGCCACCCAGGAGGACTCGGCGGAGTACCCGCCGAGCCCCTACCAGGAGGCGTAGCCCTCCCGACCGGGTCTGGCCGGAACCCCAGCTGGATAACATGGTCTCCATGCCCACCGACGACGACATCACCCAACACCACGACGGCGATCCCGACGACGCCATCTGGCTCGCCGGAGGGCCCCTGCCGGGACCGGTGGTCATCGTCGAGCACGATCCCGCTTGGCACACGCACTTCACCACCCTAGCGGAACGGATCCGCAGCGCCCTGGGCCCACTGGCCCTCACCGTGGAACATGTCGGTTCCACCTCGGTTCCCGGTTTGGCCGCCAAACCGGTGATCGACATCGATCTGACCGTCGCGGATCCCGCCGACGAATCCGCCTACCGCGGCGCCTTGGAGGCCGCCGGGTTCGTCCTGGTGGTCCGGGAGCCCGGATGGCATGAGCACCGCTGCTTCCGGCTCGATGCGCCCGCGGCCAATCTCCATGTCTTTGGGCCCGGCTGCCCCGAGACGATCAGGCACCGGATGTTCCGGGACTGGCTCCGCATCCATCCGGAGGACCGGGCGCTGTACCGGGAAGCGAAGGAAGCGGCCGCGGCGGTGACCAATGACGCGGGTGGAACCGTGATGGACTACAACGCCCGCAAGGAAGACGTCATCCGCGGGATCTATGCACGGGCGTTCGCGTCAGCGGGGCTGACCGGCTCCGACTGAAGGATCTCCAGCGCCACCGTGTCAGGCAAGGGGTCCGTCGCCAGCCGCGCCCAAAGCGCCGTGTCGAACCGTTGCCAGGTGCCGTCGTCGTCCTGGTAGCGCAGCTTCTGCCGCTCGATGCCTTCGCGCGTGAACCCTGCCGCCGCGGCGACCCTCCCGGATGCCGGGTTGTTCAGCCGATGCCCCAGCTCCACGCGTTCCAGGCCCACCACGGTGAAGCAGTGCCCCGCCAGCGCCGCGGTAGCTGCGCCTGCCAGTCCCTGGCCGCGGGCTCGGGGGGCCACCCAGTAGGACATCCATCCGGTGAGATGACGCCGATCGATGGCCGAAACCATCACGTTCCCCACCGCCCTCCCGTCGAGCTCGACGGCGAAGGCCACGGTTCGCGGTTCCGGCTCCAGCGGATCGGGAACCAGCGGGACGATCCACTGGCGCGCCTGCGCCGCCGTGGCGATCGGCGCGCGGGCCTGGCCCGTCATGTCGGGCGCGGAGAAAGCGCAGAGCACAGCCTGCACATCGGCCTCCTCGGCGGTCCACGATCGCAGGCACGCGCGGGACGGCACTCCCACCCGGTCCTGCTGCTGTGCGCTCATGAGCTCCAGCCTAGGGGACTGCGGATCCGCGCGGACAGGTCAAGCTAAAGTGACCCGCATCGCATACATGACGGCAACGTGTCCCCCGTACTGGGGTCGCCGCCGCCCGTCCTGTAATTTGGCCATCAGCAGGCAATGACGCCGCGGCCCCTCCAGGGCGCCTTGCGTCGTTCCGTGACACCCATTTCAACGGCGAAAGAGGTCACCCCGTGACAACCACCCAGACCGAGCCCGCAGGGCAGGACCAATCCACCGCCCGCGACGCGGCCACACCGGCCACCAAGTCCGCCGGCCACATGATCGTGGACACGCTGGTGGCCCATGGCGTGAAGCGGACCTATGTCGTCCCGGGCGAGAGCTACCTCGATGTCCTCGACGGGTTGCACCACTCCCCCATCGATACCGTGGTCTGCCGCCACGAAGGCGGCGCCGCCTACATGGCCGAGGCCGACGGCAAGATGAACCAGCTGCCCGGCATCGCCATGGTCACCCGCGGCCCCGGCGCGGCCAATGCCCACGTCGGCCTCCACACCGCCTGGCAGGACTCCACCCCCATGGTCCTGTTCGTGGGCTTGATCCCCTTCGAACACCGTGAAAAAGAGGCCTTCCAGGAGTTCGACCCGAAGGCCTGGTTCGGCACCAATGCCAAGCGCGTGATGATCCTGGACCACGCCGAACGGGCCTCCGAGGTGGTGGCGGAGGCCATGTTCGCCGCCATGTCAGGACGCCCGGGCCCGGTCGTGGTCGGTTTGCCCGAGGACATCATCAAGCGCCAGGTCCCCAACCAGATCCACCCGCGGATCCCCGTCGCCAGCGGCGGCATGACCGTCACGGATTGGAAGGCCCTGCAGGGCGCACTGCGGGAAGCGGACAAGCCGTTGTTCATCTTCGGCGGCAACGACTGGAGCTCCGAAGGGGCCCAGGCGTTCACCACCTGGCTCGAGGAGCACGATCTGCCGGCGGCGGCCGAGTGGCGCTGCGAGGGCACCGTGCCCTTCAATTCGCCGTCGTATGTCGGCCCCATCGGCTACGGCCGCCCCAAGCCCACCTATGACCTGTTGGAGGAAACCGACCTGCTGGTCTTCGTCGGCACGGTCCCCGGCGATGTGATCACCGATGGGTTCGCCATCCGGCAGAACTGGGACAAGAAGAACTTCCTGGTCACCATCGACCCCTCGCTGCGCGGTCGTTCCGGCCCCGTGTCCCACCAGATCGTGGCCAAACCCGACGTCTTCATCCGCGATCTGGTCCGCATGGACCTTCCGGTCAAGGACTCCTGGCGCGAATGGACCACCCGCATGCGTGAGGAGCAGGTGAAGTTCGCTGCCCTGCCCGATGCCACCCCCGGTGACGGCCAGGCGAAGATGGCCACCCTGATGGCCAACCTGGTTGCGTCGCTGCCCGAGGATGCCATGGTCACCTTTGGCGCCGGCGAGCACACCAACTGGGCGCACCGCTACTTCCCGACCAACGGCTACGCCTCCATGGTCAGCGCCCGCAACGGCTCCATGGGCTACTCGATCCCCTCCGCTGTCGCCGCATCACTGGCCACCCCGGGTCGCCGCGTGGTGACGATCGCCGGGGACGGCGAGTTCCTCATGAACGGGCAGGAGCTGGCCACGGCAGCCCAGTACGGGGCCACCCCACTGGTCATCGTGATGGACAACCAGGAGTACGGCACCATCCGCACCCACCAGGAACGCGACTACCCCCAGCGGATCTCCGGCACGCAGCTGAAGAACCCCGATTTCGCCATTATGGCCCAGGCCTTTGGCGGCTTCGGGGTCCGGGTGGAGAACGACGCCGATGTGCCGGCTGCGCTGGACGCGGCACTCTCTGCCATCGACGACGAGGGACGCTTCGCGCTGATCCACCTGATCGTCGAGCAGCGCGTCCGGGCCTACTGACCGACGCAGCCCGGGACCTCGGGAGAGCGGCAACATGAAGGAGGACCTGCCCACCGGGCAGGTCCTCCTTCATGTCCCCTCAGCGTCGATCCGCTACGAGGCCCAGTTCTTGTAGGTGACGTTGTCCTTTTCCACCAGGGTCAGGACATCGTAGGTGGCGACGATGTCATCGTCCTGGTTGTGGATGATCGCATCCCAGGCAACTTCGCCGTACTCATCGGTCACGCGCGGGGTGATCTTCTTGGCGGTCAGGGTGACCCGGATCTTGTCCCCTGCCGGAACGGGGGTGATGAACCGCAGGCTCTCCAGCCCATAGTTCGCCAGGACCGGTCCCGGCGCCGGCTCGACGAACAGCCCGGCAGCCCAGGAGACCAGCAGGTAGCCATGCGCAACGATCCCGGGGAAGAACGGGTTGGCTTCCGCCGCTGCCGCATCGGTGTGGGCATAGAACGTGTCGCCGGTGGTGTGGGCGAAGTCAGTGATGTCCTGCAGGGTGACTTCGCGCAGCGGAGAGGCAAAGGCATCGCCGATCCGCAACTCGGCCAGTGACTTGCGGAACGGGTGGATGGCGCCTTCCACCGCACCGAATTCGGCGGCACCGGCAATGACCCGATCGGCTCCGGTGTGCCAGACCCCGGTGACCGCTGTCAGCAGGTTGGGCGAGCCCTGGATGGCGGTGCGCTGCATATGGTGCTTGACCGATCGGATGCCGCCGAGCTCCTCGCCTCCACCGGCACGGCCCGGGCCACCATGGACCAGGTGGGGAACCGGTGAGCCGTGTCCCGTGGACGTGCGCGCTGTCTCCCGGTTGAGGATGTGCACGCGCCCGTGGTGCCCGGCAATCCCCGTGGTCAGCTCGCGTGCCGTGTCGCCGTCGTTCGTGCAGACGGTGGCCACCAGCGAGCCGGCCCCACGCGCGGCGAGACGGATCGCGTCGTCGAGGTCGGTGTAGCCCAGCACGCTGGTCACCGGCCCGAAGGCCTCGAGCGAATGGACGGATTCAGCGTCGGGGTCCGCCCAGGTCAGCAGGACGGGCGACATGAACGCCCCCGCGGCTACCTCACGTTCCTCACCCGATGCGGTGCGGACCACCGGTGCATCCAGGGTTCCGTAGGCCAGTTCCCCTCCGGCAGCCAACATGGCCTCGACGGCGCCGCGGACGTCGCGCAGCTGCTCCAGTGAAGCGAGTGCACCCATGGTCACCCCTTCGGCGCGGGGATCGCCGACGACCACGCGTTGGGCCAGGCGCTCGCCTACCGCCGCGACCACGTCATCCCGGATGGCTGCGGGGACGATCGTCCGGCGGATGGCGGTGCACTTCTGTCCGGCCTTGACCGTCATCTCGGTGGCGACCGACTTGATGAAGGCCTCGAATTCCGGTGTTCCCGGGGTGGCGTCCGGTCCGAGGATCGCCGCGTTGAGCGAATCCGTCTCGGCAGTGAAGCGGACGCCCCCGGAGATCACATTCGGGTGTGACTTCAGGGAGTTCGCTGTCGAAGCGGATCCCGTGAAGGAGACCATGTCTCGGTAGTCCAGGGCATCCAGCAGGGTGCGTGCCGAGCCGGAGACGAGCTGCAGCGAACCGTCCGGCAGCAGGCCCGATTCCGCGAGCATGCGCACCACGGCCGCGGAGAGGTACCCGGTGGGGGTAGCCGGCTTGGCAATGGTGGGAACCCCGGCGATGAAGGCCGGAGCGAACTTCTCCAGCATCCCCCACACCGGGAAGTTGAAGGCATTGATCTGGGCCGCGACGCCCGGGAAGCGGGTATAGATGTGCCCACCTAGGAAGGATCCATCACGTGAGAGCGGCTCGGCCGGCCCGTCCTGGATGACGTTGGAGTTCGGCAGTTCGCGCCGGCCCTTGGAGGAGAACGTGAACAGCACGCCGATCCCACCGTCGATGTCGACCATGTTGTCGATCTTGGTGGCGCCGGTGCGGTACGAGATCTCGTAGAGCTCCTCGCGGCGGTCATTGAGGTACTGGGCCATCTCCTTGAGCTTCAAGGCCCGCTCGTGCAAGGTCATTCGGCCGAGTTCGCGGTGTCCCACAGACCGACCGTGCTCGACGGCGGCGGCCAGATCAAGGCCATCGGCACTGACCAGGGCTAGCTCCTCGCCGGTGTTTGCATCCAACACCACGGTGGCGCCATCGCTGCTCTCGGGCCTCCACCAGGCGTCCTGGATGTAGCTGGGAACGAGCTCGGCAGTCTGCGTTGTCATCGTCGACAAGTCCTTCCTGAACGATCGGTCAGTATTTGGGATCCAGCTTACATGAAGCCCCGTACGCTCTCCGGATCAAGTGATTGACTTATATCGATCACTGTAGTGTGATGAACAGGCCTAACACCATCGCCGACTCCCGGGAGGCCACCATGACGGTCCGCACCGCACCGCACGCCCCGATCATGCACACCCCTCACACCGGGAGTCACACCCATCATGACGTCACGCATCGAGCACGACGCACCTGAACCCTTCCAGCCCCTGACCCGACGCCACCTTCCCCACCATCCGGCCGAACGGCCCGCCGACTGGAACGTCCTCGACGATGCCTTGTCGACGGACCAGCGCTGGTCCACCTGGCCCGGCATCGAGAAATTGATGCGCGGGCCGCAGCCCTACCCTGAATTCGTCATCGAGGATGCCGCTGCGATCGACACCGAGCTCGGTGTCCTGAAGACCGGCAAGGAAGCCGACGTCTTCCTGGTCGAGCGGGCCACCTCGGAGCGCCACTCCATCCTGGCGGCCAAACGCTACCGCACTCCCGACCAGCGGTCCTTCCACCGTTCCACGATCTACACCGAAGGACGCACGGTGCGTCGGACACGCGACGCACGCGCCATGAAGAACGGAAGCACCTACGGGCGCCAGGTCGAGGCCGCCCAGTGGGCCAACGCCGAATGGGACTACCTGGTCCGCGCCTACGAGGCAGGAATACCCGTCCCGTACCCCGTGCAGATCGATGGGACGGAGATCCTGATGGAATTCATCGAGGACCCCGGGCAACCCGGCGCGGCAGCGCCGCGGCTTCATCAAGCCCACCCGGGCCCGGCTCTGCTGCAGTCGTACTTCAGCCAGCTCGTCGAAGCGATGCGGGGGTTTGCACGACTGGGCTTCGCACATGGCGATCTGTCGGCATACAACCTCCTGGCGGCCGGTCCCCGACTGGTCGTGATCGACCTGCCCCAGCTGGTCGACTTGGCGGCGAACCCCTTGGGCGCCGATTTGCTGGCGCGTGATTGCCGCAACGCCTGCGCCTGGTTCGCCGGCCGGGGCGTCCTCCAGGATCCGGACGAGCTTCTGGGTGAACTGTTGGCGGTAGCGTGGTCGTGATGTCCGGCTGCATCACGGATGCACGAGACGGCACGGGCAGCGTTCTCGACTCCCGCACTCGGGATCCCGCACTGGCTGGTCGCGTTCGGGATCTTCGCTCTGGCGGAGGTGGGCGCGCTGCCCGGGTCCGCTCAGATACCAGGCAGGATCGTCACATCATCGGCGTCGACAGTGGGGCTGGAGCCACACGCTTCAGTTCCCATTGGCGCCGGTCACGGCCACCCACCTTCCCCAACCGATCCAGGAATTCCTCGTCGTGGCTGACGACCACGAGACCGCCCGCATACGCGCGCAATGCCCCCAGCAGCTGGACGATGGTCTCGTGATCAAGGTTGTTCGTCGGCTCGTCCAGGAGCAGCAGCTGCGGGGCTGGGTCAGACAGAAGAATCCGCGCCAGTGCGACTCGGAAGATTTCCCCGCCGGACAACTGGGATACGGGCTGCCCCACGCGTGAGCCGCGGAAATGAAAGTGGGCCAGCCTGGCCCTGATGTCCTCCACGGGTGTCTGCGGAGCCGCCGCCCTCACATTCTCCAGGACCGACGCCGAGGCATCCACCCCTTCCCAGCCTCCATCGTCCGCGGAGAGATCCTGCCGCAGCACGCCGACCGGCACGGCAGCGGACCTTTCCAGCTCGCGAAGCAGGGACGTTTTTCCCGCCCCGTTCCGACCGGCCAGGACGATCCATTCGGGCCCCCGGATGACCAGCCCCGGCCCCGGCACCTGCTCCATCCCCTCTTCGGTGACGCCGTACGGTACGTCCGCAGGTGCGACGTGGCGCATCAGCTCGCGTCCAGCAGGGACCCGGGTGCCGGGCAGGTCGATGGTGATGGACAGATCCGGTGGCAGGTCATCTTTGGCGGCATCGAGTTCGGCCCGTGCCGCATCACTGCTGGCCGCCATGGATTGACGTGTCCGCCCGGCCGTCTCCTGGGCGCGCTTGCGCAATTCATTGGCCAGGATCTTCGGGAGGCTATCGGCCGCTTTCCGCCCTTGTTTGGCCCGTCGGGCCAGTTTCGTCTCGGCTTCGACCTGCTGCCGACGCTCCACAGCGCTCTTGGCGCTGGCGTCGCGCACCCTGCGTTCGGCGCTTTCGAGCTCCGCGGCCTTGACGCCCTGGTAGTGCGCCCAGTCGCCTCCATGTAGATGCAGCTCCACGGATCCGGGAAGCCCGGCACGGACGCCCACCGGGCGCAGTTCGGCAATGGTGTCCACGAGTCCCAGCAGTGTCGTGTCGTGCGTGGCAACCAGCAACGTGCCACGCCATCGCTCCACTGCCGAGTACAGCCGGCCCCGGGCCTCGCGGTCCAGGTTGTTGGTCGGTTCATCGAGGAGCGTGATGGGTCTGCCCAGGAATTCGAGGCCGGCCAGGGCGACGACCATGGCCTCTCCTCCGGACAGCGTCGCCGCGGTCCGGTCGAGGAAGCCGGGGCCCGCATCCTCCAGCCCATGTCCTGCCAACAGGGCGATGGCCCGCTCCTCGAGGTCCCAATCGTCACCGACGCTGGCCAGGTCCTCTTCCAACTGACCTGTTTGCCCGTCCAGAATCCGACGCAGCGCCGCGAGCCGTCCGGAAACACCGAGCAGGGAAGCGACAGTTGGCCGGGGATCCCTGATGGGTTTTTGTTCCAGGAAGGCCGGAGGCGAGGATACGTGCAGCGTGCCGGCGTCCGGCATCAGTTCACCGGAGATCAGCCGCAACAGCGCTGACTTGCCAGCCCCGTTCGGGCCGACAAGACCCGTCGTGCCGTTGCCAAATGTCGCGCTGAGGTCATCAAAGACCAGTCGTCCGTCGGGCCAGGCAAAGGCCAGGTGGTCGAGAAGGATGGGGTGGTGGTTCTGCATGGAGGTCTCCTGGGGTGGCGAATGCGCCAGGAGGACCCGCGGGGTGTCGCGGTGGATCTCGGCGCAGGGCTAGGCGAAGGCGGCCGAGATGTTCACCGGGATTCCTTACGTCGGGGAGGGGACCATGCCAGCATCGCACCACTCATTGGGAGATGTCAATGGGAGTCTGCATGACTTCTCGCGACACCCCCGATCCATCCGATATTTCGTGAAGAACGTTACATAAATTGTATTGAGAAGAGGTTGTATGTCTTTAATAGCAGCGCCTTAGGTAAGGCTACCCTGCATGATCCTCGACTTCGAAGGAACCCCATGAACTCTTCGACCCAGCGCGCGGCTTCCACTGCCACGCTTCAGCAGCCGGCAGGCACCTCGTCGGCCGACTTGGCCACCGGCCTCGAGTCCCTGTTGTGTGGCGACACCGCCCATCGCTACGTGGGAGAGTCCAACGCTGCCACGTTGGCGGCCGCCGAGGCCATCGCCACCGCGGCCGGCCCCAGCACCGGCCCGTCACCCCACCAGCTGGAGGTTTCCATCGACGCGGTGGACCTGGAGACCCCCCTGGGCAACACCGAAGCCGCCCTGGCCGAAGCAGCCGAGCTGTATACCCGGGATGCCGTCTACTTCCACCACCCCGGCTACGCCGCCCATTTGAACTGCCCCGTGACCATCCCGGCCGTTGCCGCCGAGTCGTTGGTGACCAGCCTGAACACCTCGATGGATACGTGGGACCAGAGCGCAGGAGCCACCCTGATCGAGCGCCGCCTCATCGACTGGACCAGCAAACTGGCGGGTCTGGGCGGCTCGGCGGACGGCATCTTCACCTCCGGAGGAACCCAGTCCAATCTCCAGGCCCTGCTGATCGCCCGCAACCGGGCCACTGCGGGGCGCTCCGGCAGCCTGCCCCAACGGCTCGAGGGACTGCGGATCTACGCGTCCGCCGAGAGCCACTTCAGCGTCTCCCGTTCGGCCGCCACACTCGGCCTCGGCGACGAGGCAGTGGTGTCGGTTCCGGTCGATGCAGACCACCGCATGGACACCGGCGAACTGGCCCGCCTGCTGGCCCAGGGCGCGGCAGCGGGCGAGCAGGCCATGGCCATCGTCGCCACCGCCGGCACCACCGACTTCGGCGCGATCGATCCCTTGCGCGATGTCGCCGGGCTGGCGAGTTCCTACGGGGCATGGTTCCATGTGGACGCCGCCTACGGGTGCGGGCTGCTGGTGTCGTTGCAGCACCGCGAGCGCCTGTCGGGCATCGAATCAGCCGATTCGGTGACCGTCGACTTCCACAAGTCCTTCTTCCAGCCCATCGGGTCCAGCGCCTTGCTCCTGCGGGAGGGGGACGCCTTCGGGCACATCACGCACTACGCCGAATACCTCAATCCCGCCCGCGAGGCCGGCCAGGCCCCCAACCAGGTGGAGAAGTCGATGCAGACCACACGCCGCTTCGATGCGCTCAAGCTTTGGATCACCTTGCGTTCCATCGGCGCCCGCCCGCTGGGCGCCATGTTCGACGAGGTCCTCGACCGGGCCCAGTCGGCCGCCGATACCGTGCGGTCAACGCCCCGGTTGCTGCTGGCCGCCGAACCGCAGTTGAGCACCGTGGTGTTCCGCTACGTCCCGGTGCCGGGCACCAGCCACACGGAGGAGGACGCCGATCGGCTCAATGACGCCATCCGCGCCCGCTTCTACGCCTCGGGCGAGGCCATGGTCGCCGCCACCACCCTCGACGGGCGGCGCCACCTGAAGCTGACATTGCTCAATCCCCGCACCACCGCGGCCCAGATCGCCTCGATCATCACCGCCGCCCGCGATCATGGCGACCATCTGGCCGCCGCTTCCACCCCGGCCACCGTGGGAGGCCAGCACTGATGCACACCGCAAACACCACCGCCAACGACCGGATCCTGGATGCCGTCGGCATCGGCGCCGGGCCCTTCAACCTCGGTTTCGCCGCCTTGGCGGAAAACGTCCCCGGGTTGGACATCCTCGTCCTGGAGGCCGCCCCCGAGCTCGCCTGGCACCCCGGCATGATGCTCGAGGGCACCCACCTGCAGGTCCCTTTCATGGCCGACCTGGTCACCCTCGCGGACCCGACCAACCGGCATTCGTTCCTGAACTACCTCAAGGAATCCGGGCGGATCTACCCGTTCTACATCCGCGAGGACTTCTACGCGCTACGCGCCGAATACAACAACTACCTGCGTTGGGCCGCCGAACGGCTCGCATCGGTCCGTTTCGGCCAGCGCGTGGTCAGCGCCTCCTTCGAGGCAGGCGTCTACACCCTGGAAGTGGAGCACGACGGCGGCACCTCCCAGGTGCGCACGCGGCGGCTGGTCCTGGGCACCGGGACCACCCCCGAGGTCCCCCCGGCAGCCCGCGACGCCCTGTCCGCCGCGCGGACCGGCGACACCGCCCCGCTCGTGCACAGCTCCACCTACCGGACGGACCGCGACCGGCTGCGTTCGCGCCGCCGCCTCGCCGTCGTCGGCAGCGGCCAAAGTGCGGCAGAGGTGTTCGCCGACCTGCTCGGCGGGTTGGGCGATGACCAGGAGTTGCTGTGGATCACCCGCTCGCCGCGCTTCTTCCCGCTGGAGTACACCAAGCTCACCCTGGAAATGACCTCGCCGGAGTACATCGATCATTTCCACTCCATGCCGCAAGAACGCCGCGACCTGCTCAACGCCACCCAGAAGTCGCTGTTCAAGGGCATCAACGCCGATCTGATCAATGAGATCCACGAGATGCTCTATCGCCGCAGCGTCGAGGGGGCGCCCCCGGTGCGGTTGTTGGCCGCGACCTCGCTGGAGTCCCTGGAGCAGGACGGCGGGCGCTGGCAGTTGGGGCTGCGCAACCAGGACGACGGCGGCACCCAGGTGATCGGTGTCGACGCCGCGGTCCTGGCCACCGGGTACTCCTACCGTGAGCCGTCCTTCCTGGCGGGAATAGCGGACCGGTTGGAGCGGCTGCCCGACGGCCGACTGGACGTCGACCGCCACTACTCGGTCGGCGTCGCCGGGGACATCCTGGTCCAGAATGCCGAACTGCACACCCACGGATTCACCGCCCCCGATCTGGGGATGGGCGCCTACCGCAATGCGGTGATCATCAACCGGATCACCGGCGTCGAGCACTACGCCGTCGAACGACGCATCGCCTTCCAGGAATTCGGCACCCCGGGAACCCCCGGAAACCCCTCGCCCACCCCATCCGCCACGCCCCTGCAGGAGGCCACCGCATGACCGCCCAGACCCTGAGCACCCACACCGGTACCCACGACACCCCACCGGCCCGGTTCACCTTCCGTCCCGTCGATCCCAGCACGGATGCGCAGTTGCTGCATCGCTGGATCGCCACCGAGCACGCACGCTTCTGGGGCATGCCCGATGCCACCCTCGACGAGGTCCGCGACGAGCACCGCGCCATCAGCGCGAACCCCCACCACCAGGCGCTGATCGCCGAGCACGAGGGGAAGCCCTCCTTCCTGCTGGAGACCTACGCCCCGGAACACTCGCAGCTGGCCAACGCGTATCCCCGGCGCCCGGGCGATGCCGGCCTGCATCTGCTGCTGCCCGAGCCGGCCCATAACGACACCGTCGCCCGCAGCGGCTTCAGCGAAGACGCCCTGCGGGCCGGCCTGGCACACCTCTTCGCCGATCCTGCCGTGTTGCGCGTCGTCGTCGAGCCCGATGCCCGCAACTCCGCGGTCCATTCGCTGAACTCCCGGCTCGGATTCGTTCCCTGGCAACGCGTCGAACTGCCCGAACTCCCGGGCGCCCCGGCCAAGACGGCGCTGCTGTCCTGGTGCACGCGTGCTGCCTTCGCGGCGGCCACCGGGTTGCCGTCGTCTTCGGTCGTCCACCTCTCCCCCGGACGCTGGGCCGCCGCGCAGCGTCACGTCCTGGCCAAGGCGATCGCCGAATTCACCCATGAACGGCTGCTCCACCCCGAGCCGGCACCCGGCGGTTGGGTGTTGCACGGCCACGGCTATGAGTATGCGTTCTCCGCCACCGTGCATGCCCTGGAACATTGGATGGTGGACCCGGCATCCATCGAGGTCCGGACCATGGCAGCTGACGGCGCCCGCTCCGGTGCAGACGTTCCCGACGTCCAGGAGTTCGTGGTGCGCTTCCGCGACGAGCTCGGACTGGCCGATGCCCAGCTGCCCCTCTACCTGGAGGAGCTGGGCAGCACGCTGGCCGGGCATTGCTTCAAGCAGCTGCACTCGGGCGCCACCGCCGACGAACTGGCAGTGGGCACCGGTGATCCCGTGGCCGACTTCCAACGCATCGAGGCGTCCATGACCGAGGGACACCCCTGCTTCGTCGCCAACAACGGACGCGCCGGCCTGGGCACTGCCGACTACCTCGATTACGCCCCGGAAACCGGCGCGGTGATCGAACTCGAGTGGGTTGCCGCCCACACCAGCCGCGCGCATTTCTCGGCGGTCAGCGGGTTGGACGTCGAGGCCCTGCTGGACGATGAGTTGGATCCCGGCCAGCGTGCCGCCTTCGCCGAACGCCTCGACGAGGCCTGCCTGTCCACCGGACTGGATCCGGAGGACTTCCTCTACCTGCCGGTCCATCCGTGGCAGTGGGAGAAGAAGCTCTCGGTCACCTTCGCCGGGGACATCGCCACCGGGCACCTGGTGCATCTGGGGTCCTCCGGTGACCTCTACCAGCCCCAGCAGTCGATCCGCACGTTCTTCAACCGCAGCGCGCCCCGGCGGCACTACGTGAAAACGGCGCTGTCGGTGGTCAACATGGGCTTCATGCGCGGGCTCTCGGCCGAATACATGAAGGCGACGCCGGCCATCAACGACTGGCTGCAGGGGCTCTTCGACGCCGACCCCGAGGTGGGACGCAGCCGCGCGGAACTCCTTCGCGAGGTGGCGGCCGTCGGCTACGCCAATCCCCTGTTCCACTCGGCCACCGACCAGCATTCGCCCTACCGCAAGATGCTGGCCGCGCTCTGGCGCGAGTCACCTGTGGACCGGCTGCAGGACGGGGAGTCGCTGGCCACGATGGCGTCGCTGCTGCATGTGGATGCCGACGGGAGGTCCGTCGCCGCGGCGATGATCCGCCGGTCGGGTCTGGGTGCCGGGCAGTGGCTCGGCCGCTACTTCGACGCCTATCTGGTACCGCTGGTGCATTGCCTGGTCGCCCACGATCTGGTGTTCATGCCCCACGGGGAGAACGTCATCCTGGTCCTGCATGACGGCGTTCCGCAGCGGGTACTGCTCAAGGACCTTGCCGAGGAGGTCGCCGTGCTGGGAGACCGTACCCCGCTGCCCGCAGCGGTCGAGCGGATCCGTGCGCAGGTTCCCGACGCCGAACGCCGGCTGGTGGTCTTCACCGACATCGTGGACTGCTTCCTGCGGTTCCTGGCCCCGCTGCTGGAGCGCGAGGCGTTGATCTCCGAGGCGGGTTTCTGGGATGTGGCGGCCGACCGCCTGCGGGCCTACCGCGCCCGGAACCCCGAAACGGCGCAGGCCTTCGACGCGCTGGAGCTCTTCGGGGATGAGTTCGAGTTGTCCTGCCTGAACCGCCTGCAGTTGCGCAACAACCAGCAGATGCTCGACATCGGCAACCAGTCCGAGGGCCTGCTCTACGCGGGGTCCCTGGCCAACCCGTGGGCCGGCAGATAGCTGCTGCTCAGGCGAGCTGGCCGATCAATGCGGCCTCGTGGTCCGCGCTCAATCCCGAGCGCGGACCTTCGCCGTCTGCCCCCTGGAGTCCGCCGTCGGCGGCGATGATGTCGGCAAAGGTCTCGGCCAGCGGCCGGCGGACCAGCCCCCACCGCAGTGCCTTGCGATCGGAACGGCGGGCGAACCCCGCGAAGTCGCTGCCCGCCGGCAACACCAGCGGCAGCGAGCGCGGCCCCGCCCAGGGTTCCACCGTGTCGTCCTCCATGCGGTGCAGAGGATAGGCGGCCACCTCCCCGGTGTATGCGGCGGCGCTTTGGGCGCTGGCGATGACATCGCCCAACGGCATTTCAGCGCCGACCGCGTTGACGGGGCCGTGGCGTCCGTCCAGGCCGGCGCGCAGGATGAAGGCCGCCAGATCGCGGACATCAACGATCTGGACGTAACGGGCATCGTCCTCGTCCTGCGGGACCAGCACCGGTTCACGTCCAGCAGCAAAGCGCAGCGGCCAGTAGGTCGTCCGTCCGGAGGGGTCCCCGGGGCCGCCAATCAGGCCAGGTCGTACAAGCAGGACGGCGTTGCCGCGTGAGGCGACGGTGAGCCATTCGCAACCGGCCTTCGCTGCCCCGTACTGGTCGTCGGTGTACTCGGCGGTGGAGTCCAGGGCGGCCAGCAGCTGGGCGGCTTCAGCGGCCCCGGGTTTCGAATGCAGCGCGTAGGCCGAGCAGGAGGAGACGTAGACCCAGTGCTCGGCGTGCGGTGAGAGCGCTTCGACGGCGGCCTTCGCGTGGGCCGGCTTCCGGGTCAGTTCGACGACCAGGTCCCACGCCCCGGTGGCTGCATCGTAGGCGCCGTCGGTGTCCCGGTCGGCAATGATGGCGGTGGCACCGTCCGGGAATCCTCCGGTGGTTCCGCGTGCCAGGCAGGTGACCTCATGCCCCTCTCCCAGGGCCTGCTGCGCGATGGTCCGACCAAGCCACTGGGTTCCACCGAGGATGAGGATTTTTGCCATGCCCACCAGCCAACTCCCCCGGGCTGGGTTCTGGCAAGTCGAATGGGCAAAGTTCTGCACCGACTTCCGGTGGGGTGCGGCTCAGCTCGTCGGTGACGGTCGACGTGAGAGGCGGAACCGCAGGCCGGAACGGACCTGTGGCCATTCTGCGGCAGTGATCGAATACACGCAGGTGTCGCGCAGTGACCCGTCGGCCATGCGGGTGTGGGAGCGCAGGACGCCGTCGAGTTTGGCGCCGAGCCGTTCGATGGCCGCCCGGGACTGCTGGTTCATCCAATGCGTCCTGAATTCGACGGCGGGGCAGTCCAGGGTCTCGAACGCGTGGCCGAGCAGCAGCAATTTGGCATCGGGGTTCGTCCCGGTGCCCTGCGCCGAGGCACGGTTCCAGGTGGAGCCGATCTCCACCCGCGGCAGCGAAGCATCGATGTTCATGTAGGTGGTCATGCCCAGCAGCACCCCGTCCGCGGCCCGCCGGGTGGCGAAGGGCAGCATGCTGCCGGCCTCCTGCAGGTCCAGCCGCCGCTCGATCTCCGCGGCCATCCCCTCGGGGCGCGGGACAGCGGTGTACCAGAGGTTCCACAGTTCTCCGTCGCTGGCCGCTTCCACCAGCCCGTCGTGGTGTTCGGGTGACAGGGGTTCGAGGGTGACGAGTCCCCCGCGCAGGGTGACCGGTTCGAGCTGGTTCATGGTTCCCAGCCTACGATCCGAGCAGCAGCCGGCGTACCGCGTCGATCTCGGCCGGTTCCAGCCCCTGGTCCAGCAGGAACGCCTCCACCTCGATGCCGTCGACGAACTCGGCCAGGGCCGCCTGCCGTCCGGTGAGCGCCGCCTCCAGCTCGGCGGGTGCCAGATGGCGTTCATAGGGGTGCTTCACCGGGCTGACCCGGTGCCACTCGTTGATGCCGCGCGCCCCGGCGTCGTACTGCGTCGCGACCGCATCGCGGAGCCCGGCCAGGCAGAGCGCCAGCGAGATGATCATCCCGGTGCGGTCCCGCCCGGCGGAGCAATGCACGACGACGGAACCCCGGGCCTGCGCGAGGGCCCGGAAGACCCCGGCAATGAGCTCGGGAAAATGCTCGAGATTCGCCGAGTAGTAGCGCGGGTCGCTCAGGTACGGGGTATCGGCGGAAGCAGCCGCCGCCATGAACCCGGCGTGGGACTGGTCCTCGGTGGGGCAATGCAGCACCGTGATCCCCGCCAGCGCCCCGGGGCCCACCTCGGGGTCGGTGGGACGACGGCGGCGCTCATCGGCATTGCGCAGGTCCACCACGGTGCGGATCCCGTCGGCATGGGCCTGCCGCCAGCCGCGTTCGGTCAGCCATTCGCTGCGGCCCATCCGATACAGCCGGCCGGCCACGTGCCGGGCGTTGACTGCGCCTTCCCAGTGCACCTCGTTCATGCGCCCATCCTGCCATGGGGTCCGGTGAGTGCCCTCAGCTCCAGTCGTAGAAACCCTTCCCGCTCTTGCGGCCCAGTTCCCCGGCTTCGACCTTGCGGCGCAGGATCGCCGGCGGGGCGAAGCGTTCGCCGAGCTGTTCGTGCAGGTACTCGGCGATCCCCAGGCGCACGTCGAGCCCGACGATGTCGGTGGTCTTCAGCGGACCCGTGGGGTGCTTGTAGCCCAGCACCATGGCGTTGTCGATGTCCTCGGCGCTGGCAACGCCCTCCTCGAGCATGCGCATCGCCTCCAGGGCGATCGCCACGCCCAGGCGCGAGGACGCGAAGCCGGGGGCGTCGTTGACCACCACTGCGGTCTTGCCCAGCCCCGCGACCCAACCGCGGGCGGTATCCACCAGCCCAGGACGTGTCTGCTCGGCCATGACGACCTCGATCAGCGTCGAGGCGGGAACCGGGTTGAAGAAGTGCAGGCCCAGGAAGGATCCGGGACGTTGCAGGTGCCCGGCCAGCCCGCTCATCGACAAGGAGGAGGTGTTCGAGGCCAACACGGCGTCCTCGGCCAGTTCGGCCTCGACGGCCTGCAGGGAGGAGACCTTCAGGTCCCAGATCTCCGGGACGGCCTCCACCACGAGCTCCCGGTCACCGAAGTCGGCGTAGGTGGTGGACACTCCCAGCCGCGCCAGGTGGTCCGCGGCGGTGCCTGCCAGCCCCCGGTCGATCGACTTGCCCACTGCTGTGGCAACGCGTTCGCGCGCCGCTTCGGCACTGGGTTCGTCGCGTTCTACCACCAGGACCTCGACGCCCTGGATCAGGAAGGCGTGGGCGATGCCGGCGCCCATGCGTCCGCCACCCAGGACCCCCACACGTGAAGGCAGGGCGGCGGTGGTGTTCGTGGAGCTCATGGGGGTCATTTCTTCTTCCTGTCGGTGTTCTTGCGGTCCAGGAACGCCTGCATGCGCTCGAACTTGGCCTCTGATTCGAAGAGCATCGACTGGGCCAGGGTATCGATCACGGGATGTGCCTCCCGCGGGGCGTGGAACACTGCCTTGGAAACACGCACGGCCAACGGGTCCTGGGCGGCGATCGAGTCCGCCAGGATGTTCGCCGCGGCGTCCAGATCGGCGGGTTCGACGAGTTCGGTGATCAGGCCGATCCGCAGGCATTCCTCCCCACGGACGACCTTCCCTGCGAGCAGCAGGTGCTTGGCCATCGGTTCCCCGATGAGTTCCTTCAGCCGCCAAGTCGCCCCGGCGGCCGCCATGATGCCCAGGTTGGTCTCCGGGTTGCCCATCCGCAGGGCCTCGGTGCCGATGCGGAAGTCGGCGGCGTAGGCCAGCTCGGCTCCGCCGCCGAGGGCATACCCGTCGAGGGCGGCGATCACCGGCATCGGCAGTTTCGCGATGCGGTCGAACAGTGTCGAGTTGATCCCGGCCAGCGCGTCCTCGCGGCGGCGCGCGCGCAGCTGGCCGATGTCGGCGCCGGAGGCAAAGATCCCCTTGGCCCCCGTTTCCGGGTCACCGGGCGTTCCGGAGAGGATGAGGATCCTGGGGGCCGTCTCCAGGTAGGTGCAGATGACGTGGAGTTCATCGACCATGGTCTGGTCGATGGCGTTGCGGACCTCCGGGCGGTGCAAGCGCACCCACAGGCGGTCCTCGGCCTCGGTGACCAGCAGCGTGGTGAAGGCTGCGGCATCGAGCCGGGGGCCGCCGTCGTGCCCGGGTGCTTCCCCGCCCACGGCTAGACGCCCTCGACGAGCAGCGCCGCGCCCTGGCCGACGCCGACGCACATGGTCGCCAACCCGAGCTTGGACCCGGATGTGGCCTCGCGTTCCAGGCGGCCGAGCAGCGTGATCACGATCCGGGAACCGGAGGATCCCAGCGGGTGGCCCAGGGCGATGGCGCCGCCGTCGTTGTTCACGATGCCGGGGTCCAGCCCCAGTTCGCGCATGGAGGCCAGTGACTGCGAGGAGAAGGCCTCGTTGAGTTCCACGGCGGCGAGTTCCTCCACGGTGCGTCCGGTGCGCTCGAGGATCTTGCGGGTCGCCGGAACCGGGCCGATGCCCATGATCTCCTGGGCCACTCCGGCGGAGGCGCCGTCGAGGATGCGGGCGCGGGGTTTCAGACCGTACTTCTCGATGGCCGCCTCGGAGGCGACGATGATCGCCGAGGCGCCATCGTTGAGGGTCGAGGCGTTTCCGGCGGTGACCACGCTGCCGCCCTTGACCACGGGCCGCAGGCCGGACAGGACCTCCAGGGTGGTCCCGGGGCGGGGGCCCTCGTCGGTGTCCACGATCGTCTCGGCCCCCTTGCGGCCCTTGACCGTGACGGGGACGATCTCGTCGGCGAAGCGTCCTGCGGCGATGGCGGCCAGGGCACGTTCGTGGGAGCGGACGGCGAAGGCATCGCAGTCCTCGCGGGAGGTGCCGAAGACCCGGGCGACCTCCTCGGCCGTCTCGGGCATGGAGAACGTGGCCTTGCCGTCGCGGGAGAGTTCCCCGGAGAGGAAGGCGGGGTTGGGGAAACGCCACCCGATCGAGGTGTCGTAGCTGGCTCCTGGCTTGGCGAAGGCCTTGTCCGGCTTCTCCATCACCCAGGGGGCACGTGACATCGATTCGACGCCGCCGGCGACCACGATGTCGGCGGCTCCTGCCTTGACCATGTGCGATGCCATGGTGATCGCCGACATGCCCGAGGCGCACAGCCGGTTCACCGTGATGCCCGGGACCGTGTCGGGGAAGCCGGCGAGCAGCCAGGCCATGCGGGCGACGTTGCGGTTCTCCTCCCCGGCACCGTTGGCATTGCCGAAGATGACCTCGTCGACCAGGGACGGGTCGATGCCGGCGCGTTCGACGGCGGCCTGCACGGTCAGTGCCGCCAGGTCATCGGGACGCACGGAAGACAACGCCCCCCCATACCGGCCGACCGGGGTGCGGGCTCCGCCCACCAGGAATGCTTCTGACATGCAAAACTCCTCTTCGGTTGGCCCGACGTCCAGGCTTCGTCGCCGGCAGTCGATCATGCGTCCGGCGACACAATTACCGACCAATCGTTCACTAAGTAGATTCCCACCCGGGCAGCGCACGGTCAACTCCGCACCCAGGAAATGACGGAATTGGCCCATATATACACCCGCCGGTAATATGATGTGTTTTGACCGACTCCGGTGCTTTTGCCGGATCGTGGACCGGCCCCGTTCCGAACACCTGCAGGGCGCGGAAAGGTGTCCGGTCGACGCAAGCTGAGAACACTTGGGAGGCATCAGTGCCACCGGAAGACAGCAAGCACCACCATTCCCCCACGGGCAGCAACCCGCCCGCGGGAACCAACGATTCGATCGACTTGACCGAGGACATCGGTCCGGACACCTCGACCCCCGAGGGCCGGAGCATGATCCGCAAGGCAACCGCAGCCTCCGCCATGGGCAACATGACCGAGTGGTTCGACTACGGCGTGTACTCGGTAGCAGTCACCTACATCACCCTCCATTTCTTCCCGGGCGAATACGGCCGCATCCTGACGCTGGCCACGCTGGCCCTGTCCTTCGTGGTCCGTCCGCTCGGCGGCCTGGTCTGGGGCCCGCTGGGTGACCGGCTGGGGCGCAAGGCGGTGCTGACGATGACCATCCTGATGATGTCGGGTGCCACCTTCCTCATCGGTGTCCTGCCGACTTTCCAGTCGGTGGGCCTGCTCGCGCCGATCCTGCTCATCCTGCTGCGCATGGTGCAGGGGTTCTCCACCGGTGGCGAGTATGGCGGTGCCGCCACGTTCATGGCCGAGTACGCCCCGGATAAGAAGCGTGGCTTCTTCGGGTCCTTCCTCGAATTCGGCACGCTGGGCGGCTTCGCCCTCGGGGCCGCGGTCATGCTGGTCTTCCAGCTGCTGCTCCCCGAAGATGCCATGAACGCCTGGGGCTGGCGCATCCCGTTCATGTTGGCCTTGCCGATGGGCCTGGTCGGCCTCTACCTGCGGTCCAAGCTGGAGGACACCCCCGTGTTCCAGGAGCTCGAGGAGCGCGGCGAAGTCGAGGAAAGCAACAGCATGAAGGCGCTGGTCACCCAGTACTGGCGCCCGATGCTCATCATGTTCGGGCTGGTCGCCTGCCTGAACATGGTGAACTACACGCTGCTGAGCTACATGCCGACGTATCTGGAAAGCCAGCTCGGCCTGGACTCGAACCTGTCACTGATCGTCATCATCGTCGGCGAGGTGGCCATGATGGCCGTCATCCCGTTTGCCGGCAGGCTCTCCGACAAGGTCGGCCGCAAGCCCATGTGGTTGACCTCGGTGATCGGTTTGTTCATCTTCGCGCTGCCGATGTTCTGGCTCATGGGCAAGAGCTTTGGGCTGGCGATCCTCGGGTTCGCGGTGCTGGGCTTGCTCTACATCCCGCAGTTGGCGACGATCACCGCCACGTTCCCTGCCATGTTCCCCTCGCAGGTGCGCTTCGCCGGTTTCGCCATCACCTACAACGTGGCGACCGCCTTGCTCGGCGGCACGGCTGCCATGGTCAACGAGGCGGTCATCGAGGGCACCGGCTTCGTGCTCTTCCCCGCGGTGTACATGATGATTGCCGCGGTCTTCGGCGTCATCGCCGTGAAGTTCATGACCGAAACCGCCGGCGCCTCGCTGCGCGGAACTGACGTCCCGGATTCCCACGACACCGGGATCCTGGCGGACGAGGCCAGCTAACGGCCCACACACCGCAACCAAGCGGGCCCGGAACCATCGTCTCGATGGCTCCGGGCCCGCTTGGTTGGTGGGGACGTTGTCCCCGGTAGTACTCAGCCCGCTTCGGGTTCCACGGCGGCAGCGCCGGGGTTCAAGGCCGAACCAGGTGCATCTGCCGGGCCGGTGCCGCCGGGCTCGTCCTCCACGGTACGTCGGGTTTCCCGCCGGCTGGCCCGCGCCTCTCCGGCTGCAGCGAGTGCCGCGGCCAGGGCGTCCAGGCGCTCCTTCGGGTCCCCGTCGTCGTTGCCGAACATGCCGTGGAGCAGGCCCCCGTCGGTGCGGGTCAGCACCACGGTGCAGCCGAACCCGGTATCGGCAACGTCGAAGGTGATCTCGGTGCTGTCCAGCCCGAGACCGGCTCCGGTGTGCCAGGTCATCAGGCCGCGGTTGGTGGTGGCAGCGATCTTCACGGTGGTGCGCTCGTGGCCGCCGTCGGAGACCAGCGTGATGGAGTGGCCGTCCTCGACGTCGCCCTCGACATCTTCCACGCCGGGAACCCACGTGCAGTATTGGGCCCCGTCCTGGAGCACGCTCCAGACCACATCACCGGTCGCATCGACATCCTGTTGGGTACGCAACGATTCCATGGCCGGAGCCTACCGCGCCTACGCTGTGGACATGCCGACACTGCACGAAAGCCAGCCCCAGCACACCGAGGTCAACGCAGTTTCCGAGCAGTTGCGCCGCGAAACCGGAGCACGCCAGGGACTGGATTTCCTGCGCGCCATCATCTCCGGCGAGCTGCCGGAATCACCGCTGCTCACGGCGCTGGGCGTGCACACGGTCCATGCCGATGCGGGAACCGTGCGCCTGGAGACGGTGCCCCAGTCCCAGCAGTTCAACACCATCGGCACCGGCCACGGCGGCTTCCTGTCCACGTTGCTGGACACGGCGCTGGGGTTCAGCGTGGAGTCCCTCTCCCCTGCCGGGACGACCTGGACGACGACCGACCTGCACGTGAGGTTCCGCCGCCCGATGACCGTCGATTCAGGAGTGGTCTCGGCCGTCGGCCACGTGGAACATTACGGGCGCTCCACCGCCATCGCCTCGGGCGAGGTCCGCGACGGCGAGGGGCGCATCCTCGCCAGCGCGACGGCGTCGTTCTTTGCCTTGCGGGATCAGGAATAGAACTCGTTGGCCGGCGCGTTCTTGCGGACCCGTAGCCAGCCGATCCACAGCGCCAGGGCGATGACCGGGATGCAGGCGATGGTGTAGAGGCCCAGGTGGTAGACCTCGCCGGTGGCCGGATCGGACATGCTGTCGAACGAGATGAGCACCGTGATGACCAGCAGGGAGATGATCCCGGCCCAGCTGGTCCAGGGGGCCCCGGGCATCGGCAGGCTGGAGACCTTGCCCTTGCGGTGGCGCAGCATCAGCTGGCAGGCGAAGATCGTCCCCCAGGTGAATATGACGCCGATCGATGCGGTGTTCAGCGCGAGGTCGAAGGCATGGGAACCGCCCAGCCAGATGTTGGCCAGGATGCCGACCAGGTACACGGCGCCGACGGTGACGATGCCGGCCCAGGGGACGTAGCGGCTGTTCATCCGTGCCAACACCTTCGGCGCGTGGCCGTTGTTGGCCATGGCGCGGAAGACGCGGCCGATGGAATACAGCCCCGAATTGCACGAGCTCAGTGCCGCGGTGATGACCACGAAGTTCATGACGTCGCCGATCCAGGCGGCGCCCAGCTGGTCGAACACCGTGACGAACGGGCTTTCGCCGGCCTTGTAGTGGTCCCACGGCATCAGCATGGCCAGCAGGGTCACCGAGCCGACGTAGAAGACCACGATGCGCAGCACGACGGCGCGGATGGCCCGCGGGACCTCGCGCGCCGGGTCCTCCATCTCACCGGCGGTGATGCCGACCAGTTCGATGGCGTTGTAGGCGAAGACGACGGAGTTCAGCACCAGGATGCAGATGAAGAAGCCGCGCGGGAACATCCCGCCCTCGCTGGCCCAGAGGTTGGAGACGGCGGCGTGGCCGTCGCCGATCTGGGTGTTCATCGCGACCATGACGACGCCGACGATGAGGAACAGGACGATGGCGGTGACCTTCAGCGCCGAGGCCCAGAACTCGAACTCGCCGAACGCCTTGGCGCTGAAGAGGTTGACCGCCACCAGCAGGACCAGCGCACAGATGGCCGAGACCTCGATCGGGACGCCGGGGAAGAAGAACTGGAAGTACAGCCCGATGGCAATCAGCTCGGCGATGCCGGTCATGATCCAGTTCAGGACGTACATCCACCCGGCGAGGAATGCGCCCTTGGCCCCGAACAGCTCGCCGGCATAGCTGACGAAGGAACCGGAGGACTGGCGGTACATAATCAGCTCGCCGAGGGCGCGCATCAGGAAGTAGGCGATGAGCCCGGCGATGGCGTAGGAGAAGATCAGCGACGGTCCGGTCGAGGCCAACCGGCCGCCCGCGCCCATGAAGAGGCCGACGCCGATGGCCCCACCCATCGCGATCATCTGGACGTGCCGGCGGGTCAGGGTCTTCTTGTAGCCCTCGGCGGTGACGTCCGCCGTGGCCGTGCTGTTGTGGTCGGGGTGGGACACACCGATTCCTTCCGGGTTCCGGGCACTGCGGTGTGGCCGGGGTGGATCGAGGGGACACGATAGTGTAGTCCGGATCACCCTCGCCACCGTTAATCGCCGGCTCCTTGCGTCCACCTCGGGGCAGCCGAGGACGGCAGCCGCGGGGTGGCCCCGCGTCTAGACTGGTGCGGGTGAGCACAGCATCTCTTCCCCACCAGGTATCCGATCTCTTCGACCCGACCCGTTGGCGGCTCGTGGAGGGCTTCGACTTCGAGGACATCACCTACCACCGGCAGGTGGAACGCGACGGTGACGGCACGATCCTGCGTGACCTGCCCGCCGTCCGCATTGCCTTTGACCGGCCCGAAGTGCGCAACGCCTTCCGCCCGGGCACCGTCGACGAGCTCTTCCGCGCCCTGGACCACGCCCGCATGACCTCCGACGTCGCAGCGGTGCTGCTGACCGGAAACGGCCCCTCCCCCAAGGATGGCGGACATTCCTTCTGCTCCGGCGGCGACCAGCGCATCCGCGGCCGCGATGGCTACCGCTATGCCGAGGGTGACACCGCCGAGTCGATCGACCCGGCCCGTGCGGGACGACTGCACATCCTGGAGGTGCAGCGGCTGATGCGCACCATGCCCAAGGTGGTGATCGCCGTCGTCAACGGCTGGGCGGCCGGCGGCGGACACTCGCTGCACGTGGTCTCCGACCTGACGATCGCCTCGCGCCAACACGGCAAGTTCAAGCAGACCGATGCGACGGTCGGTTCCTTCGATGCCGGCTACGGTTCGGCCCTGCTGGCGCGGCAGATCGGCCAGAAGAACGCCCGGGAGATCTTCTTCCTGGCCCGCGAGTATTCGGCCGATGACATGGTGGCCATGGGGGCGGTCAACGAGGCGGTGGACCATGAGCGTCTCGAGGAGGTCGCGCTGGAATACGCCGCCGACATCGCCCGGCAGTCCCCGCAGGCGATCCGCATGCTCAAGTTCGCCTTCAACCTGGCCGACGACGGGCTGGCCGGGCAGCAGGTCTTCGCCGGTGAAGCCACCCGTTTGGCCTACATGACCGACGAGGCGGTGGAGGGCCGGGACGCGTTCCTGGGCAAACGCGACCCCGACTGGTCCTCGCACCCCTACTACTTCTAGGGGGCCACATGGACATCGAGCCACTGCTCTCGGCCCTGGCGGCCGCGCTGAACGAGGACGGGCCCGCCGTCGAGATCCTGCCGGGCGATTCCCCCGGCAGCCACCGCCTCGAACAGGCGGGGGACGCCCCCGGGGGAAGTGCCGCCGTCGTGCGCACTTCGGGTTCCACGGGGACCCCCAAGCGCACCGTGCTGCCGATCGACTCGCTTGCCGCCTCCTCCATGGCCACCGCGGAATATCTGGGCGCCGAGGGCCAGTGGCTGCTTGCCTTGCCCGTGCACTACGTGGCGGGACTGGCAGTGCTCACCCGCAGCCTCTACGCCGGGACCCGCCCGTGGGCGATGGACCTGGAGGCACGCTTCACCCCCGAGGCGTTCACCGCAGCTGCAGCCGAGCTGACCGATCGCGTGCGGATCACCTCGCTGGTGCCCACGCAGCTGGCCCGCCTACTTGATGACCCGGAACCGGAGACCGTCGCCGCCTTGCGCCGGTTCAACGCCATCCTGCTCGGTGGCGGCTCCACCTCCGAACCGTTGCGCGCCGCGGCACGCAGCCACGGGCTGCGGGTCATCCGCACCTACGGGATGAGCGAAACCTGCGGCGGCTGCGTGTACGACGGCGAGCCCCTCCCCGGGGTGCAGATCTCCAGCACCGGCGGCAGGATCCGGCTGGGCGGCGATGTCGTCGCCGGAGGCTACCTGGGGAATCCGGAACTCACCGATGCCCACTTCACGCTGGACTCCGACGGAACCCGGTGGTTCACCACCGATGACCTGGGCTCCTACCGGGACGGGACGCTGCGGGTCGAGGGACGTATCGACGATGTCATCAACACCGGCGGCGTCAAGGTCTCCGCGGGCGCCGTCGCGACCGCCCTCGAGGCGGTGCCGGGGGTGCGTTCGGCGCTGGTCGTGGGGGTCCCCGACCCCGAATGGGGGGCATCCGTCGGCGCGCTCGTCACCGGGCAAGCCACCCCGGATTCCCTCCGTGACGCCGTGCGTTCGGAGCTGGGCCGGGCAGCGGTGCCCCACCGGCTGCTGATGGTCTCCGAACTGCCGACCCTGCCGGGCGGCAAACCCGACCGTCAACGGGCAATTTCCCTGTTGGGGAACGCGGAGAGAGAATAGGACGCTGGCGAAACCGACAGCATCCGACCGAGAGGACCCCACCGTGGCCACGACCGCCCAATGGATCGAAGGCGCCCGGCTGCGCACCCTCCCGATGGCTGTCGCCCCCGTCATCATCGGCACGGCTGCCGCTTATGGGGTGGACGGGAACGTCTGGTGGTTCCGTGCCGTTCTGGCGGCGTTGGTCTCGCTGCTGTTGCAGGTGGGCGTGAACTACGCCAACGACTATTCCGATGGCATCCGCGGGACCGATGACGTCCGGGTCGGACCGTTGCGTTTGACGGGCTCGGGGGCCGCGAAGCCCGGCCAGGTCAAGGCCGCCGCCTTCGCCTGCTTTGGCGCCGCCGCGGTGGCGGGCCTGGTCCTGGTGCTGCTCTCCCAGGCGTGGCCGCTGCTGCTGGTTGGCGTCGCCGCGATCTTCGCTGCCTGGGGATACACCGGCGGTGAACGTCCCTATGGCTACCAGGGGCTGGGGGACATCTTCGTCTTCCTCTTCTTCGGCCTGGTGGCGACGCTGGGGACCACCTTCACACAGGTCCTGCAGCTTCCTGCCACGGCCTGGGTCGGCGCTTGCGCGACGGGGTTGATTGCCACTGCGCTGCTGATGGCCAACAACGTCCGTGACATCCCCACGGACCGCGAGGTGGGCAAACGGACCCTCGCCGTGCGCCTCGGTGATGACTGGGCGCGCGTGGCGTATGTCCTGATGCTGGCCCTGCCGATCCTGCTGCCCTTGCTGCTGGTGCAGGAGTTCCCGTGGCTGATGCTCGTGGTGCTGGTGGCGCCGATGTGCCTGATGCCCGCCTGGGTCATGCTCAGGAGCCGTGACCGCAAGGCCCTGATCCCGGTGCTCAAACACACGGGGTTCATCAACCTGGGCTACAGCATCCTGTTTGCCCTCGGCATGGTCATCACCGTGGTGCTCCGCCACCAGGGCTGATCCGGGGACCGGCTACTGGAAGCGGTCTTCGGCTTCCTCGTCCTCGCGCTCGAGCGCACCCTTGTGGGATCCGGGGTGGTTGCGCAGGTCCGCCACCTTGGACTGGACCTGCTGGACACTGGCGGACCGCATCCGGTCCAGGAACAAGTAGGCGACGCAGAACGCCACAATGGCGGCGACGAGCGCCGCCAGCCACAACGAAAAACGCAGGCCCCAATACAACCCCGCGAAGACGGCGAAGAAGAGGACCAACCGGATAATGGTGTACTTGAGAACCTGCACACTTCGATTCTACCGGCTGCACCGGGGAGCTGGAATCTTCACTACACTGGAAGCATGGTCAGGAATTTGATGCTCGGCGCTTTGGTGGCCCTCGCCGTCACCATCTACGCGTTGATCCAATGTGTGCAGACACCGGCGCACCGGGTCCGGAGCATTCCCAAGCCGGGCTGGATTCTAGCCATCATCCTGCTGCCGCTCGTCGGCGCGTGCCTGTGGTTCTGGTTGGGCCGGCCCAACGATGCGATCCCCGGCCCCACCACCCGTCAGGCCCCGACCCGCGGCCCCTCGGCCCCCGATGACAACCCCGAATTCCTGCGCAGCCTCGAGACGCAACGCCGGCAGCGCGCCAAGGACGAAGAGTTGCGCCGTCGCGAAGCCGAGCTGAAAGCCAGGGAAGCGAAGGCCCAGAAGGACCAGCAACCGCCCAATGACAGTGATGGGCTTCCTTCGGACCGGGATACCAATCCCCCCACTGCCTAGTTCGCGCCGCCGCGTCAGCGCGGGGGCGTCGACGTCGTTTTCCGGATGCGGTAGACGAGCACACCCAGGCTGACGCCGCAGGCCAAGAGCAGGACCAGAGCCAGGCCCAACAGCACCAGTTTCGCCACGATCGCCGCCAGGAAGGTCGAGATCAGCGCTGCGACGATGGCCAGGCCGGCCAACGTCAGCGGCAGCACTGCGGTGCGCCGATACGGAAGCGGCCGGTCGGATCCTGGCGTGGAAGTCATGGATCCAGCGTAGGCCACGGCGCCTGCCGCAGCTCATTCGGGCCTGCGGGCCAACTCCATCGACATCGACGGCACCCAGCTCCCGCCGTCGTCCGTTGAGAGGTATCCGTCCTCCTGCCACGTGGCACCGACGATGCGGATGTCAAAGCGCATGCGCACAGCTGCCGCCACCTCGAATCCCCAGCTGTAGCAACCGGGCCCCGTGACGTCGAGCCCGACCTCAAGGGTGTTTCCACCCGAGGTGCTGCGCCAACGGTAGCCGCCGAGCGCCACGTCGTAGCTGGCCACGGCGAAGGCCCTGAACCTGACATCCGCGACGTCCCCGGGAGCCGTCCCCCGGCCCTCCACGGTCAACAGTTCCCCATCCAGACGCAGTTCGACGCGTTCGAGCTGGTCGAACTCGGTGCGGCCGCGGGCGGTCATCGTCCACCCGCTCCCCCGCCATGTTCCCACCAGCGGTTTCAGCGCGGCCATTGCCTCGATCTGTTCCTGGAGCCCCGGGTCACCGTCCCTCATGCTTGCTCGAGTGCCGCCCGGCGGGCGTCCCCGGCCCGTTGGGCCTTCTTCCCGAGCGTGATCGTGTAGGTGATCAGGCCGGCGAGGACCACGAAGGGCATGATGCTGGCAACGGTGAAGGCCGTGTCGAAGTCGATGGTGTAGGCCAGGACGATGCGCACCACGGCCTCGAGGATGAACGCCACTCCCCAGACGTTGTTGATCCGGTACTGGGTGGCCCTGAACTGCGGGTACTGCCACAGCCCGTACCAGTAGTCGAGTCCGGCCCGGGTTCCGTCGGTGGCGAATTTGGCCCCGAAAAAGAACATCATGGGCTTGGGCAGGAGCAGCGACACCAGGCAGGCCAGACCAAATCCGCCGGTGATGGCCGAATCCTTGACCAGGAGGAGCCGCTCATCCCCGCCCCCGATGAAGGCGGCCGCGGCGGAAAGCAAGACCCACACCAGGATGATCAGGGATGCACCGCTCAGCCGGCGGGCCCGCACCCAGGTGATGCCCATCATGAGCAGCGGTCCCACACCTGAGAGGACGTACGCCCACTGCGTGCTCAGTCCGGCACTCTTGGCCCACTGGTACACCACGATGGTCACGCCGACGTCGAAGACCGCAGTCATGGCGAAGCTGCCAAGCATCGCCTTGCCATTCATGTGCCGTGCTGCTGGGCTGGTCTCCGTGGTCGCCATGGCCCAAGTGTGACATAATCGATCCCGTTTCGGGAAGGAAAATTAGCTGATGAGCGCCTTGCATGGACCCCGGGGGTTCAACCTGGCATCCAGCGTGCCGTTCATCTTCGGGACCCTGGATGCCGAGACCATTCCCGGACCGATCCTGGTCGAGCTGCTCACCGACGCCGGCCACAGCCTCCCCTCGGCCCGCGCCTTGCTGGCCCGCCTCCGCGCGGCCGGCTCGCTCGAGGCCCAGCGCCACGGCCGCGTGGCCGCCTACCGGCTTTCCGGGGCCATGCTGACCGGGTTCAACGGGGTCGACCACGGCCCGCAGCCGGGTAACTGGGACGGGCGCTTCCACACAGTGGTCTTCGACATCCCGGAATCGGAACGCCCGGTGAAGGACCACTTACGCTACCTCGCGCAAAACCTGGGGCTGGGGACCATCAGGCCCGGCGTGCTGATCTCCACCGACCCTGCCCGGGTGGACGAGGGCCTGGAGGGCGTGCACACGCGCGGGTTGTTGGTGCGCGGGACCCTGGAGTTCGACGCGGCGACCTCCCGCGAGGTGGCGGCACTGGCCTGGGACCTCCCCCAGCGCGTGGAGTCCCTGCGCGCTGCGGCACACAGGGTCAGCGCCTGGGCGCGCCCGGGCCGGATCCCGGCAGAACCGGCAATCGCCTTCAGGTCCTTCCACGACAACTACCTGCACTCCATCGGCCTGCGGCTGACCGATCCCGGGCTGCCTCCCGAGCTCCTGCCAGCCGACTGGCCAGCCGGGGAGCTCGATCAGGCCCTCCGCCGCATGATGACCGCGTGGAACGACGCCGTCACAGCCCACGTCGAAACACTCTTGCTGCGCAGCCCCCACGCCTGGCTGGTGCACCGGCGCGAGCGGTAGGCCGCGCCGGGAGGGGAACCGCGGGTGCCCCGGAGACAGCTCGGGCCCGGCACGGGGCGTTGACGCTCCGTACCGGGCCCGAGGCCGCTCCTGCCTGCTAGACGCCCGCGTACGAGTGCAGGCCGTTGAAGTACAGGTTCACCACGGTGAAGTTGAAGACGATGCACAGGTAGCCGATGATGCTCAGCCACGCCGAACGGGTCCCCGTCCAGCCACGCGTTGCGCGGGCGTGGAGGTAACCGGCGAAGACCACCCAGATGACGAAGGTCCAGACCTCCTTGGTGTCCCAGCCCCAGTAGCGGCCCCAGGCGGCTTCGGCCCACACGGCGCCGGCCATGAGCGTGAAGGTCCACATCACGAAGGCGACGGCGTTGATCCGGTAGGCGAAGTTCTCCAGCGCAGCAGCGCTGGGGACCATGCGCAGGAACGCCAGCTTGTCGGGCTTGCCGGCGGCAAGCTTGGCCTGCCGGTCGGCCTGGAAGAGCTGCAGGACGCTGAGCGCAAAGGTGATCGTGAACAGCGAGGAAGCCAACACGGCGATGGACACGTGGATGATCAGCCACGGGCTCTGCAGTGCGGGAACCAGGTGCGCCACGGGCGTGGGGAAGCCCATGGTCGCGGCGCACAGCATGAGCGTGACCAACCCGATGACGAAGGTCCCCATGAACCGCAGGTCCTTCTTGAGCAGCACCACGAGGAAGACCAGTGCGACCACCATGGCACCGGTGGTCAGGAACTCGTACATGTTGCCCCAGGGGACACGGCCGGCGGCGATGGCCCGCGAGACCACGGCGGACACGTGGATGGCCGCGGCGATCCACGCCACCGAAACACCCACCCGGGCCGCGGTGCGCTTGCCCGCCTGGCGGACGTAGTTCATCGATTCGTTGACGAGCAGCCCGTCATCGGCTGCCGGGGCGTGCGGGCCCCGGTCCTGGTGGACCGTTGCGGTCGCGGCGCCCACGGTGGCCAGCTGCTTGGCTTCCTCGGCCAGCAGGCCCGACTCGAGCTCCCGGATGGTCTGGTTGGACTTGGCCAGATCCCAGGCAAAGGAGATGAAGGCGATGGCGTAGGCCATGGCCGCCAGCAGCATGAAAAGGTCGCTGTATGCGCCGAGCTGTTCATTGATGGTTGGCATGCGTGTTCCTTTTTCTCCTAAACTTCGGTCCGGCGGACGCCGGTGAATTCGCGCTCAAGAAGTGTGCGAAGCTCCCGGGCTTCCTGCCGCACCCGGGGATCCTCCCCACGGGCCAGCACCCCGTATTCGATGATACGCCCGCCATGGTCATCCCCCTCGCGGGGCCCCTCCCCTGCCGGGTGGACCTTGATCCACGCACGACGGCGGGGCGTGAACAGGGAGACTGCCAAGCCCATCAGGGCCAAGGCCGCGAAGATCGCCACGGGCAGCTTGCCCGGGTCGTGGTGGATGTCCAGGGCAGCATAGCGCTTGATGCCATCGAAGGTGATGGAGCCCTTGTCCTGGGGCAGTTTCACGGTCTGGCCGGCGTTGACCACCAGCCCGCCCGCGTCGAGATTGCGGCTGTTGAGCTCGGTGAGCTTGTCGGTGTCCAGCACGAACACGTTCTGCGGGTCCCCCGCGTCGAGGCCGAGGTCTCCGTAATAGGAGTTCAGCTGCAGCTGCGGCAACACCGGGCTGGGGTCCAGGGAAATGCCGACGCCGGACGAGTTGACGCCGGCGGTGGGCAGGAAGAGGCCGACGAATCCGAGCTGGTCCGGTCGGGCATCGGGCACCTTGAGCACCAGCAGGGAGGTGAAGACGTCGTCTTGCGGGACGGCGACCACCGGTCCGGAGTAGGACACGTTGCCCTTTCCGTCCCGGACGGTGATCTCGGGGGCATAGCCGTTGCCGACCAGGTAGACGGCAGTGCCGCCAATGCGCAGTGGGTGGTTGACCCGCAGGTCCTGCTGTTGGGGATCGCTACCGGGTTCGGAAGTCGTCACCTTGGCATGGAAGTCGATGGGCTGGCCGTAATGCGTCGTGGACTCACGGTCATAGGTCACGTTGAAGTCGTCGAGCTTCACCGAGAACGGACTGAGCGACCCTTCCTTGAACCCGGTCCCGGGGTTGAAGGAGTCGTAGGACACCAGCGTGTTGACGAAGGACTCCCCCTCCACCACGATGCGCTGGCCGGTGTATCCGAAGACCCCGCCGATGGCGACCGCGGCCAGCACTCCGATGAGGGAGAAATGGAAGATCAGGTTGCCGACCTCGCGGATGTAGCCGCGTTCGGCGCCGACTGAAGGGACCTGGCCGTCGGGTCGCTGTTCGACGCGGTAACCACGCTTCTTCAGCAGGGCCGCCGAGCGCGCCAGGATCTGGCTGTCGGGAAGATCCGCGGCAAGCCCGGAAACTTCCAGCGTCCCGTTCTCCGGCAGGCGTGAGAGCCGGGCCGGTGTACGCGGCGGTGCGGTCCGCATGGCCTGGTAGTGCTTTTTGGCCCGCGGAAAAACGCAACCGATCAGCGAGATGAACAGCAGCAGGTAGATGGCCGAGAACCACACCGACGAGAAGACGTCGAACAACTGGAAGGTGTCCAGCCAGTGCCCCAGCACGGGTTTGTTGTCGATGTAGGCGGTGACTTCGGTGGGATTCACCGGCCGCTGCGGGAAGAGCGATCCCGGCACCGTTGCCACGGCCAACAGCAGGAGCAGGAACAATGCCGTGCGCATGCTGGTCAGTTGGGTCCATGCCCACCGGATCATGCCCCACGGGCCGAGCGCCGGGACCGCGACATCACCGTTCCGGGGCTTCTTGCCCTTGCCCTTTTCGGGGTGGGGGGGGTGATCGGTATTCCTGGTCAATGCCATCAGATCGGCATCCTTACGTCGTTTTTGAACCACGATTGCAATTGGAGCACCCAGTCGCCCCACAGCCCGGTGGCCATCAGGACACCCAGGATGATGAGCAGCAGGCCACCGGCCCGCATGACTGCGCGCTGGTGGCGCTTGAAGAAGGCCAACGCGCCGGCTGCACGGCGGAAGCCCAAGGCGATGAGCAGGAAGGGAACGCCCAAGCCCAGGCAGTAGGCGAAGGTCAGGAGCGCGCCGCGGGTGACGTTGGCCTCGGGGCCGGTGCTCATGGCCAGGACGGCGGAGAGGGTCGGCCCGATGCAGGGCGCCCACCCCAGTCCGAAGGTCATGCCCAGCACCGGAGCCCCCCACAACCCGGCCGGTGGGCGGCTGTGGATCTTGCGGTCGCGTTGGAACCACGAGAAGCCACCCATGAACACGATGCCCATGACGATGACCACCAGGCCCAGCGCCTGGGTGACCCAATCGCCCCCGTGGATCAGCCAGACCGAGATCTTGGTGAAGACGACGCCCACCAGCATGAAGACCACACTGAACCCCAGGACAAAGAGCCCGATGCCGGCGACCATGCGTCCGCGCTTCTGCTCGGCCAGGTCAGCACCGGTCAGGCCCGTCACATACCCGAGGAATCCCGGAACCAGGGGCAGCACGCAGGGCGACAGGAAGGAAACCAGGCCGGCGAGGACGGCCACCGGAATCGACAGCAGCAGCGACCCGTCCTGGACGGCTTCGGCGAACGGATTGACCTGGGCGCTCAGGGCCGGCAAGCCAGCGGCAAGCCCGGCGATCATGCTGGCTCTGCGACCAGGTCGGAAATCAAGGCCTTCAACGTTGATTCATCGGCCTCGCCGAGAAGTCGGGCCGCAACCCGGCCCTGCCGGTCCAACACCAGGGTGGTCGGCACCGCCTGCGGTGGCACGTACTCCGTCATGGAGAGCAGGATGGAACCATCGGCGTCCGGCATCGAGGGGTAGGGGATCTTGAAGGTGCGCTCGAACGCCGTGGCGGTCGCCTTCCCGTCGCGCACGTTCACCCCGTAGAACTGCACGCCCTTCTTGGCGAAGCCCTTGCTCAGCTTCGCCAGATGCGGGGCTTCCAGACGGCAGGGGGCGCACGCGGCGTACCAGAAGTTCAACACGGTCACCTGGCCCTGGAGCTGCCCGCTGCCGATTTGCTTGCCCTCGTAGGTGGTGCCGCTCAGCTCGAGGGATTTGCCGCGGGAATCGGCAGCATATTCCTGGACCGATCCGTCGCCGGCAATGTAGTTCTTTCCATTACCTGCCCTGGCCTGCTCTGCCAACGGGTCGTCGGCTTTCGAGCACGCCGCCAACGGGATGACCGCGGCGAACAGGGCGGCAGCACGCAACACCTGACGGCGTTCGGGCAGGGGTGAAACGGGGTGGGACGGCATGTTGCTAGGCTCCGGGGATGTTTGCCGCGTTGGCCAAAAGGTCAGCGCAGGGTTCGGTGTAACGAACGGCGACGAGCCGCTCCCCCTCAAAATCCAGGCTGGTGATCGACGCAAGCGTGCATTGCCGCCGTCGGGGATCATGCCATAGGTGCTTGTTTTCGGCGGCCAGGCGCGTGACCCAAATGGGCAACTGGTGACTCACCAGCACGGCTTGGGCTCCGGGGCCGCCGAGTGCAACGGCCCGGTCGCGGTGATCCTTCACCGCGGCCATCATGCGCTCGACCTGGGCCTGGTAGGGCTCCCCCCAGGACGGACGCATTGGATTGATGAGGTATGGCCAATGGCGCGGCTGGGCCAGATGGCCCTTGACGCCGGATAGCCCCTCGAAGTGGTTTTCTGCCTCCATGATCCGATCATCGGTCCCGATCTCCAGGCCCAGGGCCTCGGAGGTTGGACGGGCGGTTTCCTGGGCACGGACCAGCGGCGACGCCGCCAGATGGACGATCTTGGCACCGGCTTTGCGCTGGTCGGCGAAGTACCCGGCGGCACGATCGGCCATGGCATGACCCAGTTCCGATAAATGGAATCCTGGAAGTCTGCCATAGAGCACCCGGTCCGGGTTGTAGACCTCTCCATGGCGGAGTAGGTGGACGGTGGCAACAGGCATGCATCCAGTCTCTCAAACCTTTGCTTCCACGCCTAAAACCCGTCGGTGATACCGCTCACCGGCGCCGCACGGACGACGCGAATTCAGCCTTCTTGATGATGCGCCGGCCCGGGGGTGGCGCATTACTGTGGGAGGCAAGCAGAACAGCCGTCAGACCATCGGAGGACAGATCATGAACAACACCAATCCGCGGGACCCCGCCCACGACCCCGGTCAGCAACCGGGCGAGGGAACCCCGGCAGTACCGGAACCTCCGAAGTTCGGCCAGCGGATCCCCCCTGACGACGCGGCAGCTTCCGGCCAGGGCTCCCCCGGGCAACCCGCATACGGCCAGTATGGCCAGCCGAACCAGGGGAACGCTCCGGGGTATGGACAGCCGGGTCAGGCAAACCTTCCCCCACTGGGGCAGTCCTACCCGAACCAGCAGCACTACGGCTACCCCCAACAGGCTGCTGGCGGACAGCCAGGCTACGGCAGCGCCCCCGGCGGAAAACCTGCGCGGCCCGCGCAGATCAATGCTGCGTTCTGGCTGATCATGGCAGCCGGGTTCATGACGCTCGTCCAAGGTCTGATCCTGGTCTTCGTGCCGGACGCCGTCATCATGGATGCCGTCAACCAGGCCATGGCCACCCAGGATCCCTCCATGAACCAGGATCTCAAGGACGCCGGGCTCGATATGGCCTCGATCATCGGCCCGATGAAGATCGCTGTCCTGTTCATCATGCTGATCGGCGCCGGCATCTACGCCTTGATCGCCACCTTCATCCGCAAGGGCAGCAACGGGGCACGCATTACCGGGACGATCCTGGCGGTCATCTCCCTCGCGGGGCTCCTGTCCCAGTTCGACCTGTTGGCCTTCCTTGCCATCGCGCTGGGGATTGCCGGTATCGTCTGCGCTTGGCTTCGGCCGTCGTCGGAGTACATCGGTGCGGTGGCCCTGCACAAGCATGGCGGTTTCCGCCAGTAGCACGGGGCGTCCGGCCGGGTCGTCTCAGTCGTCGTCCCGGTCGGCGCCGAAGGCTGCATGGTAGGCAAGGATCTGCAGTTCACGGGCCATGTCGACCTTCCGAACGCGGACACCGTCGGGAACCTGCAATACCACCGGGGCGAAACTGAGGATGTTCGTGATCCCGGCGGAAACCACTCGGGTGCAGAGTTCCTGGGCTGCGGGCCCCGGGACGGCGAGGACTGCCATGTTGATCCCCAGCCCACCGACGGCGTCGGCAAGTTCATCCACGTGGCGGACCGTGAGCCCCCCGAGCCGTCGTCCGACTGCCGCATCCGCAACGTCGAATATGGCCCCCACGCTGAAACCCCCGTCCTGGAAACCGGAGTACCCGGCCAGGGCGCGCCCCAGGTTGCCGGCGCCGAGGATGGCCACGCGCCACTCCCGCTCGAGGCCCAGCGTCGTGGAGATGCGCCCGGCGAGCACGTCCACCCGATAGCCCACCCCGCGGGTGCCGAACGTGCCCAACAGCGACAAATCCTTGCGCAGGATCGCAGGGTTGACGCCAGCTGCCGAGGACAGGACCTCCGAGGAGACCGTCGCCCGTCCCGCTGCGCGCAGGGCTTCCAGCGCGCGGAGGTACAGCGTCATGCGGCCCAGCGTCGCTTCGGGGAGCAGCTTCCCTTCAGGTTTCATGCGCCGATCAGTTTCTCGAGCCGCAGCGGATCGATAACCCAGAAGTCCCGTTGCAGTCCATCAACCAGGAGCACGGGGACCTCCTCGCCGAATTGCCGGAGGAGTTCCGGGTCCTGGTCGATGAGGACCTCGTCCCACTCCACCCCATGCTTCCGGGTGACGGATTCGACGGTTTCGCGGGCCGCGGCACAGAGGTGGCAGCCGGACTTGGTCAACAGCCGCACCCGTGGTTCACGTTCCGAGGATTCCATGCATCAAACCTACCGCCCGGCCAGGGTTCCTCCCCGTTCATGACCCCCTGTGGGCCGTTGGCCCTTCCCGGCGCGAGCGTCTCCAGCCAGCGGCCCGAAGCCCTGCTGGCCCCGGAACGGTCGGGTGCACCATCTCCCCGGTGGCCTCACTGCTTATGGATAGACTGGACGGATGCCAGAGCAGCCGCGAGCAACCGTCACGCTGGACACGCAGCGTCCGACGGGCCAGGCCGGGGCATTCTTCGACGTGGACAACACGATGATGCGTGGCGCCAGCCTGTTTGCCGTCGCCCGCAAGATGTATAGCCGGGGCGCCTTCAGCATGCGCCATGCGCTGTGGATCGGCGCCCAGCAGGCCAGCTTCCTGTGGCGCGGGGAAAACCTCGCTTCGGTCCACCGCGTCAGGGACCAGGCATTGGCGCTGGCCGCGGGCATCCTCGTCGATGACATGTCGGCATTGGGCGATGAGATCTATGACGAGTTCATCGCCAGTCGCATTTGGCCCGGGACGCGGGCCCTGGCCCAGGCACATCTTGATGCCGGCCGACCCGTCTGGCTGGTCACCGCGACCCCCTTGGAGGTCGCCGACGTGATTGCCGCAAAACTCGGCCTGACGGGGGCGCTGGGGACGGTCGTTGACCAGCAGGAAGGCGTCTACACCGGCCGCCTCGTGGGCGAGATCCTGCATGGTCCGGCCAAGGCAGCTGCGGTGAGGGACCTGGCCCTGCGGGAGGGTCTGGACCTGTCCGCCAGCTGGGCCTATAGCGATTCCTACAACGACGTCCCCTTGTTGACGGCCGTCGGGCATCCCGTGGCGATCAATCCGGACGCCAAGCTGCGCCGCCATGCGTTGGACCACCATTGGCCGGTCTACGATTTCCGGCGCGGACGCCGGGCCGCGACCATCGGGCTGCGGACGGCCACCTACTCGGGTGCGGTGTACGGGCTGTGGCGGGGCCTGAAAATGATGAAACGGCGCTTCCACGGCTGAAGCCTCCCGCCCCATCGCGGCCACTCCCCATCCGGGCATGACGACGGCGGGACCACCCGAAGGTGATCCCGCCGTTGTTCGCCATCACGCGGGAGCTTGTCCCGCAGCGTGGCTACTTCTTGTTACGACGCTGGTGACGCGTCTTGCGAAGCAGTTTGCGGTGCTTCTTCTTGGCCATCCGCTTGCGGCGCTTCTTGATAACTGAGCCCATTTGGTTCCTCACAGACTGGTGATTGATTACTGCTGACGGCCACGCGGGGAGCAGGCAGCAACCATCGCGGACGTTAAATGTTCCTTAACAGGTTACCTTGCCCGAGGGGCCGGCGCAGACCACGTTCTCACGCGGTCTCCGATGCCCCGTCCACGCGGGCGGTTTTCAGGTAGTCCTCGACTGCCGTTTCCGGCACCCGGTAGGAGCGGCCGAAACGCACTGCCGGAAGATCGCCGGCGTGCACCAAACGGTACACGGTCATTTTCGAGACACGCATCATATCGGCGACCTCGGCCACCGTCATGAAGCGCGAGTTCGAAAAGTTCTTAGCGTCGGCCATCGACAATTTCTCCTGAACTGGCTGAAAGGAATACCCCAGCGAGGTACCACGCGGATCGAATCGCGCGCAATACCGTCTAGCACCCACCCTAGTGGCTGGTGGGACGATTGTGAAACTCTTGCCGTCAATCACCCGTCATCGTGACTCCATGCGGGTCCGGACCGCTTCGGCCAGGTGGTCCAGTGCCGTCTCCGTTGCTTCCCACCCCATGCACGCGTCGGTCACCGACTGCCCGGGCACCAGCGCGGCCCCCGGCACGATCTTCTGGGCGCCGGGTACCAGGAAGCTCTCGGCCATGACCCCGACCAGCCGGTCCTGCCCCGCGGCAATGCTGGCGGCCAGCTCGTCGAGGACCACTGCCTGGCGCTCGTGCGACTTGCCGGAATTGGCATGGCTCGCGTCCACGACGAGGTGCGGGTTCACGCCGGAAGCAGCTGCAGCATCGGCGGAAGCGGCGATATCCGCGTCGGAGTAGTTCGGCCCGGTGGCCCCGCCCCGCAGCACCAGGTGCACGTCCGGATTGCCGTCGGTCCGCACCATGCTGGCCCGCCCTTCGGGATCCATGCCCAGGAACGCCTGCCCGGAGGCCGCCGCGGCGCAGGCGTCGAGGGCAACCTGCAGGCCACCATCGGTCCCGTTCTTGAACCCGACGGGCATCGACAACCCCGAGACCAACTGGCGGTGGATCTGGCTTTCGGCGGTCCGGGCGCCGATGGCTCCCCAGGACACCAGGTCGCCCAGGTACTGCGGGGTGACCGGTTCGAGGAATTCGGTGGCCGTGGGCAATCCCAGGGCGGTGACGTCGAGCAGGAAGCGACGGGCGGTGCGCAGGCCGGTGTCCATGTCGTGGCTGCCGTCCAGGCCCGGGTCGTTGACCAGGCCCTTCCAGCCCAGCGTGGTCCGCGGCTTCTCGAAGTAGGTGCGCATCACCACCAGCAGCTCGCCGCGATGGCGGGCGGCGACGCGCGCCAGGGAGCGGGCGTATTCCAATCCGGTCACCGGATCGTGGATGGAACAGGGGCCGACGATGACCAGCAGGCGTTCATCCAGCCCGTCCAGGACGGCGCGGATTTCCTCCCGCGCCCGGGCCACGGTGTATTGGGCCTGCGGGCCCGCGGGAAGGTCGGCGCCCAGCTCGGCGGGCGTGGGCAGCGGCGAGTACCCGACAATGCGTTCGTCGGTGTTCGGGGCGATGGAGGTTTCGTGGCCGGTGGTGGTCATCTGGGGGGCCTTTCGGTGGTGGCGTCGTGCCCTTCCACTGCGGCCCCGAGTGGTCTACCGGGGTGTGACCACACCGTCCAGGGCCGCCGTTTCAATGGCAAAGGGCCGGGAACTGGAGTTCCGGCCCTGTCGACTCTGGAGGTGGGTATGCGCAATCAGCGTGTCGCAGGCTCCTCCAGAGCCGACACAAAATACGCATACCAACGGGTTGTCATGCCCCCACCCTAACGCTGCCCCGGACGCGGCCGCACGCCCGGTGGCGAATATGACGCGGCACGACGGCGGCGGGGCAGTCTGCGGCTACCGCAGGTGGCGGTATTCCCGGGAGAAGTGCACCAGGGGGTCATTGGCGGCCCGGGCGTCGTCACCGCTGCCCATCGCCAGGACCTCGCCGGCCACGACCAGATGCGTAGCCACCCGGTGCACCGCCGTCGTCCCCAGGTCGAACCAGGCGATGGCCCCGTCGATGACGGCAGCGCCGGAGGCCGGGGATCGGCTGAACGGAATCTGCTGGAGCAGCCCGTAGACGGGGTTCCCGGGGCTGGCGAGCCAGTTGGCCGTGCCCTCGTGTTCTCCGGAGAGCAGCGACAGGGTCCAGGTGCCGGCTGCCTCGACCGCCTCGGCGATGCGCCCGTCGGCATACAGGCTCACGAGCATGGTCGGCGGGTCGTAGGAGACGTCGAGGAATCCGGTCACCGTCGCCGCGATGTCCCGGCCGTGATGGCGGGTGGCGACCACTGCGGTGCCCGAGGCGATGTCCCCGGCCAGCGTGCGGTAGGCGTCGATGTCGTCCTGGTCCACCGCTGCGGGATCGATCCGGTGGCCCGATAGTGGTTCTGGATTCTCCATGTCCCTACTCTGGCAGACATCGAGGGCCACCCCGCAGCGTCGGCGGAGTGGCCCTCGATCGTGGTGCCGTCTGTGGCGGTGATGCCTAGATGACGCCCAGGGCGAGCATCGCGTCGGCGACCTTGGTGAACGCGGCGATGTTGGCGCCGGCCACGTAGTTTCCGGGCTTGCCGTAGGCGTCGGCGGTGGTCGCACAGGTGGTGTGGATGCCGACCATGATCTCCTCGAGGCGGCGTTCGGTGTGTCCGAAGCTCCACGAGTCGCGGCTGGCGTTCTGCTGCATCTCCAGGGCGGAGGTGGCCACGCCGCCGGCGTTGGCTGCCTTGCCCGGGCCGAACAGCACGCCGGCGTCCTGGAAGATCTGGCTGGCATCGGCGGTGCACGGCATGTTCGCGCCTTCGGCGACGGCCACGATGCCGTACTCCACCAACCGCTTGGCGGCTTTGGCGTCGAGCTCGTTCTGCGTGGCGCTGGGCAGGGCGACGGTGGCGTCGACGTCCCAGACGCTGCCGGACTCGACATAGTCGACCTTGCTGCCGCGGCGGTCGACGTAGTCGCTGATGCGGCCTCGTTCGACCTCCTTGATCTCGCGCAGCAGGTCCACGTCGATCCCCGCCTCGTCGACGATGTATCCGCCGGAGTCCGACGCCGCAACGACCTTCGCGCCGAGCGTCTGGGCCTTGGCGATCGCGTTGATGGCCACGTTGCCCGAACCGGAGACGACCACCCGCTGGCCGTCGAAGCTGGCCCCCCGGGTCTTGAGCATTTCCTGGGCGAAGAGCACCGCGCCATAGCCGGTGGCCTCCGGGCGCAGCAGCGATCCGCCCCAGCCCATGCCCTTGCCGGTCAGCACACCGGATTCGTAGCGGTTGGTGATGCGCTTGTACTGGCCAAAGAGGTAGCCGATCTCGCGGCCGCCGACGCCGATGTCACCGGCCGGAACGTCGGTGTATTCGCCGATGTGGCGGTACAGCTCGGTCATGAACGACTGGCAGAAGCGCATGACCTCGGCGTCGGACTTGCCGCGCGGATCGAAGTCGGACCCGCCCTTGCCGCCGCCGATCGGCATGCCGGTCAACGCGTTCTTGAAGACCTGTTCGAAGCCCAGGAACTTCACGATGCCCAGGTACACCGACGGGTGGAAACGCAGCCCGCCCTTGTACGGGCCGAGCGCGGAGTTGAACTCCACGCGGAAACCGCGGTTGATCTGGGTCTTGCCGGCGTCATCGACCCACGGGACACGGAAGATGATCTGGCGTTCCGGTTCGCACATGCGCTGCAGGATGGCCGCGTCGGCGTATTCGGGGTGCTTGCCAATGACGACGTCGAGGCTCTCGAAGACCTCGGTCACGGCCTGGTGGAATTCGGATTCCCCCTGGTTGCGGTGGAAAACGTCCTCGCGGATATCGAGCAGATGCTGATCCAAGCGGTACTCCTTTGAACTTGAGGTGGGCGCGACGGCACCCATCGGGTGAGCGTCGGCGCTCCGGTAAGTACGATTGCACGCCGCCGCCCGCTGGACCCAACCGGTCGTAAAGATCCCCGGGGCCGTCCGTAACGTGGCCCCGGTCACCCGCAGCCCTAGCGGCGGCGCCCGAACTTGGGCTTCTGGAGCCTTTCCAGCAGGTCCTGCGCGCGTCCGGTCACCTGTTCCACGGTGCGCCCGACCGTCCGGCCGAGCTGCTGCGGGGCGTTCCCGGCCCCCGGAATCCCGGGCGATTCCCGGCCATCCGCCCCGGCTCTGACGGTGGCCGCCGGCTCCTGTTGCGCCTGCTGGGCTGCGCGGTACGACGCCGCTGCCTCCAAGGCACGTGCCGTCGCGTCCGCCGAGGTCTCCGGGGCAGACGCGGCCGGAACCAGGGTGTTGCCGATCGGCGGTGCCGTCTTGTACCCTGCGCGGCCGGACTCCGTCGGGGTGTGGTCCTGGGCGTCATGCCGGGGGAATCCCGAGAGCCAGGTCGCCGCGGGGTGCAGGGCCCCGGGCTCCACGGCGTAGATCCTCCGTTGCCCATCGGCCCGCATCCGCAAGACGCCTGCCTCGCGCAGGACCTTCAGGTGCTTGGAGACGGTCGGCTGGGATACCTCGAGGGCCTGGACCAGGTCGCCCACCGAGTTCTCGCCCTCCCGCAGCGCGTCGAGGATGCGGCGCCGGGTGGGATCTGCCAGGACGGAAAAGACATCGTCGGAAGTCATTTCATCACCCTATCTGCATATATCGTCCGGGGCATCGCCCCACGCGGTGACCTGCTCAGTCGAACCAGGGGTCCAGCCCGTAGAACGGGAAGATCTCCTTGCGGGTGGCCATGATCGTGCGGTCCACGGCGTCGGCGGGGTCATATCCGACTTCCCACGAGCGCCACCACAGATCCACGCCGTCGTTCATCAGCCGTGGCCCCTGCGCCCCGTAGCGTTCCAGCACATATTCCAGCCAGGGGGTGGGGACTTCGGTGCGCAACGGGACCGGCTGCCCGCCGGCGATGGCCACGAGGTGGCTCCAGGCGCGCGGGACCACGTCGATGAGGTTGTACCCGCCACCGCCGGTGGCTATCCAGCGGCCCTGGCAATGCTTCTGGGCCAGGTCGGAGATGTCCAGGGCGTTTTGGCGTTGCCCGTCGACGCTCAGTCGCAGGTTGCTCAGGTCATCGCCGCGATGCCCGTCGCAACCGTGTTGGCTGACGATGACCTCGGGGCCAAATGCCGCCACCAGTTGGGGGACGACGGCATGGAAGGCCCGCAGCCAACCGGCATCACCGGTTCCCGCGGGCAAGGCGACATTGACCGCGCCGCCCAGGGCCTCGGGGCCCCCGGCCTCGTTGGCGAAACCGGTTCCCGGGAACAACGACATGCCGGATTCGTGCAGGGAGATGGTCAGCACCCGCGGATCGTCCCAGAAGATCGACTGGGTGCCGTCGCCATGGTGGGCGTCCACGTCGATGTAGACCACCCGCTGGGTGCCACCATCGAGCAACCGCTGGATCGCCAGGGCCGCGTCGTTGTAGATGCAGAATCCGCTGGCCCTGCCCCGGGCAGCATGGTGCATGCCTCCGGCGAAGTTGACCACGTGCAGTGAGCGTTCGGCCAGGATCGATTCGGCCCCCTGGATCGATCCCCCGGCCAGCCGGGCGCTGGCGATGTGGATGTCGGCAAACGCCGGATCGTCTTCCGTTCCCAGGCCCCGCTGCTCATTGACCTCGCCCGGGTGCTCACCCGCGTGGCGCACTGCCGCAATGTAGTCCCGGTCGTGGACGGCGGCCAATTCGTCGTCGGTGGCGACCCGGGGCGGGAGCAGTGAGATGTTCCGGCGTTCGAGGATCCCCAGCCCCTCGATCATCCGCATGGTCAGGTCCAGACGCGAGGGGTGCATCGGGTGGCTGTCGCTAAAGCGGTACGACATCAGGTCCTCGCTCCAGAGGACCTCGGTGGGTGGTGACGGCGGTGTACTCATGCTCACCGGCTCAGGCTACGCGATCCGGCCGCCGGAGCTGTGATCGGCGTCGCTTCGGCGTTTGCCCACGGCCCAGACGACGTCGGGTGCTTTACTGTGGACAGTGCCGGGAAACGCCCGGAATCCACAGTTCCCGGAGCCGCCGCAGACCATGTCGTCCCCACCGCAACCCACGATGCTGACGTGGGCGAACGCCGTGCCGCGGTTCCTCCAGGGGTCCCGCGACTTCGTGGATGCCCTCGCCGCGACCTCACCGGCGCGTTTGGCCATCGTCGTCTTCGCGCTGGTCATTGCCCTGTTCACGACGATCCTGTCGCTGCCGGCAGCTTCCTCCAGCGGTGAATTCACCCCCTTGCACGACGCCTTGTTCACCGCCACATCGGCCGTCTGCGTCACGGGCCTGACCGTGGTTTCCACGGCGACGCACTGGTCGCTCTTTGGCCAGGTCATCATCATCCTGGGCATCTTCATGGGCGGTTTGGGCATCCTGACGCTGGCCTCCGTGCTCTCCCTGGCCGTCAGCAAGCGGTTGGGTGTGCGCGGTAAGCTCCGCGCCCAGGAGGCGATGAACATCCAGAATGTGGGGCGACTCGGCGAAGTCGGCACGCTGCTGCGCATCGTCATCACCACCTCGGTGACGATCGAGGCCCTGCTGGCCCTGGCGCTGGCCCCCCGATTCATCGTCCTGGGCGAACCCCTCGGCCGGGCCATCTGGCACGGCATCTTCTACGCCGTATCGGCCTTCAACAGCGCCGGTTTCACCCCACATTCCGACGGACTGGTCCCCTACGAGACCGACCTGTGGGTGCTGATCCCGTTGATGATCGGCGCCATCATCGGCTCCCTGGGCTTCCCGGTCCTGATGGTGCTCATCGTCTACCGGGGCAGCTACCGCAAATGGAACCTGCACACGAAGCTGACCATCGTCGTCTCCGGCATCCTGCTCTTCCTGGGCACCGTCGGTTGGGGGGCCATGGAGTGGAACAACCGCGAGACCATCGGAGGCATGGGCCTGTGGGACAAGCTCATCCACTCGTTCTTCGCCTCGGTGATGACGCGTTCGACGGGGTTCAACCTCGTCGACCAGAACCAGCTCGAGCCGTCGACCATGCTGCTGACCGATGCGCTCATGTTCGCCGGTGGCGGTTCGGCCTCGACCGCCGGTGGCATCAAGGTCACCACGATTGCCGTGATGTTCCTGGCGATCGTCGCCGAGGCCCGCGGCGATTCGGACATCCGTGCCTTCGGCCGGCGCATCCCGGAGAGCACCATGCGGGTGGCGATCTCCGTCGTCGTCCTCGGTGCCACCCTGGTCAGCGTCGCCACCGGCATGCTGTTGGGCATCAGCGGCCAGCCGCTGGACCGCGTGCTCTTCGATTCGATCTCGGCCTTCGCCACCGTAGGCCTGAGCACCGGCCTGGCCGCCGAACTTCCCCCGGAGGGCAAGTACGTGCTCTCCGCGCTCATGTTCGCCGGCCGCGTGGGCACGATTACACTGGCGACGGCGTTGAGCCTGCGCCAGCGCAACCAGCTCTACCACTACCCCGAAGAGAGGCCGATCATTGGCTGACAACAAATCTGACCACAACGCCCCCGTCCTGGTCATCGGGCTCGGACGTTTCGGCGCCGCCGTGGCAGAGCAGCTGGTCCGCCAGGGCCGCGAGGTCCTGGCGATCGAACGCAACCAGGAGCTCGTGCAGAAATGGGCGGGGACGCTGACCCATGTGGTGGAGGCCGATGCCACCAACGTCGATGCGCTGCGCCAGCTCGGCGCGCAGGACTTCACCTCGGCGGTCGTCGGCGTGGGCACCTCGATCGAGTCCTCCGTGCTGATCACCGTCAACCTGGTCGACCTCGGGGTGGAGCACCTCTGGGTCAAGGCGATCACCCCCTCGCACGGCAAGATCCTTTCCCGGATTGGCGCCAACCACGTGGTCTACCCCGAGGCGGACGCCGGCGTCCGCGCCGCCCACCTGGTCGGTGGCCGCATGCTGGACTTCATCGAATTCGACGACGGGTTCGCCATCGTGAAGATGTACCCGCCGAAGGAGACCCAGGGGTTCACCCTGGGCGAATCGCAGGTCAGGTCCAAGTACGGCGTGACGATCGTGGGCGTGAAATCACCCGGCGAGGACTTCACCTACGCACAGCCCGACACCAAGGTCACCCGGCGCGACGTGCTGATCGTTTCCGGGCACGTGGACCTGCTCGAACGGTTCGCCGCCCGCCCCTGACCGGACCGGCGGCGCCTGGGTGCGGGGTGCAGCCCCGGCTCAGCCGCCCAGTTCCTGCGTGATCTGTGCCGCCCGGTCGGCCGCCGCCCGGGCCCCGGAGGCAATGCCCTCCGGGATGCCGGCCGCGTCGAAGCCCTCGAGCGCCGCCTGGGTGGTCCCGTTCGGGCTGGTGACAGCCGTGCGCAGGGCCGAGGGGTCGGCGTGCGGATCATCGAGCATGGCACCGGCACCGGCGACCGTGGCCCGCGCCAGGTCGCGGGAGAGCCCGGCATCGAGCCCGAGCCGCTCCCCCGCCTGGGCCATCGCCTCGGCCAGGTAGAACACGTAGGCCGGCCCCGAACCGCTGACGGCCGAGACGGCATCCAGCTGGTCCTCGGCCACAACCCGCACCAGACCCGCCCCGGAAAAGAGCGTGACCACTGCGGCGACGTCTGCCTCGGAGGCCGAGGTTCCGCCGGCGAGGGCGACCACCCCCTGGCCGACCGTCAGGGGGGTATTGGGCATCGACCGCACCACCGGCTGCCCGGCGGGAAGCGCCGCCTCGATCATGGCGGTGGTCACGGCGGCTGCCACGCTGACGACGACGGTGTCGGGGGCGAGGGAGCCGGCGATGTCCCGGCAGGCATCCTGGATGCCGACCGGCTTGACGCCCAGGAAGACGACGTCGGCGTCCGTGACGGCCCTGCGGTTCGCGTCGGCGTTGTCGTGGGTGGCCAGTGCCAGCACGCCGGTGTCGTCGGCCAGCCGGGCGGCCTTGTCGGTCCCGCGGACGGTGGCGGTGATGTTGGAGGCGTCGAACCCGCTGGCCAGGATGCCCCGCAGGATCGCCCCGTTCATGTTGCCGGTGCCGATGAAGGCCAAGCGCTGGACGGTGCGGGTGCTGTTCGCGGACGTGTTCGAAGTAGACATGGCCCTATTTTTGCATGCCGGGCGACCCGACTTCAGGAGGCGTGCGTGCTCGAGTCAGCCGGGGCGTTGGCCGACGCGGGGGCCAGGTGCTCGCGGGCGAAACGCAGCGTTTCGGCCAGCCACTCCTCGCGCTCCCCGGCGCCCTTGGCCTTCCGCGTGGAGACCTCGACGACGACATGGCCATCCCACCCGCTGTCGCGCAGGTGCTGCATGGCGGCGATGACCGGCTGGGTGCCACGGCCGGGGACCAGGTGCTCGTCCTTGCCGTTGTCCAGGCCGTCGCAGAGGTGCACGTGGCTGAGCCGGTCGCCGAGTTCCCGCATGGCCTGGAACGAGTCCACGTTGGCGATGGCCGCGTGGGAGAAGTCCCAGGTCACGAAGTCGTAGGGCTGGGGTACGGGGTTCCAGTGCGGCAGGTACATCTTCGTCTCCCGGCCGCGGGCCCTCCAGGGGTACATGTTCTCGACGGCGATGCGCACACCGTGTTCGTCCATGATGCGCTTGACGCCGTCGGCAAAGCCGGTGGCGTAGCTTCCCTGCCACCGGAACGGCGGGTGGACCACGACGACGTCGCACCCCACTTGCCGGGCCATGGCCGCGGACTTTTCGATCTTCGACCAGGCTCCTCCCCACACCTGCTGGGTCAGCAACAGGGTCGGGGCATGGATCGCCAGGATCGGCTGGTCGTAGCGGGAACTGAGTTCATTGAGCTTGCGGGGGTCTTGCGAGAGGTGGTTTCCGGTCACCAGGACCTCGACGCCGTCGTACCCGAGGTCCCGCGAGACGGCAAAGGCATCGTGGACGTTCAGGGGGAACACCGATGCACTGGACAATCCGACCTGGACCGAATCCTTCGACATGACCTGGCTCCCTCTTCTCATTCGGCGGCACCGGCGGGCAAACCCGGCAGCTGTCCCAGTTCGACCTGGCCCACTCCCACGCTACTCCCCAGAGGTAACGGGCCGTCAAAGATCAGGTGATCAAACCGGCGCAGGATCAGCCCCTCACGCAGGGCCCACGGGCAAATGCGCACGGATTTGATGCCCAGCACGTTCATCGCCGCCGCGGCAACGATGGCACCGGCCAGCATCTGCGGGGCACGGATCTCCGAGACCCCCGGCAGTTCGCTGCGTTCCTGGGCGGTCATGGCCTCCAGCCGGCGGCCCCAGAGTTTCAGGTCCTCCAGCCGCAGCACGCGCTTGACGTGGATCCCGTCGGCACTGGGGGCCGATCCCGTGATCCGGGCCAGCGACCTGAAGGTCTTGGAGGTGGCGGTGACCAGGGTGGGACGCGGCCGTTCGGCGAGCAACGCCGCCGGCTCGGCCAGGGTCTCCTTGACGTAGGCCTTGAGCGCCTTCACATCCGCGGTGCGGGGCGGGTCCCCGGGCAGCCAGTCCCGGGTCAACCGGCCGGCCCCCAACGGCACGGAGAGCGCCAGCTCCGGGAATTCATCGGTGCCGTAGGCCATCTCGAAGGAACCGCCACCGATGTCCAGATCCAGGATGCGCTCCGAACTCCAGCCGAACCAGCGGCGGACCGCGTAGTACGTCATCCCCGCTTCCTGCTCACCCGAAAGCTCGGTCAGCCGGATCCCGGTTTCCTGCACCACCCGCTCGATGACCTCGGGGCCGTTGCTGGCGTTGCGGATCGCCGACGTGCAGAAGGCCAGCAGGTCCTCGGCCCGGTGCCGGGTCGCGAACTGCGAGGCCTCGTGGACGAAGTCCAGCAACTCGCGCTGCCCCTGCTCGGTGATCGCCCCTTCCTCGTCCAGGAACGCGACGAGGGAGAGCGGGCGCTTATGCGAGGCGAAGGCCGTGGGCCGGGCCCCCGGGTAGGCATCGATGAGCAGCAGATGCACCGTGTTCGAACCGATATCGAGGACGCCCAGTCGCATCGTGGCCCCGTCCGCGCTACTTCTTCTTCTTGGCGGCGGGCCGCTTGGCCGGGGCCTTGCCGGCGCCGCGTTTCACCGGTCCCTTGGCGCGCTTCTCGGCGAGCAGTTCAACGGCGTACTCACGCGTCAGGTCCTCGATGCTGGTGCCCCGGGGGACCGTGATGTTGGTGATGCCGTCGGTGATGTATTCACCGAAGCGCCCCTCCTTGACCACGATCGGCTTCTCGGAGACCGGGTCCGGACCGAATTCCGCCAGCGGAGGCGTCGCGGCACGCCCACCGCGCTGCTTGGGCTGCGAGTAGATCTCCAGTGCCTGCTCCAGCGTGATGGTGAAGATCTCCTCCTCGCTGCCGATCGAGCGCGAGTCGGTGCCCTTCTTCAGATACGGTCCGAAGCGGCCGTTCTGCACGGTGATCTCCACGCCCTCGGCATCGGCACCGAGGACCCGCGGCAGCGAGATGAGCTTCAGCGCGTCCTCGAGGGTGACGGTTTCCAGGGACATCGACTTGAACAGCGAACCGGTCCGCGGCTTGACCTTGGCGGGCTTCTTCGGCGGCTTGGGCTTGCCGTTCTTGTAGTACTCGACCGGCTGGGCGGCGAGCTCCTCTTCGGTGGGCTCGACGATGACCTCGGTCACGTACGGTCCGTAGCGGCCGTCCTTGGCGACGATTTCCCGCCCGGTTTCCGGGTCGGTCCCCAGGGCCTTCTCGGAGGGACCGGAGTTCTCCATCAGCTCGATGGCCTTTTCCACGGTGAGCTCGTCGGGGGCCAGGTCCTCGGGGACGTTGGCACGCTCGGGTTCGGTGCCCTCGGGGGCATCGGCCGGCAGCGGCCGCTCCAGGTAGGGGCCGAACTTGCCCACGCGCAGCACGATCCCGGGGGCGATGTCGATCGAGTTGATGGCCCGGGCGTCGATGTCGCCCAGGTTCTCCACGATGCCCTGCAGGCCGGTTCCCTCGGTGGCACCGAAGTAGAAGTCCTTCAGCCAGGCGGAGCGACCCTTGTGGCCCTTGGCGATCTCGTCCAGATCGTCTTCCAGCCGTGCGGTGAACCCGTAGTCCACGTACTTCGCGAAGTGCTCCTCGAGCAGGCGGATCACCGAGAAGGCGATCCAGCTCGGGACCAGGGCCCCGCCCCGCTTGGTGACATAACCGCGGTCCATGATGGTGGAGATCGTCGGAGCGAAGGTCGAGGGACGCCCGATTTCGCGTTCCTCCAGCTCGGCGACGATCGAGGCTTCCGTGTAGCGCGGCGGCGGGGAGGTCTCGTGGCCGCTGGCGGTGATCTCGGTGCCGTTCAGCGCATCACCGGAGGCCAGCTGCGGGAGCCGGCGTTCGGCGTCGTTCTCCGCTTCCTCCTGCGCGGAAATGTCCTTGCCTTCCTCGTAGGCGGCCAGGAATCCCCGGAAGGTGATGACGGTGCCGGAGGCCGAGAATTCGGCGCGCCGTCCGTCGGTGGCCTCGCCGGCCAGCCGGACGGAGGCGGTCGAGCCCTTGGCATCGGCCATCTGCGAGGCGACGGTGCGCTTCCAGATCAGCTCGTAGAGGCGGAACTCGTCGCCGCCGAGCTGGGACTTCACGTCGCGGGGGCGCCGGAAGGCATCGCCCGCGGGGCGGATGGCCTCGTGGGCCTCCTGCGCGCTGTCCGACTTCGACTTGTAGACGCGCGGCTTCGCGGGAACCGAATCCTGGCCGTACAGCTCCGCCGCCTGCTTGCGGGCAGCGTTCACCGCCTCGTTGGAGAGGAAGACCGAGTCGGTACGCATATAGGTGATATAGCCGTTTTCATACAGCCGCTGCGCCACCTGCATGGTCGATTTCGAAGACCAGCGCAGCTTGCGGGAGGCCTCCTGCTGCAGCGTCGAGGTCGTGAACGGCGCGGCCGGACGGCGGGTGTAGGGCTTGGTGTCGACGCTGGTGACGGCGAACGTGCTGTCCTGCAGACCGGTGGCCAGGGAGGTGGCGGCCGCCTCATCAAGATGCACGACGGCGGTGCCCGACTTCGGGGTCTTCAATCCACCGCGGTCATCGAAGTCGCGGCCGGAGGCAACCCGGCCTCCGTCGACGGCGACGAGCTTGGCGCGGAAGGATTCCCCCGCGCCCGTGGCGAATTCGCCGGCCAGGTCCCAATACGAGGCCGAGCGGAAGGCCATGCGTTCGCGTTCGCGCTCGACCACCAGACGGGTGGCCACGGACTGCACGCGGCCTGCGGAAAGGCCGCGGGCCACCTTGCGCCACAGCACCGGGGAGATCTCGTACCCATAGAGCCTGTCCAGCACACGCCGGGTTTCCTGGGCGTCGACCAAGTCGGTGTCGAGCTCACGGATGTTCTCCATGGCCCGGGCGATGCCCTCTTTGGTGATCTCGGTGAAGGCCAGCCGGTACACCGGGACCTTGGGCTTCAGGACCTGCAACAGGTGCCACGCGATGGCCTCGCCCTCGCGGTCCGCATCGGTTGCCAGATAGAGTTCGTCGGCATCCTTGAGCTCGGCCTTGAGCTCGGACACCTTCTTCTTCTTATCCGGATAGACCACGTAATACGGCTCGAAGTCGTTCTCCAGGTCGACGGCGAACTTCCCCACGGGCGACTTCTTCAGCTCCGCCGGCAGCTCCGAAGGCTGCGGAAGATCCCGGATGTGACCGACGGATGCGTCCACGACGAAGCCATCGCCCAGGTACTTGGCGATGGACTTGCTCTTGGCCGGTGACTCGACGATCACGAGTTTCTTGCCGGTTTTTTCCTTGGCCTTGGCGGGCACAACACTCCTATTTGCAGCTGACGGCACGCCAAACGGGGCGCGCCTGCTCATTCTTGCACTAGGTTAGCCGGTCCGGGGCCACCCACCGCAAGCCGCGCGACCAGGTGTGGCCAACGCCGCGTTCTACGGATCAGTTGTCGGCACCACGCTTTTCGGGCAGGAACGAGAGCATGTAGTAGACGCGTTCGCCTTCCACACCCCGCTCCTCCGGCTCGGCCATCGCCTCGTATTCGTCAACGAGTGCGTACACGCGTTTGGCGAACTCATCCTGGAGTTCCTTGCGCAGGAAGACCATGCCCGTGGTCAGGACCGGGGCACGACCCGGAGCAGGCTCGATTCCCGCCTTGCGTTCGGCATCGCGTCGGTTGATCTCGGCGGTCAGGCGTTCACGAAAGGCATTGAGCTGGACGTTGAGGAACGCATTCTTCGCCGCGATGGAATCGGTCAGCGAGCCAACCACCAGCTGGTCCCCCGCTGCCTTCCATCGGCGTTCGCGGCCGTCGCCCTCGCTGGCGGCGCGCTCGACATAGCCGTATTTCTCCAGCGCACGCAGGTGGTAGCTCATCGCGCTCGGGGTGAGGTTGCACCGCGAGGCCAGTTCGGTGGCCGTTCGGGTTGCCTGGGAGGCGAAGAGTTCCTCCAGGACCTCCAGACGCGCCTCGTGGGCCAGGGCCCTGATGGCCTGCGGGTCGCTGATGACCACCGGATTGTCCGTATGTCGTCGGATGCCCGCGTCGTCTGGCGGGCTCCCCACGGATGTGTTCTGCGTCATGTGGAAAAACTTTAGCCTTTGTTTCGCATTTCCGTGAGGAACCCCTGTGTAACGAGTCGGCCAACACTGGCCAGTAGGTCCTCAAAGGTCTCCTCGGGGTCACCCTCGACCAGCGACGCCACGGCCCGCGCCAAGACTCCGGCACTGTATTCACCATCGCAAGCGGAGACGAATCCGGCCTCCGCCGAGGACAGCAGCGTGGTCCGCCTCAGGCCCGCACCTTGGCGCAGGAGAATGACCCCGGGGTGCTCTGCGCCCGGGCGCTGGTGCCGCTCCTCGGTGACATCGTCGGCCACCGTGAGCAGCAGATCGGCCACGTCGCGGTGGGCCAGTGAGTCAACGGCGTCGATCTGGGCACCCAGGTAGGGGCCGATGGGCTGCTCGACCGGATGGGAGATCTCTTCGAATCGAACACCGAAGGGTTTCTGGCCGGGCACCGCCGGACGGCGCAACCACAGCATCCCAAACCCGATCTCCGCCACGTCCCGGGTCGCGAAATCCGCCAGGTAGTCGGCATAGGCGGCATCGTAGGCTGCGCGGTCCCGCCCCTGGGAGGCATCGCGCAGCCAGGTTTCCGCGTAGAGCGCCGGTTCGGTCCGGTCCCGCTGGATGAACCAGGCCTCCGTCCCCTCGCGCACCCAGGACCTCGGGCGCCGGCTCCAATCATCAGGTGTTTTGTCACTGGAAGACTTATCTCCTATCTTGTCGTCCAGGCTGTCGCCAGTAGCGGCCTCCACGGGTGGCTCGGTGATCTCCCAGTTCGCCAGCATCTGCGCCTCGCCGCCCGGGGCCAGCACCTCCGGGAGTCCACGCACCAGCGCCTCGACGAGCGAATCACCGGCCATGCCTCCGTCCCGGTAGGTGAACTGGTCTTCCGAACTCTCACCCTCATGTCGCGGGGTGATCACGAATGGCGGGTTCGAGACCACCAGGTCGAAATGCTCCCCCTGCACGGGCTCCAGGAGCGAACCCAGCCGAAGCTGCACGCGGTCCTCGAGCCGGGCCGGGTCCACATGGAGTGCGCGGTGGTTGAGCAGGAGGTTGAAACGGGTGAACGCCAGCGCGCGCTGCGAGATGTCGGTCGCCACGACCTGGCGGCAGTGGGGCAGGAGATGGAATAGCTGGATCCCGCAGCCGGTCCCCAGATCCAGGGCACATTCCACGGGCCTCCTGATCACTGCCTGGGCCAAGGTCAACGAGGCCCGGCCAATGCCGAGCACGTGGTCATGTCCGAGCACTCCCGGCCGCTGGTGGGCACCCAGGTCGCTGGCCACCCAGACCTCCGCATCCGCGTCGCTGGCATGTGGACGGACGTCCACGGCAGCCCGGAACAGACCGTCAGCGGGCTCGATCAGTCCGAGCTGCTCGGCTCCGGCGGCGCCCAGGCCCGGGAGGGCAGCGTCGATCTGGTCGCGTTCCACCGTCATGCCCAGCAGCCAGAGCCTGACCAGGTACACCAGCGGGGCGGGCTCCCCGCGGGTGATGGCATCGTCGATGACCAGCATCGCCGGGACCGTCTGGTCGCGCCCGAGCGCCTCGTGGGCGCTCTCGCCCAGGAGAGCGGTGACGGCATCATGGTGGTAGCGAGCGGCACGCAGGTCGGCGGCCAGCGTGTCCAGCAATTCCTGGTCATCGCTGCGTGGGGCATGGTCGATGACGGCGAAGGCATCCGTAGTATTCACGCTGCAGAGCTTAGTGGCCGATAGGCTGCCGATGCACTGCCCACCACACGCCCCCAGGAGCTGCCATGCCCCACGTCACGACGACATCGTTGCAGATGCTCTCCCCCGACGCCGTCCATCCGCCGTCTCGGACGCTGCCGCCGCAGTGCCGGATTGACCGTGTCCCGGACATCACCCCCGAATTCAGCAAGTTCCTGTACAGGTCGGTGGGCAGCAGCTGGAACTGGGCAGATCGACTGCCCCTGACACGCGGCGAATGGGCGGAAGCCATCCACCGGTCCGGAAGCGAAACGTGGGTCCTCACGGTCGATGGAGCCCCCGGCGGCTATGCGGAACTGGCGGGCACGCCCGATGGGGTGGTGGAGATCGTCTATTTCGGGCTGCTTCCCGAACAACTCGGGCGCGGACTCGGCGGTCCGCTGCTGGCGGAGGTCACCGCTCGCGCCTGGGACCTGCACACCAGGTGCCCTGACATCGCCCCCATCCAGCGTGTCTGGGTCCACACCTGCTCCCTGGATGGCCCCGCCGCGCTGGCCAATTACCTGGCCCGCGGTTTCGAGACGTTTGCCGTCGAGGAGGCCGCTCAGGAAATCGTCGATGCCTCCACGGCCTGGTGGCCTGAGGCATAGCAATCGGGGCAAAGCCGCAGCGCGTCATCTGCCGCGCACTCGGGGCAGAACAACCGCAACTTGCGGCAGGACGGGGTAGCGCAGTTCTCGAACTTGTTCGTCGGGGCCTCGCATCCCACGCATCGTCCGACGGTGACCGCGTCCGGGGTGAATTCCAGGTGCATGCGCCGGTCGAAGACGTAGAGCGAGCCCTCCCATAGCCCCTTGTCACCGTACTTTTCGCCGTACCGGGCGATCCCGCCCTTGAGCTGGTAGACCTCACGGAAACCGCGGTTGACCATCAGCGAGGAGAGCACCTCGCAGCGGATGCCCCCGGTGCAATAGGTCACCACCGGTTTGTCCTTGAGCTCGTCGTACTTCCCGGAGTCCAGCTCCCGGATGAAGTCGTGCGTGGTCTCCACCTGGGGCACCACGGCGTCCTTGAACTTGCCGATCTGCGCTTCGAAGGCGTTGCGCCCGTCGAAGAACACCACCTCTTCGCCGGTCGCGCGCCGGCTGTCCACCAGTTCGTGCACCTGCTCGGGAGTCAGGTGCCGGCCGCCACCCTGCACCCCATCCCCCGTCACGGTGAGTTCGCCAGGGGCTCCGAAGGAAACGATCTCGTCGCGGACCTTGACCGATATCCGGGGAAAGTCCTCGGCCGAGCCGTCACTCCACTTGATGTCCATCCGATGGAAGGCCGGATATTCCCGCGTGGCTTTCACATACTGCTTGACGGCTCGAATCTCTCCGCCGGCGGTGCCGTTGATCCCGTCCTTCGAAATCAGAATGCGCCCCCGCAGCCCCCACTGTTCGAGCAGCGAGCGCTGCCAGAGGCGGATGGCCTCAGGGTCGGGAAGTGGGCTGAAGGCGTAGAAGAGAACGATGCGATGCTGGGCCATCCCTTAAGGGTAATGCGCGCGGACGAGTCCGGCTGTGCCGCCGTCGTCCCGGGGTTTTCACGCCCTATCGGTGACGACGCGGGAGGATGTTAACAATTCACTACAGAATGGAAACTGTTACGGAACCGGCTCCCACCATGCACCACTCACCGGGTAGTGTCGGGAACATGGGATCGACTGCGAACGACAATCTGATTGGCACCTGGGTCACCGGTTGGGTGGGTGCACGCGGCTATGAAAGCCGCCAGGAAGGGCGCGTCCACGCTGCCCTCCGCCACGACACCAGCGGAGACTGGGAATACATCATCCATGAGCCCAGTTCCGAAGAACTCGTGGCCGTCGGCGAGACCCTGAACAAGCACCCCGCACGCCGACTCACCGCCGTCACCGGCGACTCGCAGTCGATGGGTGATGCTGCCCGTGCAGCCGGTCTGAGCGTTGTCGCATCGGACGAGGCTTTGATGGTCGCCGACATGACCGGCCAGGACGTCGAGTCCCCGCTCCCGGCTGAGGGTTTCACGATCGAGACCGAACGCGACGGCAAGCACTCCTACGTTTCCATCCATCTTGAATCCGATCCGGAGGTCGTCGCTGCCAGCGGACATGTCGCGGTAGTCGAGGAATTCGCCGTGTTCGACCGGATCATCACGGCCCCGGACTTCCGCCGCAAGGGCCTCGGCAGCCTGGTCATGCGCTCACTGGTGTCCCTCGCCCTCGAACACGATGTCGAGGAGGGCCTGCTGGTCGCCTCGGTAGACGGCCAGGCGCTCTACCAGTTCCTGGGTTGGACCCCGATCGGCACCATCGTGCAGCTTGAAGGCAAGCGGGACTGAGCCCGCCCACTTTGTCGGTCATCGATGCCACAATGATGCGGTGACCGAACACCATCCACTCATCGCCCAGCTGGGCCACGGCGTCTCCCCCGAGGCGCTGACGCATGTTCGCGTCGTCCCGGCGCGCGAGGCCGTGCACGGCCCGTGGCCCGAGTGGGTCCATCCCGAGGTATCCGATGCCTTTGGGCGCTCCGGCGCGGCGCGTCCTTGGCTTCACCAGGTGCAGGCAGCCATGAGTGCCCACGAGGGCCACCACACGATCGTGGCGACAGGGACGGCATCGGGAAAATCACTCGCCTATCTGCTCCCGACCCTGGATGCGATCCACCGGGCCGAACTCGATCAGACGGTGACGCTGCAGGCCAGCGGAGCCGTCGTTCTGTATCTGTCTCCGACCAAGGCCCTGGCCGCGGACCAGCAATCGGCCCTGGCTGGGCTGCGCCTGCCGACGCTCAAGGTCGCCACCTATGACGGTGACACCGAGCCCGGCGAACGCCGTTGGATCCGCGACCATGCGAACTTTGTGCTGACGAACCCCGACATGTTGAATTTCGGCATCCTTCCGAACCACCCAGCCTGGGCCCGCTTCTTCCGACGCCTGTCCTACGTCATCGTCGATGAGGCCCACAGCTACCGGGGCGTCTTTGGTTCCCATGTGGCGAACCTCCTGCGACGGCTCCGGCGAATCTGCGACCACTATGGTGCGAGCCCGGTGTTCATCGGAGCCTCCGCGACCAGTTCCGAACCGGGGCAGTCCTTCGGCCGGCTCATCGGCGACGAGGCAGTGGAAGTGACCACCGACTTTTCCCCGCACGGACAAACTGTCGTCGCCCTGTGGGAGCCTCCACTCACCGATTCCCGCGGCGAGAATGGCGCACCTGTGCGGCGAACCGTCATCGCGGAGACCGCTGACTTGCTGGCCAACCTGGTCAGTGGGCAGGTCCGCACCATCGCCTTCATCAAGTCACGACGCGGGGCGGAGACCATCTCCACCATCTCCAGGCGTCTGGTGGACGAGGTGCACCCGAGCCTCCCCGGCCGGATCGCCGCCTACCGCTCTGGGTACCTCCCCGAGGAACGGCGGACTCTGGAACGTCAATTGCGCAGCGGCGAGCTGCTGGGGATCGCCTCGACCTCGGCGCTGGAACTGGGTATCGACGTGGCCGGGCTGGACACCGTGTTGGTGGCCGGGTGGCCGGGGACCAGGGCCTCCTTCTTCCAGCAGATCGGTCGCGCCGGGCGGGCCGGTCAAGATGCCTTGGCCGCATTCGTGGCCAGTGACGACCCGTTGGATACCTATCTGGTCCACCACCCGGAGGCGATCTTCGATGTTTCGGTCGAGGCCACCGTCTTCGACCCCTCGAACCCCTACGTATTGGGCCCGCACCTTTGCGCAGCTGCCGCCGAACAGCCGCTGCGCGTCGATGAGGTCCCGCTCTTCGGGCCCACTGCGGCCGGCCTCCTCGACTCGCTGGTCGAACGCGGCTACCTGCGGCGCCGGCCATCGGGCTGGTTCTGGACCCACCCCGAGAGTGCCGCCTCCATGGTGAACCTGCGCGCTGACGGGGGTGGGCCGATGAATATCATCGATGCCCAGACCGGCGCACTGCTCGGGACCATGGACTCACCACAAACCCAGTACCAGGCACACACCGGAGCCGTTTACGTCCACCAGGGGTCGACCTACGTGGTGGAAGAACTCAACGAACGGGACCACTGCGTCTTGGTGAACCGGGCGACTCCCGACTACTACACCCAAGCCCGGGACATCACCACCATCGACGTGCTCGAGGTCCACCGGACCCACGACTGGGGCCCGACACAGGTGCACTTCGGTGACGTGAAGGTCACCACCCAAGTGGTCTCCTTCCAGCGCAAAGCGGTGGCCAGCAACGAGGTGTTGGGTGAGGAGCCCTTGGAGCTCGACGCCCGGGACCTCTTCACCAAGGCCATCTGGTTCACGGTTCCCGAGCGGGAGATGGCGAGTGCGGGGATCCTGCCCGATGCCGCACCCGGCGCCCTGCACGCCGCAGAACATGCCGCGATTGGCATGCTTCCGTTGGTGGCGTCCAGCGACCGCTGGGATATCGGCGGCGTATCCACCGCACTGCATATGGATACCGGCATGCCGACCATTTTCGTTTATGACGGCTACCCGGGCGGCGCCGGCTTCGTTGAACGCGCGTTTGAACGGGTGACCACGTGGCTCAGCGCAACCCGCGAAGCGATCATGGCCTGCGAGTGCGATGCCGGCTGCCCCTCGTGTGTCCAATCGCCCAAGTGCGGCAACAGGAACAACCCCCTGGACAAGGCCGGTGCCGTCACCTTGCTGGGGCTGTTGTTGCGTCACGCACGGCTTGAAAGGAACTAACCGGGCCGCTCCAGGGCCCGGTGGGTGGCCCGGCCCGGGACCGGCCCGTGCCATCGAGTCCCCAGCCGGACAGCCATTGAGTTCCGGGGCCCGCCGCCACGGAGGTCCAGACATCGACGATGACTCCGCCGGGCCCGGTCCTGCGGCAATCCACCAGCACGGCACCGTTGCGTGCCACAACCTCCGCGGCAACACCGCAAGGCTCCCCCGCAGACAATCCCCGTGCGGTGTCGGCGGCAGCCAGTGCGGCCAGATCCGCGGCGCTGGCTGCCCTGCCCGCAGCCGAGACTGCGGCCGTGATCGCCAGGACCAGCAGTATCGCGAAGACCGCGGCGGCGACGAGTGCCACCACCAGCACGGTCCCCGAGCCACTTTGCGTGGGGACCGGTGCGGTCACGGGCTGCCGGGCATGCCGCGTCTCGCCGTCCGATGCTGCCACCTGCCTACTCACCTGCTTCTTCGGGTTTGGCTTCTGCCCGTGCGGAGAGGACGAGTAGCTCGGCCCCGCCAAACCATGGAAGCGTGAATCGGGTACTGACCTCCACCCGTTGGTAGGGGCCCGCCGTCCCGATGCTGATGCGCGCCGCATCCCCGGCCAGCCGATGTCCGGTCTCAAGCGCCGCGGCGGGGGGCTCGCCGCGGGCAATTTCCCGGGCCGTCGCCCGTGCCGCCTGTTCCAGCCGAACCTGGGTGGTCCCGCAGATGCCGACTCCCAAGGCCAGCGAGAGAAGGGCAGCCACGGCCGGCAGCAGCACGGCGAACTCCGCCGTGCTGCTGCCGCGTTGGTTGGTGAATGGCATGATCCGGGCCTAAAAGGACAGGGCCTGCCGGACCAGCCCCATCAGCAGTTCGCGGACGTCGCCACTGCTGAGGATGCTGACCAGCAGGCCGGCAAACCCAACTGCTGCCAGGGCGACGATCGCGAATTCCGCAGTGGCGATGCCGTCCTCGCCCGTCCCGCGCGTGGTTTCGTGATCCTCGACTTCCGACGGACCGGTGGTGGACGGTTGGTTCTCATTCATGCTCTTCCTGCTTTCCATCGATGCGGGCCCCGCGTCGGGGCTTGCATCCACTGTCATGCGTTCCGCTGCCGGGCGGCCATGGCCCTCGAGGGGATCTGGAAAACCCGGGTGCTTCCGCGCCTGTGAGGGAGTCGTGGGTTATCCGCCGGGGACTATCCGACGTCCGGTAGCAGGGCCATCACGACGGGGACGATCCCCAGGCAGATGAAGGCCGGGAGAGCACACAGGCCCAGCGGGATGACCAGCTTCACGCCTAATTCGGCAGCATTCTTCTCAGCTCTTCGTGCCTCGGTCCGCCGCTCCTGTTCCGCTGCCGCACGGAGCAGGTCGGCCGTGGCAGCACCCGTGAGTTGGGCAAAGGAGAGGGCCTCACCGAGCCCACGCAGGGCGGGCGGGGCCGCCTGCCAGGCCCGGTGCCACTCGACGCCGAGTTCCAGGGAGCGCACGACTGGCCCCAGCCCGTGACACGGTTCGACGTCACGGGCCAAGGTGGCCAGGGCTCTGTCCACCGGCAAGCCGCAGTCGAGCAGGGTCGCCGCAAGGTCGAGCAGCAGGGGTACATCGGTGGCAGCCGGCCGGTGGGTTGCCTGGTCCCGTGCAGCGCCCACCGGGGATTTACTGGTCCTGGCCTGCCGCAGTTTCCGCGGTGCCAGCGAACACCAGGCAACTGCACCGGCCAGGAACGCTGCGACGATGACCATCATCGGGTGGCCGACATCCGACGCACCCGCCCCGGACCGGCCGGCTGTGTACTGCCGAGCAGCCGACGGCACCACACGGCGTTGGCCCACCACAGTCCGGCGCCGGCGGCCAAGCAGACGCGGCCGAGGCTCGTTCCCGTGAGCAGCGTGAAGGGATCGGCGCCCATGAGCTGTGCCAGCCCCAGCCCCAGTGCCGGCAACCACGCGAGCAGTTTCTGTGTCATGCGCGGACCTGCCAGGATCGCGTCCAGCGCGCGGCGGCGGTCCTGCTCTGCCTCCAGCTGGCTGGCCAACCGGTTGAGCAGGTCCCCGAGCGCGGCGCCTGTGGATTCCGAAAGTCGTATGCACCAGCTCAAGCGGATCCAGGCGTGCCGGTAGCGGGGGGCGGCTTGCAGGTGGCGTTCGATGCCCACGGAGGGGCCGGCCCCCGTGTCGTGCGCGATCAGCGCCGCCCGTGCAGCGTCCACGAGATCGTGCGCAGCTGCGGAGGCACCCGAGTCCGCACCCGTCCGACGCCGACGGGACAATCCGCCGTCCTGCCCCTCGATCGTGGCTGATGCCAGGCGCTCGGACCAGGTCGTTTCGAGCAGGGCCCAGGCCTCGGCCGGGTTCCGCCCGGAACACAGCAACGCGCCCATCTGCCGGATGGCCGCCACATGGGCGTCCAGGTCGTTCCCCTTTGCCTGCCGAACCCACGGCACGCCCCGCCATCCCCACCCACCGGGCATCGCACCGGCAGCGGGCCGGGTCCATCTGGCCCGCGGCCACCCGTATCCGGCAGGCATGAGCCCACCGGCCAGACCGGCAAGCAGCGCAGCCAGCAGGATCACCAGGGACATGGAATGGACCTCGCGGCCAGTACCCGGGCAAACCAACTGGCCGAGGGCCCCGGACGCATGCAGGAGTCCTCGTCCAAGCTCATGATGGGCGAGACGGCGAGGAATCCCTGGCCGTCACTCGTCAGCCGGCCCAACTCACGTGGGGTGCGCCGCCCCGCAATGCGCCCCATGTGGATCACCAGGTCCAGAGCGCTGGCGGCCTGGACGGCGAGCGCCGGCCCCGTCATGCCGGCCAACGAGGCCAGGGCAGCCAAGCGTGCGGGGACGGCATCGGCTGCACTGGCGTGTACGGTTCCACCGGCGCCATCATGTCCGGTGTTCATGGCCGTCAAGAAGTCGGCAACTTCGGCACCTCGGCATTCGCCGACAATGAGCCGGTCCGGTCGCATGCGCAGTGCCTGCCGGACCAGATCAGTCATCCCCACTGCCCCGGCCCCCTCGATGTTTCCCGTCCTGCACTGCAGGCTGACGACGTGGGGGTGGGCCGGTTCGAGTTCACGGGCATCTTCGACGATGAGCAGCCGTTCGGTGGGGGCGGCTTCGCCCAGCAGTGCGCCGAGGAGGGTGGTTTTCCCGCTGCCGGTTCCGCCACTGATCAGGAAGTTCATCCGTGCCCGGATCACGGCCCTCAACACCGGGTGCCAGGGATTGGCCGCACCCCGGGACAGGACAGCACCCAAGCCGGCTGACTTCCCGGCGCGGATCCGCACGGAGATCAGCGGGCCTCCCGCCGAGATGGGCGGCAAGACGGCGTGGATCCGGTAGGGCCCCACCACGACGTCGGCAAAGGGTTGGGCGCTGTCCAGACGCCGCCCACCGGAGGCAGCCAACCGCACCGCCAGGGTGCGCACCTGCTCGGACTCCGTGAACCGCAAGGCCGTGGGCGCCAGCCCCTCTTCACCATCCCGCCAGACCAGGCCCTCGGCATCCACCAGGACGTCTGTGGTTCCCGGCTGATCAGCGACGGGTTGCAGGGGCCCCAGCCCGTGCAGGTCCTCCTGCAATGCGCGGATCACCTGGGCAGCACTGCCGCTGCCGACGACCAGGCCGGATGCCCGGACCGCACCCGCCAGGTCTGCGCCGGTCAACGGGCCCTCTCCCGACAGCGCCCGGCGGCGGACTTCGTCCAGCACCCGCTCATCCAGTTTTCCCGCCGGAGCCCGGCCGGGACCTGCCGGCCCGTGGTCCCACCGACGGCGGCCGCTCTGGCGCGCCGCGACGTCGGTGGTGTCGGCTGGCTCTCCGGTCATGACGCGACCTGCTCGAGTCCCGCCGGGTTGGCCGCGACCGGCAGGCACCACCCCAGCAGCGGCTCCACCATTCGTCGGATCCGGGGTCGGGACAACACCGAGCCCAACCGCGCTTCCCGGGCCGCGGCTGCCACGACGGACTGTGGAGGAAGGTAGGCGAGCAGGTCCAGTCCGGTCGCAGCAGCCACCCGGGGTGCATCCACTCCTGTCGGGAGGCTTCCGGTCACCACGATCCGCCAGGGGACGCTCGTATCCGGTCCCATCGGGGTGAAGGCAGGCGATGGTCCGGGAACCGCAGCCGAGGCGACCACCAGCACCGAGTCGGCCAAAACGCCCAGGGCCTCCTCCATCCCGGCCGTCCGCCCCGCATCGACCACGACGATGTCGAAACTCCTGCGCGCCGCGGCGATGACCTCGTGCAGGGTCGACCCGGGGACCGGTTCGGCGCGGCCGCCCGACCAGGTCAGCACGCCGGTGCCCTCCAGGTGGGGCAAGATGCCGGCCAGGTGCCCGGGGGCGATCTGTCCACGGGAGCGGGCCAGGTCCTCCCACCCCACCCCGGCGGACGTCGGACGCCCCAGCGGGGCCCAGACTCCGCGGCTGTGCGGGTCGGCGTCGACCACCAGGGCCCTGAACCCGCGCCGACCGGCCGCCAAGCCGGTCAGCACGGACAGCGTGGTGGTGCCGGCACCCCCGGAGGCCCCGGTGAAGAGCGTGACGCGCCCGTGCCCGGAATGCAGCTCCCGTTCCCCGAGGTATTCACCCAACCAGGCAGATGCTTCCGGCAGGATCGCCACCCGGACCCCTGGTTCCCGGGCCGCCACCCGCCAGAGCTCGTCCCGATCTGTGGCAAAACCCACCAGGATCACCGGGATGCGTGGTCCTCCAGGGGGCGCCTCAGCGGCGATGTCCGGACCGTACAGCGCCAGCGTGCATCCCGGGGGCCAGCGCTCGGGGAGGTGGCGTTCGACCGACAGCACCACCCCGCAGGCGGCCGCGATGAGGGCGACATGGTCGGCGAGCCCATCCTCCCGGGTGACGAGCAGACAGGTGCTGGCTTCGCCCTCTCCGGACGTGGTGGCCGGCGGTGGCGGGAGGAAGGCGGGCAGATCGTTCATGTCACCACCCTCGGGCAGCCGCAGTCCCCCACCGGAATCCTGCCGCACCGTTGTGGATGACCTGCCGCATGGTCCCACCGGGCCGAGGCTGTGAGGGGTCCGCAGGCAGGCCCGCGCCTGCAAGAATGGGCGGGTGTCCGGTTACGCAGTCCTCGCCACCCATTCCACCGCCCAGGCGGCCCCCGAACAGGGGGCGGCTTCCGCCGTCGTGCAGTTGCTCGACGAGGACGGTGTGGAGCAGGGTCCGCCGGCCGTGTTGTTCCGCGACCAGCTGCCGGCGTTCGTGCGTGAGCTGGAAGCAAGCCGGCCCCGCTGGGTGTGGGATCGCACCGTTGACTGGTATCCGTCGCTGTTGGCCGCCGGGTGCACGGTGGAACGTGCGTGCGATCTGACGCTGTCCCGGACCATCCTGCGCCATTCCACCTCTGCCGCGCAGACGGACTACACGGAGGCGTTGCGGGCCGGCGGCGCCGACCGGGAGGACGCCGATCCGGCGGCCCTGCCCCCGGCCCGGGTGCCGGAAAACCAGGGGGCGCTCTTTTCCGAACCGCGGGATGAGCGGACGTCGGTGGAGGCGGTGGCCGCCGAGTTCCGTGAACAGCAAGGCGCAGTGCCGGCCACCCCGCAGGGGCGTCGGTTGCAGCTGCTGCTGGCCGCGGAGTCGGCCGGGGCCCTGGTGGCTGCCGAGATGCGCCACCACGGCATCCCGTGGCGGCCGGAGGTCCACGAGGCATTGCTGGCCGACGCCCTGGGGCCGCGCACCGCCCCGGGAACGCGCCCGGCCCGGGTGGAGGAGGTGGCCGTCGAGTTGCGCGCCGCGTTGCAGGCCCCCGGGCTGAACCCCGATTCCCCGCAGGAGCTGCTGCGCGCCCTGCACCGGGTCGGCATCGATGCCAAGAGCACCGGGCAGTGGGAGCTGCGCGAATACTCCCATCCCGCCCTGGAGGTCCTGCAGCGCTACAAGAAGCTCTCCCGGCTCCACACGGCCAACGGGTGGGCCTGGCTGGACGCCTGGGTCCACGACGGACGGTTCCGGCCCGAATATGTGGTCGGTGGCGTGGTCACCGGGCGGTGGGCCTCCCGCGGCGGCGGGGCGCTGCAGATCCCGCATACGATCCGCGACGCGGTCCGCCCGGATGCCGGGCATGTGCTCGTCGTCGCCGATGCCGCCCAGCTGGAGCCGCGCATCCTGGCGGCGCTGGGCCGTGACAACGGGTTGGCCGACGCCGCCCGCGGCCAGGACCTCTACCAGGGGATCGCCGACCAGGGTTTCGGCGGCGACCGGGCCCACGCGAAGATCGCCATGCTCGGTGCCATGTACGGTTCGACCACCGGGGAGGCAGGGCGGCTGATGCCCCAGCTGACGCGCACGTTCCCCGCGGCGATCGGGGTCCTGGAACGGGCGGCACGCATCGGTCAGGACGGCGGTGTGGTGGGCACCTGGTTGGGGCGGTGCTCTCCCGCGGCGTCGGAGCGGTGGCTCACCGGGCAGCGGGCCACCTCGGCCGAGGAGCAGCGCCGGGCCGACTCCTCCGCCAGGACGCGGGGGCGGTTCACCCGGAATTTCGTGGTCCAGGGCACCGCAGCCGAGTGGGCGTTGTGCTGGCTGGCCGACATCCGCCTGCGTCTGCGGGCCGTGAAGGCTGCGGGAGGCAACGACGGGGAACTGGTCTTCTTCCTGCACGACGAGGTGATGCTGCACGTGCCGGCCGAGGCCGCCGAACGGGTTTCGACGATGGTGCAGGAGGCGGCGGAACGGGCCGCGACGCTGATGTTCGGGCGGATCCCCGTGCAGTTCCCGGTCGGCGTCGTCACCGTCGACTCCTATGCAGACGCCAAGTAGGCCGCTTAGCTGAAGGGGTGGGGGCGGATCCGGCTCTGGTCCCAGGGACGGCTCCAGCCCAGGTCCTCGAGCAGCCGGTCCAACACGATGCCGGTGAAGCCCCAGATGATCCGGCCGTTGATGTCGAAGGCCGGCGAGCGGTGGGTGCGGCCGTTCCGGCTGACCTCGACGCGGAACCGGTGGACGGGGTCCACCAGATCGGCCACCGGTGCGCGGAAGACGGCCGCCGATTCCCCGGGATCCACGGCGAAGACCTCGCTGGGCTGGCCCCACCAGCCGATCACCGGGGTGACGACGAAGTTGGTGACGGGCAGTTCGGCCGCCGGCAGTTCGCCCAGGACCTCGACGCCGTCCGGGTCCAGCCCGGTTTCCTCCTGGGCTTCCCGCAGGGCCGCGGCCACTGCCGAGGCGTCCGTGTCATCGATGGTCCCGCCCGGGAAGGCGATCTGCCCGGCGTGCTGGCGCAGCGTTGCGGCCCGCTCGACGAAGAGCAGGTCCAGGTCGGCCGGAACGGTGGATGGCGCCGCTGCCGCATCGATGTCATCCAGGCGGCCGAACAAGACCAGGACCGCGGCACGCCGGGCGGTGGCCTGGTCCATGCCCTCGAACATCCAGGAAGCGGGCACCTTGCTGATGCCGTCGTCGCCGGCTTCCACCAGCGGGCGGTGGCGTTCGATGACCCCGAGCAGGTCGCGGCGGGCATCGAGCGTGGGGTGGGCCTGCGAACCGGTGGAGCTCATGCTCCCAGCCCGTGTCCCAGGGCGCGCAGTTCCTGTCGGGTCTTGCCCGCGCGCATCGACTCCAGCAGGTCTTCGCGCCCGGGGGCCAGTTCGTACTTGAGCAGCTTCGCGGCCTTCTGGGGGTCGGTCTCCCCCTCGCCGTAGGACGGGCACAGGGTGGCGATGGGGCAGGCACCGCAGGCGGGCTTCTTCGCGTGGCAGACCCGGCGCCCGTGGAACACCACCCGGTGCGAGAGCATGGTCCAATCGCGCTTCTCGAACAGGGCGCCGACCGCGTGTTCGACCTTCACCGGGTCGGTCTCCTCCGTCCACCCGAATCGCCGCGAGAGCCGCAGGAAGTGGGTGTCCACGGTGATCCCGGGGACGTCGAAGGCGTTGCCGAGCACGACGTTGGCCGTCTTGCGCCCCACCCCGGGCAGGGTGACCAGGTCCTGGAGCCGTGCCGGGACCACGCCGTCGTGCTCATCGACGATGGCCCGGGCCATGGACACGATGTTGTTGGCCTTGGCGCGGAAGAAGCCGGTGGAGCGGATGAGTTCCTGCACGGCTTCCAGCTCGGCTTCGGCCAGCGCCTGCGGCGTGGGGTAGGCGGCGAACAGGGCGGGGGTGATCGCGTTGACGCGCACATCGGTGGTTTGCGCCGAGAGGATGGTCGCCACGAGCAGCTCGAAGGCGTTCGTGAAGTCCAGTTCCGGAACGGCATACGGGTAGGCCTCGCCGAGCAGCCGGTTGATCTTGCGGGCCCGGCGCTTGAGCCCGATGACGGTTTCACCGCCGCGCGGGCGGGGCGTGGGGGTGCTCGGCAAGGGCACGATCAGGCCCGTTCGATCCGGCCGAGATCGCGCAACACGCCGACGGAGCCGTCGGTGTCCTGGACGAGGAACTCGTAGCCGCGGTCCTCCAGGGCCAGGATCCATTCGCCGGGTTCCAGGACGAAGGCGTTGCGGCCCGTGGCCTCGTGGACCGCGGTCCTGCGTTCGGGCACGGCGAACCAGAAGGCCTGGTGGGCCGGTCCGTCCTGGCCGGCGCTGGTGGCGGAGAAGGAGTGTTCCTCCGGTGCCGCGGCGTCCTGTCCGGAGCCCGTCGGCTCCGCACCTGCGGTGGAACCGACGCTCGGCTCCACGGTGGTTCCGAGGGTGGTTTCCGGTGCGGGGGCCTCGGCGGCGGCATCCGGGCTGGCGTCAGGGACAACTGCTGGTTCGACGACGGACGATCCCGACGCGTCCGCGGTGGACTCCGCGGTGGCCTGATCCAGGGGCTGCTCGGCCGGCTCCACCACCGGCTCCGCGGTGGGCTGTTCCGCCGATTCCTGCGTGGCCCCCGGGCGCGGCCAGGCACCCGGGGTGGGCTCCGGCGTCGTGCTGTGGGTGGCGGACAGTCCGGTGGCCACCGACGGCACCACTGGCTGGTCGGCATCCGCCGCGGGGCTGGCCACCGACGCATCGCCGGCGGTATGCGGATGGCCGGGCGCGGCGGTGTGTGCGGACGCCGGGCCGGCGGCGGGAGACGGCTCCGATGCGGCCGACTCACGCGGTGCACGTGGTGCACGCGGGGCGCTGGGGAGGATCGGACGGGTCAGCAGCGCCGCCTCGCCGGGGACGAAGTCCAACACGAAGCCCGGGATGTACGGGGCGGCAGTGGTGCCGCCGGCCATGACCAGTGCGCCGAGCAGGCCCAGCAGGAACGCGGGGTTCATCGACATGACCGAGGAGATGAAGAAGTACAGGATGCCCAGCAGCGACACCACGGAGGCCAGCTGGTCCAGGGTGAGCGAACCGGCGGTGACGTGGGTGCGGCCGGCCAGGCGCCGCCAGGCGAAGGCCACCCCGATGACCAGCGGCAGGGCCAGCGAGATGAACTGGTTGAACGCCGTCGTGTGGAACGTCCAGACATTGGCGTAGGAGCCGCCACCGACCTGGAAGGGCAGCACGGAACCGATCAGCAGCAGCAGGGCACCGCCCATCACCACGACCTCACGCAACGTAAACGGGCCGGCCAACGCCGGGGCGGTCCCCGACGGATCGGCGGAGGATGTGGCCACGATGACTCCTTTCGCCGCCACCTGCGTGGCGGGCTGCAATCTGCTTCGGCTTCCAGCCTATAGACGACAGCCCGGACACGGTGGCAGGTTCGGGCCCATTTTCGCCCCCGACCTGCCCGGAATCAACCGTTCACCGCAGAATCGGAGCGGTGAACGTCTCACATCGTGACCGAGGACACGCTGACCGGCTATCGGTTGTAGCCTGACTCACAGCACCCCTATTCCGCTCCGAAAGGATCGACATCGTGTCGGACAAGCACTCCACCCTCGACAACCTGTCCCATGAGGACCGCAGCTTCGCCCCCAGCGCCGGTTTCGCCGCGCAGGCAGTGGCGCACGAGGACCTCTACCAACGGGCGGCCGATGACCGGCTGGGTTACTGGGCCGATCGGGCCCGCGAGGTCCTGACCTGGGACACCGACTTCACGCAGACGCTGGACTGGTCCGAGGCGCCGGTGGCGAAGTGGTTCGTCGGGGGCAAGGTCAACGCCGCCTACAACGCGCTGGACCGCCACGTCGAGGCCGGCAACGGCGACCGGGTGGCCATCCACTTCGAGGGCGAGCCGGGCGACACCCGCACCTACACGTATGCGCAGCTGACCGAGGAGGTCAAGCGCGCAGCGAACGCGTTCGGCTCCCTGGGCGTCTCCAAGGGCGACCGCGTGGCCGTCTACCTGCCGATGATCCCCGAGGCAGTCATCACCATGCTGGCCTGCGCCCGCATCGGCGCCATCCACTCGGTGGTCTTCGGCGGGTTCTCCGCCGACGCGCTGCGCAGCCGCATCGACGACGCCGAGGCCAAGCTGGTCGTCACCGCGGACGGCACCTGGCGCCGCGGCAAGCCCAGCCCGCTCAAGCCAGCCGTCGACGAGGCCGTCGCCAACTGCGCCGGATCCGTGCAGAACGTCCTGGTCGTCAAGCGCAACGGCGAGGACGTCGCCTGGACCGATGGGCTGGATCTGTGGTGGGAGGACGTGGTCGCCGCCGCCGACCCCGAGCACACTGCGGAGGGCCACGACTCCGAGCACCCGCTGTTCGTGCTCTACACCTCCGGCACCACCGGCAAGCCCAAGGGCATCATCCACACCACCGGCGGCTACCTGGTGCAGAACGCCGCCACCCACCGCGACACCTTCGACCTGCACCCCGAGTCGGACGTCTTCTGGTGCACCGCCGACATCGGCTGGGTCACCGGACACAGCTACGTCACCTACGGCCCGTTGGTCAACGGCGCCACCCAGGTCATCTACGAGGGCACCCCGGACACCCCGCACCAGGGCCGCTGGTGGGAGATCGTGCAGAAGTACGGCGTCTCGATCCTCTATACCGCCCCCACGGCCATCCGCACCATGATGAAGTGGGGCCGCGACATCCCCGACGGCTATGACCTCTCCTCGCTGCGCGTGCTCGGTTCCGTCGGCGAACCCATCAACCCCGAGGCGTGGATGTGGTACCGCGACGTCATCGGCACCAATGCCGGGGCTAACGGCGAGCGCAAGGACGAGCCCACCCCCATCGTGGACACCTGGTGGCAGACCGAGACCGGCGCACACATGATCGCCCCGCTGCCCGGGGTCACCGCCACCAAACCCGGTTCGGCCCAGGTCCCGGTCCCGGGCATCACCGTGGACGTCGTCGATGAGAACGGCGCCTCGGTGGGCAACGGAGAGGGCGGCTACCTGGTCATCCGCGATCCGTGGCCGGCCATGCTGCGCGGCATCTGGGGCGACATGCAGCGCTACCAGGACACCTACTGGTCACGCTTCGAGAACATGTACTTCGCCGGTGACGGTGCCAAGAAGGACGACGACGGCGACATCTGGCTGCTGGGCCGGGTGGACGATGTCATGAACGTCTCCGGGCACCGCCTGTCCACCACCGAGATCGAATCCTCGCTGGTGGCCAGCCCGCTGGTCGCCGAGGCGGCGGTCGTCGGGGCGAAGGACGAGACCACCGGGGAGGCCGTCTACGCGTTCGTCATCCTGCAGCGCGAACCCGAGGACGGGGAGGACGTCGTGGAGATCCTGCGCGCCCATGTGGGCAAGCAGATCGGTGCCATCGCCAAGCCGCGGGGCATCTTCGTGGTCCCCGAGCTGCCCAAGACGCGTTCGGGCAAGATCATGCGCCGCCTGCTCAAGGACGTCGCCGAGGGCCGCGAGGTGGGCGACTCCACCACCCTGGCCGACGCCTCGGTGATGCAGCAGATCGCCGACTCCGTCCGCCGCTGACCCGCAGGTTCCGGCCACGCCCCGTCACACACCACGTGTGGGCGGGGCGTGGGGGTTTAATGGGGGCCATGACTGACACCGCTTCGGCACCCCGCCGCCTCCTGGTCCTCAACGGCCCCAACCTGAACCTGCTGGGCACCCGTGAACCGGCCATCTACGGCACCGCCACCCTGGACGACGTCGAGGCGCTGTGCCGCGACCGGGCCGCGGTCCACGGCGTGGACGTCGACTTCCTGCAGTCCAACCATGAGGGCGTGCTCATCGACGCGATCCACGCGGCCCGCGGGACGGCGGCCGGGATCGTCATCAACCCGGGCGCCTTCACGCACACCTCCATCGCCATCGCCGACGCGATCGCCGGGGTCGAGGTCCCCACCGTCGAGGTCCACATCTCCAACGTCCACGCCCGCGAGGCGTTCCGCCACCACTCCTACATCTCACCGGTGGCCGCAGCGGTGATCATCGGCGCCGGCATCAACGGGTACGGCTACGCCATCGACCAGCTCGCCACCCGCGGCTAGGCCCCCCATGGACCAGGGCGGCCCCGGAGCAGCTGCCCACACGGCGGCCACCTACAACCATTACGCCGGCACCTGGTTCGCCGGGCACTCGGCCGTCTATGCCGCCTGGGCGGCCCACGTCGCGGCCACACCCCGCCTGGCCGGACTCATCGCCACCCTGCCACCGGCCAAACGCCAACCCAACCTGGTCTTCGCCGCCTCCCGTTTCCTGGGCTGCCCCGACGCCGACCCGGCCACCTGGGAGGCGTTCGTGCACGAGCGCTGGCCCGCCCTCCACGCGGTGATCCTCGGGCACCGCACGCAGACCAATGAGCCACGCCGCTGCGCCACGCTGCTCCCCGCCTTCGGGCTCATTGCCGCCCGGACCGGAAAGCCACTGGCCCTCATCGAGGTCGGCCCCTCCGCCGGACTGTGCCTGCTGCCTGACCTGTACTCCTACCAGTACGACGGCGGCACCCACCTGGGCACCGGGACTCCCCTTCTCCGCTGTGCCACCACGGGCCATCCCCCGCTGCCCACTTCCCTGCCGGAAGTCGCTTCGCGGACCGGGGTCGATCTGAACCCGTTGGATGGCACCGACCCGGAAACCGCCAGGTGGCTCGAGGCACTGGTCTGGCCGGGCCAGGACGAGCGGCTGGCCACCCTGCGCGGCGCACTCGCCACCCTGTCGGCCAGCGGCACCCCGCGTCCCCGCCTCGTCGACGGCGACCTGAATGCACGCGTCGCCGAACTGGTCGCCGAGGTTCCCGCCTCGCACACCGCGGTGGTCTTCCATTCGGCGGTGTTGGCCTACCTGGAGCCCATCGAACGTGCCCGCTTCGCCGCCACGATGGCCACGCTGGACTGCAGCTGGGTCTCGAACGAGAACTTCTTCATGGACGAGGCGGGGGCAACCGTGCCCTCGGCCCACGGCGACCGGTTCACCCTGGCCCTCGATGGCCGCCCGCTGGCCTACACGGGCCAGCATGGGGCCACGCTGGACTGGATCCGCTGAGCGCACCCGCCTGCGGGTCTCAGTGGGCGGAGCAGGCCCCGGTGGACACGGCGTCGGTGTAGCCGGAGGCGTGCTCGACGACGGGGCCGACCTCCTTCAGCGAGAGCGCGTACCCGACGGGGGTGTCGCCCTTGGCCTTGGCGAAGACGACGCCGACCAGCCGGCCGGAGTCATCGAGCAGCGGACCACCCGAGTTGCCCTGCTGGACATCGGCGCCGAGCTGGTAGATCTGCAGGGCCGAGGCGTCGGCGCCGTAGATGTTCTGCACGGAGACCGTACGCAGGGACTGCACCACGGCCCCCTTGGCCTGGAAGGGCCCGCCCGCGGGGTAGCCCATGAACGTGGCCCGGTCCCCGGTGGAGAGGTCCTGGCCCACAGGGATGGGATTCAGGTCCAGGCCGTCGACGGCGAGTACCGCGAGGTCGTGGGACGCGTCGAAGTGCACCACGCGGGCCGGCAGGGCCCGGCCGTCTGGGGTGTTCACCACGGGTTCGGAGATCCCGGAGACGACGTGCGCGTTGGTCACCACGCGGTCCTGGGCGGCCACGAACCCGCTGCCGGTCTGGTTGACCCCACAGGCGAACGCCGTCCCGGTGATCTTGAGCACCGCCTGCGACCTGTTCTGCGTGGCCTCCGTCGCCGGTCCCTCCTGGGTCGGCGTCGCCTCCGGCACGGGGGCGAAGGGTTCGATGAGGTCGGGGATGCTCTGGCCCATGACCACCGAGCGTGCCTTGGCCATGGCCGCCGCGACCGGGTCGGGGGTGGCCTTGCCGATGGCCGAGATGACCTTCGACGAGGCGATCTGCTGGGAGAGGAAGGGCAGGCCCATGGTCGCTGCAGAGAAGGCGATCGCGGAGATCACCAGGGCCGCCACGGCGACGTTGACGATCCCGCCCAGCAGCCGGTCGAAGGACTTGATGACCGGGAAATTCAGCATCATGCGGATGCGGTTGCCGATCGCCACGCCGATGGCGTGACCGAGGATGACCAGGACGACGGCGGTGGCAATGACCCAGAACACGCGCCATCCGGCGCTGGAGACCCAGCCGGAGACGAAGGGGATGGCATAGAAGCTGGCCACACCGCCGGCAATGAGACCGGCCACTCCGCCCAAGGTGACGAAGAACCCCTTGCGCAGGCCGGAAACCAGGAACGCAACGAACGACAACAGCAGCAGGATGTCGAGCCAGCTGAACCCGAAAATCACCAAAAACTCCAACCCGTTGCGTCCAAGCGTGGCGGCATTCCGGTGTGCACCGGGCGCCCGCACCGCCCCCTCAGTCTACGGGCACGCCCGGACCGGATTTTGGTGCTGAGGGCTGAAAACGTGCCACTATCGTTGTGGAAGGTGTCACATCGTCTCTGACTACGGCACAATAAGACCAGCGCCAACATACTTAACAGGAGAATTCATGGACATCGAGGTACTGCGCCGGGCACCACTGTTTACGACGCTCAGCGACGAGGTCTTCTCGGCCTTGACCGAGGAACTGACCGAGGTCGATCTGTCGCGCGGGGCATCTGTGTTCCGCGAGGGTGATCAGGGAGACCAGCTCTACTTCATCGTTTCGGGCAAGATCAAGCTCGGACGTACGGCCCCCGACGGCCGCGAGAACCTGCTGGCCGTGCTCGGCCCGGGCGAGCTTTTCGGCGAGATGGCCCTGTTCGATCCGAGCCCGCGCAACGCCACGGCCACTGCGGTGTCCGAGACCCGTCTGGCCGGACTGCGCCACGAGAACCTGCGCAAGGTCCTCAAGACCTCACCCGAGGTTTCGGTGCAGCTGCTCCAGGCCCTGGCGCGCCGCCTGCGTCGCACCAACGAGTCGCTGGCCGACCTCGTTTTCTCCGACGTTCCCGGCCGCGTGGCCAAGGCCCTGCTGGACCTGGCCGACCGTTTCGGCCGTCCGGCCACCGACGGCGTCCTGGTCGCGCACGAGCTCACCCAGGAGGAGCTGGCCCAGCTGGTCGGCGCTTCCCGCGAGACCGTGAACAAGGCACTCGCTGAATTCGTCCAGCGCGGCTGGCTGCGCCTGGAAGCGCGAGCCGTCGTCATCTTGGACATCCAGCGTCTGCGCCAGCGCTCCCGCTAAGGCTGATCGGCAGTACCGGGCACGCCCGGAATGCCCAACGACCCCCGTCCCACCGGTTCCGCCACTCTGGCGGACGCCCGGCGACGGGGGTCGTTTTATGTCTTGGCTGGTGCTATCGGGAAGCAGCGGACTCAGCGGCCGCGTGCGGCGGCACCACCCTCGGAGGCGGTGCTGATGCTCACGTCGAGGTAGTAGGAGCCATCCACGGAGACCAGCTTGGGGTGGTAGGACTTCACGGGGCGGCGGTGCGAAAGGTAGGCGACACACCCGCGGGTGGTTGCCATCTTCTCGAGGATGAATTCCACCGCCGGAGTGGTGATCCGACTCAGGTCCAATCCCCGGGTGTCGTCTTGGCCGACTTCGTCCCCCAAGACGGTGCGGCTGCGATCCTCCAGCACCCCGGCTGCGGACTTCCAGCCGGCCCAGACTCCCTTGCCGCGCAGGAGGGATGCCTCCTGCTGCGGAGGCAGGGCCGCCGCGAAATAGCGAGTATCGAACCGCCGATGAGCGAAATCAGGGCTGATCCAGTGCGACAGTGGCCGCAACAGGTCGGTGCGCAGCCCGAGGCCGCGTTTGGCCAGCATGGCAGTGAATCCAATGTCCTGGCCGGCCACGTCCTCACGCACCTGCATCCATTCCTCGGTCGTGCAGTTCTCGACAATGGAGAGCTCGTCGGCCCCCGCCAGGAGGATGCCGGTCTCTTCGAACAGCTCACGCACGGCACAGACGATATGGCTCCGGGCGATGCGGTGGTCCAGGACGCCGAGGCGTTCGGCCCACCAACCGACGGACGGTCCGAACCACCCCGTGAGGTCTTCGTCTTCCGCCTCGAAGCTGCCGCCCGGGAAGGCCACCGTGCCCAGCGGGGAACCGCCGGGGCGGTATCCCAAGTACGTTTGGACGCCGTCTGGGGAGTCCCTCAGCAGGACGACGGACGAGGCCTTGCGCGCTGCCCGGGGCGCCCGGGTACCGAACGTCGTCCAGCTTTCCGCCGCCCCGGTCTGGGACGGCGGAAGCGGGAAGAGGCGGCGCAACATGCCCGTGCGGGGCAGGTCGGCTCCTTCGGGCCGGGGTCCGCCCCCGGTGCCCGAGACGGCGCCGACGCACGGGCGCGGCGAATCAGCTGAATTCGGCAATCAGTTCTACTTCCACCGCGGCGTCCAGCGGCAACGCCGCCACGCCGACAGCCGAACGGGCGTGGATGCCCGCGTCGCCAAAGACCTGGCCCAGGAGCTCCGAGGCACCATTCACCACGCCCGGCTGTCCCGTGAAGGAGGGATCGGAGGAGACAAATCCCACGACCTTCACGATGCGGGTGACGCGGTCCAGATCCCCGACCATGGACTTCACGACGGCCATGGCATTGAGCACGGCAATGGCAGCCTGTTCCTTGGCCTGGTCGGCGTCCACCTGGGCGCCGACCTTTCCGGTGACTGTGAGTTCGCCATTAATGAACGGCAGCTGCCCCGAGGTGTGCACGAGGTTGCCGGTAATCACTGCCGGCACATAGGCAGCGACGGGCTTGGCCACCTGTGGCAGCGACAACCCGAGGTCGGCCAATCGCTGTTCGACGGCTGATGAAGGCTGGTTTTCCACCATTTCCAGGGTCCTTTCCTGCTACTGCTTGGGACGCTTGAGGTAGGCCACCGGAGCATTCCCATCGGGCCCGGAGATGACGGTGACGAGCTCCCAGCCGTCGTCTCCCCACTGGTCCAGGATCTGCTTCGTGGCATGGATTATGAGCGGTAAAGTCGCGTACTCCCATTTCGTCATACCGGATACGTTAGCCGCTCCGGCTAAACTGGTCGGCATGGCGTCTCGAAAGTCCCCCTTCTTTAACACCGCAACCACCCTCGGCAAGATCGTGGCCTTCTTCGGGGTCAGCGCGCTTTGCGGCGTCCTGGCCGCTGGAATGCTGATCCCTGCCGCGTCTGTGGCCGGTTCCTCCGCCGCGATCGGGATGGATTTCTTCGATGCGCTGCCGGCGGAGTTGAAGCAGGAACCGCTCTCCCAACCCTCCAAGGTGGTGGCCAAGGACGGAACCCAGCTGGCGACCTTCTATGCCGAGAACCGGACGCCTGTCCCGATCGACAAGATCTCCAAGGACATGCAGAACGCAATCGTCTCCATCGAGGATGAGCGCTTCTACAAGCACAACGGCGTGGACCTCCGCGGTATTGCGCGCGCTGCCGCCCACAACCTCACCAGCTCCTCACAGCAGGGTGCCTCGACGTTGACCCAGCAGTACGTCAACAACGTGCTCATCAATTCCGCTTTCCTCAAGGGCGCTGACAAGTCCGACATCACCTACTCGGGCACGAAGAACATGGCCGACAAGCTGCGCGAGGCCAAGCTGGCGATCTCGGTGGAGAAGGAATTCACCAAGAAGGAGATCCTGCAGGGGTACCTGAACCTCGTGTTGTTCTCCGGGACCACCTATGGTGTCGAGGCGGCAGCGCAGCGTTACTTCTCGGTCCACGCCAAGGACCTGAACGTCCAGCAGTCGGCCATGCTCGCCGGCATGGTCCAACGACCTAACACCTTCGACCCGATCAAGAACCCGGAGCTGACGCTCAAGCGGCGCAACACCGTCTTGGCCGCCATGCTCAAGACGAAGTCGATTAGCCAGGCCCAGTACGACAAGGCAGTGAAAACCAAACTCGGCCTGAAGGTCAAGAACCTGAAGTCCGGGTGCGTCGCCGCGAGCACGGCCAACTACTTCTGCGACTACGTCGCCCACGCGATCTTGAAGGATCCCGCCTACGGCAAGACCCAGGCCGAGCGGGAAAACCTCCTATACCGCGGCGGACTGACCATCAAGACCACGCTGGATCCCCGCCTGCAGAAGCAAGCGGAGAAGCAGACGCCGAAGATCATTCCGGCTGACGACTCCTCGAACATGGGCTCGGCCATCGTCACCGTCGAACCCGGGACCGGCAACATCCTGGCCATGGCGCAGAACAAGAAGTACGGCTCCGAGCCGGACAACAACGCATACACCACCTACAACTTCAACGTGGCCCGCGACATGGGCGGGACCAACGGCTTCCAGGGCGGTTCGACGATGAAGCCCTACACGGCCATCGCCTGGCTGGAGGACGGCCGGAAGATGTCGGATATCGTGGACGCGGGCGCCCGCAACTACGGTGGCCCGAACTACCACTGGAAGACCTCCTGCTCGCCCAAGGGATACGTGACGGTGGGCAACCCTGGTTACAACCCCAAGAACTTCGACAAGGGCTTCTACAAGCGCATGACGGTCGACAAGGGCTTGTACTGGTCCATCAACACGGCCACGGTCAAGGAAGCCTCCGAACTGGATCTGTGCAAGATCGCCGACGTCACCAAACGCGCGGGCCTGCTCGATGCCAGCACCGGGAAGCCCATGTCCGGGCTCAACCCATCCTTCGTCCTCGGCTCGGAGCCGATCACCCCGCTGGCCCAGGCCACGGCGTTTGCGACCTTCGCCAACAAGGGCGAGTACTGCGAGAACCGCGCACTGGAATCCGTGACCGACTCCGCAGGCAACTCCTACAAGGTCCCGGCCGTCTCGTGTGAGCAAGTCATCGAGCCGGGAGTTATCGACCAACTGAACGGCACCTTGACGAAGATCGCCGGCCAGCGCGTGGCCAAGGGCAGCATCAGCCAGCCGATCGGTGGCAAGACCGGCACCACCAACGGGGCCTCGTCCACCTGGTTCGTCGGCTACACCACCGGCATGGCCACTGCGGCCTGGACCGGACGGTTCGATGGCAATGCGAACATCTTCAATGTGCCCGTCAATGGCAAGAGCTATGCCAACCCGGATTCCTCCACGTTCGCTTCGCCGCTGTGGATGAACTACATGAAGAACGTCATCGACTACTACCCGGCCGAAAGCCTGGGCAAGGCAAAGTCGTCTTCTGATTCGAGTGGTTCCACCTCCGGTGACGGCTCGACGAACGACAACGGCAATAATGGTGGCAACGGACAGTAACGGCACCATCTAAGGAGAGCACCGCGCCCATGGCCGACACTCGGGAAATCATGCAGTCCATCAAACGAGCCGCCCCCGTGGTGGGGGCGGGTGCCGGGGCCTTGGCGGCCCTCGGTGGCGTCGCCGTGGGGTACGGCATGATGGAACGCAATGCGTTCACCATCCGCCACGAAACGGTGCCGATCCTGCCTCCGGGGTTTGCCGACATGCGGGTGCTCCACCTCTCGGACATCCACATGGTCCCGGGGCAGCAAGCGAAGAAACACTGGCTGGAATCGTTGGCGGACCTACGCCCCGACCTGGTCGTGAACACCGGCGACAACCTCAGCCACCGCCAGGCCGTCCCGGAACTGTTGGAGGCGCTCCGCCCACTGATGGACTTCCCGGGTGTCTTCGTCCCGGGCTCGAATTGCTACTACTCCCCCCGTTTCAAGAACCCGCTGCGCTACCTGACAGGCCGCCGGGGAAAGTCAGGAGATCTTGCCCAACGCGAGCTGCCGTGGCGGGATATGCATGCCGCCTTCGGTGCCGCCGGATGGGTCAACCTGACCAACCGGGCCATTTCCACTACCCACCACGGCCTGCGACTGGACTTCTCGGGCGTGGACGATCCCCATCTGAACCTCGATCAGTTCGCCGGCTGGCCGGCCGGATCATCCACGGGACAGGAAGCCCCGAATCTGCGGATCGGGGTGGCCCATGCCCCCTACCAGCGGGTGCTGGACGAGTTCACGGGCACGGGAGCCGACATCATCTTCGCCGGGCACACCCATGGCGGACAGATCTGCATTCCGGGGTACGGAGCCCTCGTCACCAACTGTGACCTTCCGGCCTGGCGTGCACGCGGTCTCACCGATTGGGAATATGCAGGCAGGACCTCGCCCCTGCAGGTCTCTGCCGGAATCGGGACCTCACGATTCGCCCCCGTGCGCATCGCCTGCCCGCCCGAGGCTGTCGTCGTCACCCTCACCAGCCGGAGTTGAAATCAGCCCCCACGGGGCGATTGGTGGATCCCAACCGGTAGCTGTAGCCTATGTTTTGATTGCTTGAGGCAAACACAACAGAATGAGGACGCCCGCCGTGGTGCAACACCAAAGCAGCCAGAATGAACCCGGTGCACCGGCGTCGTTCCGTGAAACACTGGCCCGGCTGGGTCCTCAGATCCGGCCCTTTGCCCCGCGCCTCATCGCCGGTTTCCTCTGCGCGCTGGGGGCCGGCGTCGTTGCGCTGACCATCCCCCAGGTACTGCGCACGATGGTCAATTCGGTGCTCCACGTCGGGGGGTCCACGAACGACGTGTGGATCAGTGCCGCCATCGTCGCCCTGCTGGGCCTGGCCGAAGCGGTCCTCGTGTTCTTCCGGCGGGTCTTCGTCATCACGCCCGCGGCACGGATCGAGACCGACTTGCGGATCCGGCTGTACCGCCACCTGCAGCGCCTGCCGGTCGCATTCCATGACAAGTGGGGGTCGGGGCAGCTGCTGTCCCGTTCCATGGCCGACTTGGGATTGGTCCGCCGCTGGCTGGCCTTCGGCTCGATCATGCTCATCGTCTCCACGGTGACCGTCGTGGTCGGATTGTGGTTCATGTTCACCAGCAGCTGGCTGCTGGGGTTGATCTACCTGGTCGGCGCGATACCCATCACGATCAGGGCCTTCTACTTCCGCAACGTCTTCCGTGCCGCGAGCCGACTCAGCCAGGACCAGGCCGGGGACCTGGCGACGAATGTCGAGGAATCGGTACACGGCATCCGGGTCATCAAGGCCTTCGGACGCGGGGGCCAGGCACTGGAAGGCTTCGGGATCCGCGCCCGCCAATTGCGCGATACCGAAATCAAGAAGGCCCGTTCCCTCTCCGGATTCCTCATGCTCGTGGTCTCGGTTCCCGAAATCACCCTGGGCGCCGGTCTCATCGTCGGGGTATGGCTTACCGCCCAGGGCCAACTGACCGTCGGCGATCTGGTGGCTTTCTTCGCCACGGCAGCCGTGTTGGCCGGCCCCGTCGAGGGCATCGGCATGCTGCTCGGGATGACCCTGACGACGAAGACCGCGCTGGACCGGCATTTCGACGTCATGGACACCGAGAACACCATCGACTCCCCCGCATCCCCGGAATCACCGGCACGCCCCGAGGGGCGCCTGAGCCTGCGAAATGTGTCCTTTGCCTTCCCCGATAGCCGCCCCGGGGCCCTGCCTGTGTTGGCCGGCGTCGACCTGGAGGTCGAACCGGGTGAGACCATGGCCCTGGTCGGCGTCACCGGAAGCGGCAAGTCGACCCTGCTGCAGCTGGTACCCCGGCTCTACGACGTCACCGGGGGTGCAGTCGTCATCGACGGCATCGACATCCGCCAGCTGGACCTGGACGCCCTGCGCAGCACCGTTTCGGTGGCCTTCGAGGACACCACGCTGTTCTCGTCATCCATCGCGGACAACGTCCTGCTCGGCGCCAACCTCCCGCCCGGCCAGGACCCGCTGGAAGCCCTGGACGAAGCGCTCGAGGTGGCTCAGGCAGGCTTTGCCCGCGAGCTGGAAGACGGCGTGGACACCGTCATCGGCGAGGAGGGGCTCTCGCTCTCCGGCGGCCAGCGCCAGCGCATCGCCCTGGCCCGTGCCATCGCGGCCAGGCCGCGGGTCCTGGTCCTGGACGACCCGCTCTCGGCCTTGGATGTGAAGACCGAGGAGGCGGTGACCGAGCGACTTCGATCGGTGCTGGCAGGCACCACCACGTTGCTGGTGGCGCACCGTCCCTCGACTGTCATGCTCGCCGACCGGGTCGCCCTGTTGCGTGCCGGACGCATCGACGACGTCGGCACACACACCGAACTGTTGGCCCGCAATGCCCACTACCGCCACGTCATCGCCAGCCTGGACGAACCGCCCACTGTGGAGGACGTCCTTCAATCCGACTCCGGACGGGGGAACCCAGCATGAGCGACACACGCGGAGTTGGCGACGAAGACCAGATCCTGCTCAACCGTGAGGACAGGACCCGGGTCAGGGCACGCTCGTGGCGCCTGCTCGGGCAGCTAGCTTCCCCGTTGAAGCCCATGCTGGCCCTCACCGTCGTGCTGGTCGTCATCTCGAACCTGGCCCGCGCCTCGTTCCCGGTCATCATCGCCTGGGCCATCGATTGGGCGCTGCCCCAACTGGTGGGCGGCAATGCCATGCCGTTCACCATCACCGGGACCGCCTACCTGGTCTCGGCAGTCCTGGCCGGGGTCCTGTTGGGCTGGTACAACCTCTGCACGGCGAAGGTCAGCCAGGCGATGTTGTTGACCTTGCGCATGCGGGTCTTCCGCCACACCCAGCTGCTCAGCCTGGAATTCCACGAGAAGTACACGTCTGGCCGGATCATCTCCCGTCAGACCTCGGACCTGGAAACCCTCCGAGAGCTCCTGGACCAGGGCATATCGCAGCTGGTCTCCGGCATCGTGTTCATCATCTTCACCGCGGCCAGCATCTTCCTCATGGATTGGCGCTCGGGACTCGTGGTGCTCTGCGCCGCGGTCCCGATCTGGTTTGTCTTCCGCTGGTACCAGAAGCGGTCCGAGACCGTCTTCCGGGAATCACGGGTGGTCTCTGCACGCCTGATCACCTCCTTCGTCGAGACCATGACGGGTATCCGTGCGGTGAAGGCGTTCCGACGGGAACGGGACAACGACACCAGCTACGGAGCCGTCGCCAACGACTACCGCGACAACTCCATCCGGTCCATCAACCTCTTCGGCGTGCTGCAACCGGCACTGGTGCTCATCGGCAACATGACAGTGGCCGCGCTGCTGCTGTTCGGCGGATTCCGGGTTCTGGACGACACCTTGGAAGTCGGCATCCTCGTGGCCCTGCTGTTGGCCGGCAAACGGGTCTTCCAGCCGGTGGACCAGATCGCCATGTTCTACAGCTCCCTTCAGGCAGCCACCGCCGCGTTGGAGAAGGTCTCCGGGCTCCTCGAGGAGGAACCCACGGTCATCGAGCCAACCCAACCGGTGGCCTTGGAACGCCCGGCGGGGCACATCCAGTTCCGCGACGCGGTGTTCGGGTACGGGGACGGTCCGGTCGTCATGGACCGCTTCGATCTGGACATCCCCGCCGGCCAGACCGTTGCAGTGGTCGGCCAGACCGGCGCCGGAAAATCGACGTTGGCGAAGCTGATTGCCCGCTTCTACGACCTCTCGCAAGGATCCCTGGCCCTGGATGGCATCGAGTTGCGGGACCTGGCGAACGAGGACCTGCGCCGCGCGGTGGTCATGGTGACCCAGGAGGCGTTCCTGTTCTCCGGAAGCGTCGCCGAGAACATCGCACTGGGTAAACCCGGGGCCTCCCCCGATGAGATCGTCCTGGCGGCTCGGGCCGTCGGCGCCGATGAATTCATCCGGTCGCTGCCGGACGGCTACGACACGGATGTGAACAAGCGCGGAGGGCGCGTCTCCGCCGGCCAGCGTCAGCTCATCTCCTTCGCCCGGGCCTTCCTGGCCGATCCGGCGGTGCTCATCCTGGACGAGGCCACTTCATCCCTGGACATCCCCAGCGAACGACTGGTCCAGCGCGGCCTGCAGACGCTCCTCGGCCAGCGCACCGCGTTGATCATCGCGCACCGGCTCTCGACGGTGGAGATCGCCGACCGGGTACTGGTGGTGCACGATGGCCGCATCGTCGAGGACGGCAGCCCGGCCGAGCTGAAGGAAGCCGGTGGGCGGTTCGCGGCGCTCCATGCAGCGTGGCAGCAGAGCCTGACCTGAG
>NZ_BAAAIV010000004.1:382345-391415 GCF_039526245.1 Arthrobacter rhombi
CGGGTTATTGGCGACGCCCCGACCTGCGGGTGTTGGCTAGTGGGGCCAATCGCCCACGGCGACGGTGGAGTGCGGCCAGTCACCGACGTTGACGGTCGCGTGCGGCCAGTCACCGACGTTGATGGTGGAGTGGGGCCAATCGCCGACGGCCACCGAGGAATGGGGCCAGTCTCCCACCGCGGGGGTGGAATGCGGCCAGTTGCCGACGGCAAGTACCGCGCCGGCTGCCAATGCGGCCGTGGCCGCGAGGGCTGCAACAAGCTTCTTCAATGTTTTCTCCTTAGGGGGTCGCCGTGGGTCTTGCAGTTACTGCGTCAGTGAGTGGCGCATCACTTAACATTCATTGTAAATTGGTCAGAACATGTTTCGTCAAGGTTTTCCGTCCAAAGCTTTTGCGAATCCGGTTGTTGTTCACCATCAGTTGTTCTAAGGGGTCATCCATGGGAATCAAATTCGGCGAGAAACTACGCCACGCTCGTCAGCAGATGAAACTGACCCAGGCCCAGCTGGGACACGGGAAGTATTCCACCAGCTACATCTCGCTTTTGGAGACCGGCAGCCGCGAACCGACTTCCGAAATCATCACCGAATTGTCGGCCCGCTTGAATCTCGACCGAGAACTGATGGATTCCTGGAACACCCCCGTTTCCGCGGATGAGGCCGAATTCGTGCTGTTGGAGCACCGCGCCCGGCAGTCCTTCACGGCCCGTGAGTACTCCGACGCCGAGGCTACGGCCACCGAGGCGGCCTCCGTCGCCCTGCGCCTGAAGAACTCGAGCGCCTGGTGGAACATGATGTTCCTGCGCGCCGAGGCGCTGCGCGACCAAGGCCGGCACGACGAGTACCGCACCGCTGCCGAGGAAGTGTTGAACCACCCGCTGACCGATGAGTCGCTGGCCCTGAAGGTCAGGGCAGAAACCCTGGTGGCCAACGCCTACCTGGGGTTGGGCAAGTTGCATATCGCCGTTGAACACGCCCTCAACGCCGTGGAGCAGGGCAAGAACCTGCCCGGTGACTCGCTGATCTACATCGGTGCGTTGTTCGCGCTGATCGCCTCGCTGGCCGAGTCCGGGCAGCTGGATTCCGCCTGGGCCAGTTGTGAGGCCCTGGCCGAGGCGGTGGCCGAGGGTGCGCCCAGCCAGACGGCCGGAAACGCCTATTGGGCCATCGGCAACGTGGCGTTCAAACGCCAGGACATCGCCGCCGGGTTGAGCAACCACCAGTTGGCCGCCCAACGCTTGTTGCCGGCCAGCGACATCGAACAGTGGGCCCGGTTCAACAAGGCATCGGCCTCCATGCGGTTGGCCGCCGGGGTCGTCGAGCCCGAGACCCTGGAGTGCATCGAGAAGGCTGAACTGGCCATCAGCGTGATCGGCGGAAATCCGGCCGAGGCGCTCGAGCTGCGACTTACCCGGGCCCGCTGGCTCCACCTCAACGGGCAGCCCGAAGAAGCCCTGGAGGAGCTGGCTCCGGTGGAGTCCGAGCGGGAATTGCTCTCACAGCATCTCCAGGGCGAAATCGACCTGCTCACGGCCCGCTGCATGGTCAGCATGGGCAACGGCACCGAGGCCGTCGAGCACTTGGCCCGCGCCCAGCAGGCCTTTGCCTTGGCCGGTTCGCCCGACCGTGCCTCGCTGGCGATCGAACTGGCCACCGAGATCAGGGCCTCCCGCCGCGGCAAGTAGGCGGGCGACTCAGGCCGAAAAGGACTGCCCGGTCAGGCGCTGGTAGGCCTCGATGTACCGGGCGCGGGTGCGTTCGACGACGTCCTGCGGCAGGGCCGGCGGCGGGGTATCCCCCGCACGGTCCCAGCCGGAGGCGTCGGAGGTGAGCCAGTCACGGACGAATTGCTTGTCGAAGGACGGCTGGGCGTGCCCCGGCTCGTACGTCTGCGCATCCCAGAAGCGCGACGAGTCGGGGGTGAGGACCTCGTCCCCCAGGATGATCCCGCCGCTCGCGGGGTCCAGACCGAATTCGACCTTCGTATCGGCCAGGATGATGCCGCGCTCCCGGGCGATCTGCTCGGCCCGCGTGTAGACGCCCAGGGTCAAGTCCCGCAGCTGGTCTGCCACGGTCGAACCAACCCGTTCCACCACCTCGTCAAAGGTGATGTTCTCGTCATGTTCACCGACCTCCGCCTTCGCGGACGGGGTGAAGATCGCCGGCTCCAGGGCTGATCCGTCGACCAGCCCCTCGGGCAGGGGCAGGGAACAGACGGTACGGCTGGCCTGGTACTCGGCCAGCCCCGAGCCCGTGAGATACCCCCGGGCGATGCATTCGATCGGGTACATCTGCAGCTTCTTGCAGACCATGGCCCGTCCGGCCACTGCCTCCGGCACGTCGGTCGAGATGACGTGGTTGGCGAAACCGTCGAGCTGATCGAACCACCACAGGCTCAGCTGCGTGAGGACCTTGCCCTTGTCCGGGATCGGGGTCTCCAGCACGAAGTCGTACGCACTGATCCGGTCACTGGCCACCACCAGGACGCGATCGGCCTCCTCCGGCGGGATCCCCGCCGGGGTGTACAGGTCGCGGACCTTGCCCGAGTAGAGGTGGTCCCACCCGGGAAGTTGCACGGTCTCGGTCTCGAAGCCGGCCATCAGTTGCCTTCCTGCTCGATGGTGACGCCGCCCTGGGCGGCGCGTAGTGCGATGTCGGTGCGGTATTGCCCGCCCTCCAGGGCGATCTTGCCGATGCCCGCATAGGCCCTTTCGCGGGCCCCTGCCAGGTCGCGGCCCAGACCGACCACGGCCAGGACCCGGCCTCCCGCGGAGACGGTGGCACCGTCGTCGTCCAGGGCAGTGCCAGCGTGCAGGACGCTCACGCCGTCCAGCTCGGCGGCTGCGTCGAGACCGGTGATGACGTCGCCGGTGACCGGGGCGTCCGGATAGCGGGCGGAGGCCAACACGACACCGACCGCAGTCTTGCTCCGCCAGGTCAGGGGTTCGATGGTGTCCAAGGTGCCGTTCGCGGCGGCCAGGAGCAGCGAACCCAGCGGGGTCTTGAGCCGGGCGAGAACCGCCTGTGTCTCGGGATCGCCGAAGCGGGCGTTGAATTCAATGACGCGGATACCGCGCCGGGTCAGGGCGAGCCCGCAGTACAGCACGCCGGCGAACGGGGTGCCGCGGTCGGCCATGGCAGTGATCGTCGGACGGGCCACGCGTTCCATGACGTCGTCGACGAAGCCGGCAGGTAGCCATTCCAACGGGCTGTAGGCGCCCATGCCTCCGGTGTTGGGTCCCTCGTCGCCGTCGAAGATGCGCTTGAAGTCCTGGGCAGGTGCCAGCGGGACTGCATGGTAGCCGTCGGAGATGACGAAGAGGGAGACCTCGGGCCCGTCGAGGAACTCCTCGATGACCACCGATCCCCCGGCGCCGAAGCACTCCTGGGCATGGGCCAGTGCTGCCTCGCGGTCATCGGTGACGACGACGCCCTTGCCCGCGGCGAGGCCGTCGTCCTTGACCACGTAGGGGGCGCCAAAGGCATCGAGCGCGTCGGCCGCCTCGGTGGAGTTGGTGGCGACCCGGGCCATGGCCGTGGGCACTTCGGCGACGGCCATGATCTCCTTGGCGAAGGCCTTGGATGCCTCCAGCTGGGCGGCTGCCCGGGTGGGGCCGAAGGCCGGGATTCCCGCCTCCTGCAGGGCATCCACGACGCCGGCGGCCAGCGGGGCCTCGGGCCCGACGACAACCAAGGACGAACCCAGTTCGCGGGCCAGCGCGACGACGGCCGCGGGATCCTGGGCGTTGACAGCATGGACCGGGACGTCGCGGGCGATGCCGGCATTTCCGGGTGCTGCGTGGACCTCGGTGACGAACGGATCGTCGAGGAGGGAACGGACAAGGGCGTGTTCGCGGCCACCGGGGCCAATGACGAGTACCTTCACGATCCCCAAGCGTACCGGGGCAATCGCCCACGGGCTTGGGTAGGGTGGTGGACGTGCGTAACGAAACACTTTGGGAAGCCCGCCGGAAGCAGAACCCCGGCCATTCGCAGTGGTACATCCAGCGGTTCGAGGCCATGCGTGCCGAGGGGGCGGATCTCGACGGCGAGGCCCGTCTCATCGACGCGATGCTCGCCCGTGGCAGCAAGGTGCTGGACGCCGGCTGCGGCCCGGGACGCGTTGGCGGCGAGCTGGCGGCGCGCGGCCACCGGGTCCGGGGCGTCGACGCCGACCCCGAACTGATCGAGGCGGCACGGACGGATCACCCGGACGTCGACTGGCAGGTCGCGGATCTGGCGGAGCTGGAGGCACCGGCCGCGGACCAGGCGGTCGACCTGCTGGTCTGCGCCGGCAACGTCATGACCTTCCTGGCCCCGGGGACTTCCGGGGAGGTGCTGCGGCGCTTCCACACCCAGCTGGTGCCCGGCGGGCGAGCGGTCATCGGATTCGGCACCGACCGCGGCTACGATCCCGAGGTGTTCCAGTCGGAGGCCCGCGCCGCGGGGTTCACGGTGGACCAGCTGTTCTCCAGCTGGGAGTTGCACCCCTACCCGGGGGACACCTCGTTCCTGGTGGCCGTCCTGGCCCGTCCTGCCGGTTCCTGATCCGGCCCTCCCGCGACGCCACGGCAGCATAGAGTAGGACCATGTCACAGACCCCTCCCGACTTCGCCGACCTGGCCGTCGTGGACCGCAGCGGCTTCATCGAATCGCGTCATGCGGGCACCGCCGTTGTCCTCGGTGCCGACGGGGCTGTCCTGCGCTCCCTCGGCGACATCGATGCCCCGATTTTCCCCCGGTCCGCGCTCAAGCCCTTCCAGGCACTGGCCTCCATGCAGTCCGGCGTTCCGCTGCGCGGCGCCGAGGTCGCCCTGGCCTGTGCCAGCCATGTGGGCAGCACTGAGCACCAGGAGCTGGCCGCGTCGATGCTGGCGAAGGCCGGCCTGTCAGCCGATGACCTGCGCTGCCCCACCGCCTGGCCGCGCCATGAGGCCACCCGGCTGGAGGCCATCCGAGCCGGCGGCTCCCCGTCGCGGTTGGCCTTCAACTGCTCCGGCAAGCATGCCGCCTTCCTGTGGGCCTGCACGGAGAACGGGTGGGACACCGCAACCTATCTGGACCCCGGGCACCCCCTGCAGCGCCGGGTCGTGGAGGTCGTGGAGGAGTACGCGGGCGAGAAGATCGCCCATCTGGCCGTCGACGGGTGCGGTGCCCCGGTACCCGCCATCTCGTTGCGCGGGCTGGCCGCCGCAACCGGGAGGCTCTCCGGGTCCCCCGGCAACAAGGCATCCGATGCCCGGGCGGCCACCATCGCCACGGCCATGCTCGACTACCCCTGGGCCGTCCAGGGACACGGCGAGGAGAACACCGTGGTCATGGAGGACCTGGAGGTCCTGGCCAAGCTCGGGGCCGAAGGCGTGTTGATCCTGGGCACCGCTGCGGGGATCTCCTGCGCCGTGAAGGTCAGGGACGGCAACGGCCGGGCGGCGTCGCTCGTCGGCCTGACACTGCTCGCGTCGGTCGGGGCCATCGAGGTCGACGCGATGACCGCGGTGCTGGAGAAGATCAGCACCCCCGTCCTGGGCGGGGGCCAGCCCGTGGGCCGCATCCGGGTCGCCCGCCCCGTGCTGGACCTGCTGGACTAGGGCGTGGGGGTACGACGGCGGATCACCGCCGAGCAGGGACGGCCCGCCGTGGCCGCCTGGCGGCGGGCCGATGCCACCCAGCGGGCCGCCTTGCCGCGGCCGGCACTGGCGATGGCCGTTCGGTATGCGCTCGAGGAGCTTTCCGAGCAGGCCGAGGGCAACTCGGTGGAAGTCAGGGTGCCGCCCTTCGGCGTCGCCCAGTGCGTGGCCGGGCCCCGGCATACCCGGGGAACGCCACCCAATGTCATCGAGCTCGACGCCGCAACGTGGCTGGCCCTGGCCACCGGTGAGGTCAGGTGGGCCGAGGCCCTCGCCTCCGGCACGGTAGCCGCGTCCGGGCTGCGTGCTGACTTGTCCGAACACCTGCCACTCTTCGGTACCCTTTAAGGCATGGATTCACCGCGCCCTGACGCCACCCCCGAAGACCGTTCCCCCGTTGCGGGCTCCGTTGAGGTCACGGTTTCGAGCTCCCCGAAGTTCTGGCCCTTCGCCGGCGCCGGGGCAGTCGTCGGCGTGCTGGCCGCCATGTTCACCGCCCTGTCCGGGGATCCGGGCGGCGAGTTCACCCGGGGATCGGTCTTCGGGTTCTTCGCCGTCGTTTTCGGGCTGGCCGGAGCCTTCCTCGGATGCCTGGTCTTCCTCATCGTGGACACCGTGCTGCGCCGCCGCAGCCGACGGGCACGCGCCGTTCCCGTGGATGACGGAGACGTGACCCGATAGCGGCCCCCGGGACCGGCCGCAGCGCAACAACGTGAGAGAATGTTGACCATGGTGCGTGGTGACGGAAAGCTTTCACATGATCTTTTGTCCGACGAGAAGGGCCCCCAGGACGAATGCGGGGTCTTCGGGGTCTGGGCTCCCGGCGAGGACGTAGCCAAGCTGGCCTATTACGGCCTCTATGCCATCCAGCACCGCGGCCAGGAGTCGGCAGGCATCGCGACCTCCGACGGGCAGCGGATCAACGTCTACAAGGACATGGGGCTGGTGTCCCAGGTGTTCGACGAGAACACGCTGAATTCGATGACCGGCCACATCGCGGTCGGCCACTGCAGGTACTCCACGACGGGCGCCAGCCACTGGGCCAACGCCCAGCCGACCCTGGGTGCCACGGCAGAGGGGACGGTCGCCCTGGCCCACAACGGCAACCTGATCAACTCCGCCGAACTGATGGACATGGTCGTCGCCGAGCAGGGTGCCAAGTTCCGCGGTGAACTCGCCCAGGGCAACACCACCGACACCGCGTTGGTCACCGCCTTGTTGGCCGGCCAGGAGGGCACCACCTTCGAGGAGACCGCCCTGGCGCTGCTGCCGCAGCTCAAGGGGGCGTTCAGCTTCGTCTTCATGACCGAGGGGACCCTCTACGCGGCCCGCGACCCGCACGGTGTCCGCCCACTGGTGCTCGGCCGGCTGGAGCGCGGCTGGGTCGTGGCCTCGGAGCAGTCGGGCCTGGCAACGGTCGGCGCCAGCTTCATCCGCGAGATCCAGCCGGGTGAGTTCATCGCCATCGACGAAGAGGGCATCCGCTCCCAGCGATTCGCCGAGGCCACCCCGGCCCACTGCGTTTTCGAATACGTCTACCTCGCCCGCCCGGACGCATCCATCAACGGCCGCTCGGTCTACGAGTCCCGGGTGGAGATGGGCCGCCAGCTGGCCCGGGAGAACGCCGCCGACGCCGACATCGTCATCCCCGTCCCGGAGTCGGGCACCCCGGCAGCCATCGGCTTCGCCGAGGAATCGGGCATCCCGTTCGCCCACGGATTCGTGAAGAACGCCTACGTCGGACGAACCTTCATCCAGCCCTCGCAGACCCTGCGCCAACTGGGCATCAAGCTCAAGCTCAACGCGCTGGAGCCGGTGATCCGCGGCAAGCGGGTCATCGTCGTCGACGACTCGATCGTGCGCGGCAACACCCAGCGCGCCGTGGTGCGGATGCTGCGCGAGGCCGGCGCCGCCGAGATCCACGTGAAGATCTCCTCCCCGCCCATCAAGTGGCCCTGCTTCTACGGCATCGACTTCGCCTCCCGCGCCGAGCTCATCGCCAACGGTGCGACGATCGAGGAGATCACCACCTCCGTGGCCGCCGATTCGCTGGCCTACATCTCCGAGGACGGCATGATCGCCGCCACCGAACAGCCGCGCGAACGCCTGTGCACCGCCTGCTTCTCCGGAAAATACCCCATCGAACTGCCCGACCAGGACCGACTCGGCAAGAACCTGCTCGAGCGTCCGAACGCCGGCAGCGACGGCTGCGACCCGGGACCGGACGCAGAATTCGAGGATTCCCTCACCCCCGCCGACAAGACCCCGAATTCGAAGTAAGGACGCCTGACGCATGACATCCTCCCAGCCCGAATCCGCCGGCATCACCTACGCCTCCGCAGGTGTGGACGTCGAGGCCGGTGACCGCGCCGTCGAACTCATGAAGGGCGCCATCAAGGCCACCCACAACGAGTCGGTCCTCGGCGGCGTCGGCGGTTTCGCCGGCCTCTTCGATGCCAGCGCGCTGGTCTCCTACAAGAAGCCGCTGCTCGCCACGTCCACCGACGGCGTCGGGACCAAGGTCGCGATCGCCCAGGCCATGGACATCCACCACACCATCGGCCAGGACCTGGTGGGCATGGTCGTCGACGACATCGTCGTGGTCGGTGCCAAGCCCTTGTTCATGACCGACTACATCGCCTGCGGCAAGGTGGTCCCCGAGCGGATCGCCGACATCGTGCGCGGCATCGCCGAGGGCTGCTCGATGGCCGGCACCGCACTGGTCGGCGGGGAAACCGCCGAGCATCCGGGCCTGCTGGGCGAGCATGACTACGACGTCGCAGGTGCTGCCACCGGCGTCGTCGAGGCCGATGCCCTGTTGGGCCCCGAACGCGTGCGCTCCGGCGACGCGGTCATCGCCATGGCCTCTTCCGGCATCCACTCCAACGGCTACTCCCTGGTCCGCCGGGTCATCAACCACGCCGGGTGGGCCCTGGACCGCGAGGTCTCGGAGCTGGGCCGCACCCTGGGCGAGGAGCTGCTGGTCCCGACCCGCATCTACACCTCCGACTGCCTGGACCTCATGGACCATCTGAACGTCGATGGGGCTTCCGTGCTGCACGGCTTCAGCCACGTCACCGGCGGCGGCCTGGCCGCCAACCTGGCCCGCGTGCTGCCGCAGGGCCTGATGGCCACGGTCGAGCGGTCCACCTGGTCCCTGCCGGCGATCTTCTCGCTGGTCGGCGAACTGGGCGGCGTCCCGCAGGCAGACCTCGAGCGGACGCTGAACCTCGGCGTGGGCATGATCGCGATCGTGGATGGCGACGCGGCGCAGGCCGCAGTAGCCCGGTTGAATGAGCGCGGCGTCCCGGCCTGGGTCGCCGGAACCGTCGGGGCCATCACCGACGACGCGGCCTCCAGCGGCGCCGATTTCGTCCAGGGCGCGAAGGGAGTCGACGGCGGGGCCGTCCTCATGCGCGGAGCCTACGCGGGCTGATTCCCGC
>NZ_BAAAIV010000004.1:391447-434739 GCF_039526245.1 Arthrobacter rhombi
GAAACCGGCGGCCATTCCCGTTCACGGGGCAGGCAGCGTCGCGACCAGCTCCCGTAGTGCCGGGGTGACCCGGGTGCGCCAGCGCCAGTCTGCCTTGGCATCGCCACGGCTGGGCCCACCATTGATGATGGCGACCTGACGCCCGGCAGCCACGGCGTTGAGCACCAGCTTGTAGCCGCTCATCACGGCCAGGCTGGAGCCGATGACCAGCAGGCCCGTGGAGGCCTCTTCGAGGCGGCGCACAGCTTCCTTGCGCTCCGCGGGTACGTTTTCCCCGAAGTATACGACGTCGGGTTTGAGCTCGAGGCTGCCGCAGGAGAGGCAACCCACCATGGTGAAGTCGGCGATCTGGTCATCGGAGAGCATCACGTCACCGTCGGGGTTCACGGAATCCGGATCCACGACGATGCGCTCGAGGTATCCGGGATTGGCCGCGGCCAGGCGCTGGTCCAGGCCGGGACGGGATTCCACGGCACCGCAGTTCAGGCACTTGACCTCGTCCAGGTCACCGTGCAGGGTCACCACATCCGGGGAACCCGCCCGCCGATGCAGGCCGTCCACGTTCTGGGTGACCACGCCATGCACGGCGCCTGCTCCTTGCAGTTCGGCCAGCAGCCGGTGTCCCTCGTTGGGTTCCGCGATGGCCATACGCCGCCAGCCAACGAAGCTGCGGGCCCAATAGCGTTGACGGGCCGCCGGATCGTGCTTGAACTCCTGGTAGGTCATCGGCCGATGGGACCGCAACGAGCCGCGGGGGCCGCGGTAGTCGGGGATCCCGGAATCGGTGGAGATGCCGGCCCCGGTCAACGCGAGGACGGAGCCGCGCTCCAGCATGGCGGCAATTCCTGCACGGGCGATGTCCGCGTCCTGGGCTGGTGCCGTCTCGGCGACGACGCGCTCGATGGACCGGATGGCCGCCCGGTGGGCAGTGGCGATGGGGAGATCCATGTCATCCTCGCTTCAGGGCACGATAAAAGGCGCGGGCGGCCCCGAGGGACCGCCCGGCGCCTCGGCACCGCTTGGGGTGGAAATCATCGCCGCCGCACCATCATGGCGCGAGGGGGGTCAGCCTAGTCGACGGGCTTCGCCGTCTTCGTCATCGCTGGAGTACCGCTTCCCATACTCCGCGTAATCCGCGTCGCTGGAATCATCGGCAGGTGAGGATGTCCGGGCGGCATGGCCTCGGCCACCACCCAGCTCCTGTTGCAGGGCAGACAAATCGGTGGCCGGGGAATAGTACTTGATATCCCTGGCCTGCCGTGTCGCTTTTGCCTTCTGACGGCCGCGCCCCATGGCGTGACCCCCTTTATCGCTAGATCCGGAGGTGGTTCCTCAATCCAAGAGGAAGGCCCCGGAGAATTTGGCTGTTTCTTTCGTATTCCTAGGTTAACATGTTTCGACCCCGGACGCCGTCCCCGCACGGCCCGTTCCGGCCGCTAGAGTAGGTGGCAATACTCTCATCGCCGCACTTACCCTGAATGGAGCGACCGTGCAGGAGTCCAGCGACCGGCACGAGCCGTCCTACCAGCCTGCGCGTCCGGCCGAAACGCAGGGCGGCCATCGGTTCGGGATCGCACCGGGATGGCTTCTCATCGGGGCCCTGGGCATCATCCTGATCCTTGTTTTCGGCATCACCCGGCTCACCCATGCCATGCAGGCGAACCCCGAGGCGTCGCCCACCGTCGCCCGGGACCCGTCGCCGGGCATTGACGGGATCATCGCCGAGAATGCGCCCGCACACCAGTTCCAGGTCGGCGACTGCCTCGCCGACTTCACCTCACCCCTGGATCCGGCGACCATCGTGACCTGCACCACCCCGCATGGCGCCCAGCTGATCGGCGTCAAGACGCTGGATGATGTCCCCTACCCCGGGGATCCACGCGTGACCTCGAAGGCCGAAGCGGCCTGCCGCGCCATCCGGCTCGATCCCGGTTCCGCCTTGGAAGGCAACTGGAACTACGCGTTCAGCCGCCCCTCGGCGGGAACCTGGGATGCCGGGGACCGCAGCGTCGCCTGCTTCCTTTCCCTGGAAGAGGGAACGACGACGGCATCCTTGCTGCCGTCGTCGTCCGCCTAGCCCTCTTCGGCTTCCGCGGCCGCTGAACGGGTGACCGTCAGGCCTTCTTCGCCCTCTGGCGCGTCGACCTCCACAGTGTCCCCATCGGCGATTCCGCCGGAGAGGACTGCCCGGGCGAGCCGGTCCCCGATCTCGCGCTGGACGAGCCGGCGCAAGGGCCTCGCACCATAGGCGGGGTCATATCCGGTCAGCGCCAGCCACTCCCGGGCCGCGTCGCTGACCTGCAGGACCAGCCGGCGTGCTGAGAGCCGCCGGGCCAGGATGGAGACCTGGATGTCCACGATCCGTCCCAGATCCTCGAGCGACAGCGGGTCGAAAAGGATGACGTCGTCGAGGCGGTTGAGGAACTCCGGTTTGAACGAGGCGTCCACCACGTTCATCACCGCCTGCTTCTTCGCCGCTTCGTCCAGCGACGGGTCAACGAGGAACTGCGACCCGAGGTTGGAGGTGAGCACCAGGATGACGTTGCGGAAATCCACCGTGCGCCCCTGGCCATCGGTCAGCCGCCCGTCGTCGAGCACCTGGAGCAGGATGTCGAACACTTCGGGGTGGGCCTTCTCCACCTCGTCGAGCAGGATCACCGAGTAGGGGCGGCGGCGCACGGCTTCGGTGAGCTGGCCACCTTCCTCGTATCCGACATATCCCGGAGGCGCACCGACGAGCCGGGAGACCGAATGCTTCTCGGCGTATTCGGACATGTCGATGCGCACCATGGCCCGTTCGTCGTCGAACAGGAAATCGGCCAGGGCCTTGGCCAGCTCCGTCTTGCCCACGCCGGTCGGCCCGAGAAACAGGAACGATCCGGTGGGCCGGTCGGGGTCGGAGATCCCGGCCCGGGAGCGGCGCACCGCGTCGGATACCGCTGCGACGGCGGATCGCTGGCCGATCAGCCGTTCTCCGAGCAGCGACTCCATGCCGAGCAGCTTCTGGCTCTCCCCCTGGAGCATGCGACCGGCCGGGATGCCCGTCCACGCCGAGATCACGTCGGCGATGTCATCGGCCGTGACCTCTTCGGAGACCATGGCTTCGGTGCGTACGTCCTGTTCCGCCGCCTGTGCCTGGTCCAGCTGGCGCTGGAGTTCCGGGATCTCCCCGTACAGCAGGCGCGAGGCCTTCTCGAGGTCACCGTCGCGTTGGAGGCGTTCGGCGCGGGAGCGCAGACCGTCGAGTTCGACCTTGAGGTCCCCGACCCGGTTCAGTCCGGCCTTTTCGGCTTCCCACCGGGCGTTCAGCGCATCGAGGCGCTCCCGTCGATCGGCCATCTCGGTGCGCAACGCTTCGAGTCGCTCGCGGGATGCCGCGTCGCTCTCGCCCTTGAGGGCAAGTTCCTCCATGGTCATGCGGTCCACGACCCGGCGGAGCTCGTCGATCTCCTCGGGCGCCGAGTCGATTTCCATGCGTAGCCGCGAGGCGGCCTCGTCGACGAGGTCGATGGCCTTGTCCGGCAGCTGCCGGCCCGAAATGTAGCGGTTGGACAACGTCGCGGCGGCCACGAGCGCGGAGTCGGCGATTTCGACCTTGTGGTGGGCCTCGTAGCGTTCCTTCAGACCGCGCAGGATGCCGATCGTGTCCTGAACGCTGGGCTCCCCCACATAGACCTGGGCGAACCGGCGTTCGAGCGCGGGGTCCTTCTCGATGTTCTGGCGGTACTCGTCGAGCGTGGTCGCACCGATCAGGCGCAGTTCCCCGCGTGCCAGCATCGGCTTGAGCATGTTCCCGGCGTCCATCGCCCCTTCCGAGGCACCGGCACCGACGACTGTATGGATCTCATCGATGAACGTGACCACCTGGCCGTCGGAATCCCGGATTTCCTCGAGCACTGCCTTGAGGCGTTCCTCGAACTCGCCACGGTATTTCGCTCCGGCAATCATCGAGCCGAGATCCAGGGATACGAGCTTCTTGCCCCGCAGTGATTCGGGGACGTCGCCGGCCACCATGCGCTGGGCCAGTCCCTCCACCACGGCGGTCTTGCCGACGCCCGGCTCGCCAATGAGCACCGGGTTGTTCTTCGTACGCCGCGAGAGCACCTGGACCACCCGCCGGATTTCCGCGTCGCGGCCGATGACGGGATCCAGTTTTCCGGACCGGGCGATGGCCGTGAGGTCGGTACCGAACTTCTCCAGTGCCTCGAAGGTGCTTTCGGGGTCCTCGGTGTCGCGTGGATTGTCGCCGCGCAGTCCCTCGACGGCCGCCTTCAGGGCCTCCGACGACGCCCCGGAATTGCGCAGGATCTGGCCTGCTGTCCCCGCGTCTGATGCCAACCCGAGCAGCAGGTGCTCGGCGGAAACCCTTCCGAACCCGAGATCGGTGGCGGCCTGGGTGGCCGAATTGATGACCTGCAGGAACGCGCGTGAGTACTGGGCCTGGGCGACAGTGGTGCCGGAGGAGGCGGGCAGGTCATGGATCGCGTTGCTGGCGGCAACGGAAACTATTTCCGGGTCCACGCCTGCCTTTTTCAACAACTCGACGGCGAGCGAGCCCCGTTCATCCATCAATGCCTTCAGCAGATGCGCCGGTTCCACCTGCGCATTTCCTGCGGTGGAGGCGTTCATGCCCGCGGCTGAGAGCGCTTCCTGGCTTTTGGTGGTGAATTTGGTGTCCATGCGGATCCTTTCCTGGCAGTCCAACCCTTTTCAATACTTGAGTCTACTACGCTCAAGTCTTGATCGGTGCGGATTATTCCCTGGGCATAGGCCCTCCGGACAGATCCCCCTCCCGGCGCACGGCCCACACGGGCTCACTGCGCGGCGGCGGCCGCCTCCAGGACGGAGATATCCAGCTTGTTCATCGGCATGAAGGCCTCGGCGACCCGTTGCGCGACCGCGGGATCCTCGCTGGACAGCAGCTCCGGCAGGCGCACGGGAACCACCTGCCAGGACACCCCGAAACGGTCCTTGAGCCATCCGCAACGTGATTCTTCACCACCGGCCGTCAGCGCGTCCCAATAGTGGTCGATCTCGTCCTGCGTATCGCACATGATCTGGAACGAGACCGCCTCGTTGAAGGTGAACATCGGCCCACCATTGAGGGCGACGAACGACCGGCCGTCCAACTCGAAGGAGACCGTCATCGGAACATCCGGGTCCGGGCCGGGAGATTGGCCCAGGAGCCGGGAGTTCGGGAACAGGTCCGTGTAGAAGTGGGCGGCTTCCAGGCCACGGTCCTCGAACCACAGGCAATTGACGATGTCTTGCATGGGGAACCTCCCAGGTTCCGGACCCGGGCCACCGGCAGGCACGAAAAGGCTGGTTTCGGGGTGGCCATGCCGCGGACACCGCGGCCCACCCCCAATGTAGCCGCCTCGTCACCGCCGGGGAATAGTCAGGCGGCAGGGCCCATCGGCAGGCGCGACCCCGAGGGCACGATGACCTTGCCCAGCGGCACGAGGGATACCGGGATGAGCTTGAGGTTGGCGATGCCCAGCGGGATCCCGATGATGCTGACGAACATCGGGATGGCCGTCAGCACGTGGCCGATGGCGATCCAAATGCCGGCGACAAGGATCCAGATGACGTTGCCCAGGGTCGAGAAGAAGCCGGTGCGACCGCCACGGTCCACGATCGTCCGCCCGAAGGGCCACAGCGCGTAGTTGGCGACGCGGAACGAAGCCAGCCCGAAGGGGATGGTCACGATCAGCAGGCAGCACACGATGCCGGCCAGCAGGTACCCCAGGGCCAGCCAGAGGCCGCCGAAGACCAGCCAGATGATGTTCAGGATCAGGTTCACGGGTCCGCTCATGCCCTCCAGTCTGCCCGTTGGATCCGCTCCCCGCCATCCGGGATCACCCTGGTTTCGCCGTCGTCCGCTTAAGTTTTGCTAACGATCATCGGCCGAACCCCGCATTTGGTACTGGACGGTAACCTCAACGGGTGAAGATGGAACCCATGATGACTCGGCGCCTCCCCCTGCGCTGGGGGATCGTCGGCCTGCTGATGGCTTCCCTGCTGTCCGGCTGCTCGCTGTCCCCCAACGCCTCTTTGCCGGCGCCCGACGGCGCCGGGGCCGGGGTCGGTACGCCGGCACCGATCGATGCCGGCGACGCCGCCGACGGGGAAACGAATGAGCGGCTGTTGGCCGGGGTGGACCGGGCCAGCCGTTCGGACGAGCAGCGCAACATCCACGCCAGCTGGTACACCCTTCCGGGCGAACCGGAATTCGGCCAGAGCCAGGAGCGGGCGCTCCAGGGCACCATCGACCACTACGTCGACGATCTCTCGCCACAGGCCTTCGACGGTGTCGCCCCACCGGAGTTGAACACCTCTTCGACCCTGACCGGTTCCTCGGACCGGATGCTCGGGGTCCGGCAGAGCACATATACCTTCTTGGGCGCCAGCGGCGGATCGTCCTACCGCACGCTCTGGTATGACCGTGAGGACCGGAAAACCCTGGCTCCGAGGGACTTGTTCGACTCCGACAAGGACTGGGAGCGGTTCCGTTCACTGACCTCCGAGCAGTTGGCAGCCGACGACGACGTCTTCCCCGAAGAGGCCGCCTCACCCGCTGCGGCGTTGTTCGACTCAGTGAACTTCGATGCCCGGGGCAACGCCCTGGTGGAGTTCGACGATTACTCGGTGGCCCCGGGATCCGTTTCACCGGTCATCGCCACGATCGCCGCAGAGGATCTGCTCCCCCTGCTCAGCCAGCGGGGGCTCGCCGTCCGCGCGGCAGGCATGGAGCCGGCACCCGTCACGTCCACGCCGCAGGACGACGGCTCCGGCGATGGCACAGGACGCGAGGGGGCCAGTCCCACGCCACGGGCCGCCGGCCAGCCGACCACCCGCACATCGCCGGACTGCCGGAAGGTCAAATGCATCGCCCTGAGCTTCGACGACGGTCCGGGACCGTCGACGGGCCGGCTGCTGTCCATGCTGGCCGACCATGACGCCCGGGCGACCTTCTTCGTCGTCGGCCCCAACGCGCAGCGCTACCCCGAGGTGCTCAAGCAGGCAGCGGACGCCGGACACGAGATCGGAAACCACACCTGGTCGCACCGGTCGCTACCCGGTCTGGCCCCGGAGCAGGCCCGGGAGGAACTGGGCAGGACCGACGATGCCGTTGCGGCGGCCACCGGTTCCACACCGACGCTGACCCGGCCGCCGTATGGAGCCACCAACCGCGAGGTGAACCGCCTGGTCCACACCCCCGTCATCTTGTGGGACGTCGACACCCTCGACTGGAAGCACCGCGATGCCGATATCGTCGCGCGGTCCGCGCTGCGTGATGCCCATCCCGGGGCGATCATGCTGATGCACGACATCCACCCGACCTCGGTTGACGCCATGCCGCGCATCCTGGATCGGCTCGCGGCACAGGGGTACCACTTCGTCACGGTGTCCGAGCTCCTGGAGTCCTCGAACCCGAAGGCCCAGGTGGCCTACAGCCACGGTCCCACCGGCAAATAGCGTCCGGTACCCGGCGGCGGCTAACGTTGGTCCAATGAATGATCCTGTAGCGCCCAAGCCCCCGGCCAGCGGTCGGGCCGTCGACGACCTGAGCTTCTACCGCACCGATCCGGTGTCCTTCGTGCGCCGCGGATCGCGCCTGCACGGCAAGCGCAAGGACTCCTGGGACCGCCTCTCCGGCGACTACGTCATCCAGGTCCCCCGAGACCACGCTGACACGTCGGTCCACGAGGACTTCAGCTTCGACGCGGAGCAGGCCTTCGGGCGCCGGGCACCGCTGACCGTGGAGATCGGCACCGGGCTGGGCGAGGCCATAGCCGCGGCCGCCGAGGCCCACCCGGAACGCGACTTCCTCGCCGTGGAGGTCTACCTCCCGGGGCTGGCCCAGCTCATGGCCCGGATCGATGCCAAGGGCCTGACCAACGTGCGGGCCGTGCAGGCCAATGCACCCGAAGTGCTCGACGTCATGCTCGAGCCCGGTTCCGTCGACGAACTGTGGATCTTCTTCTCCGATCCGTGGCACAAGACGCGGCACCATAAGCGCCGCCTGATCAAGGAGTCGTTCCTGCCCAAGGCCGCACGGGTCCTGGCGCCGGGAGGAACCTGGCGGCTGGCCACCGACTGGTCCCATTACGCCGAGCAGATGCGCAGGATCCTGGACGCTTCCGAGGACTTCACCTCGCTGCATCCCGGCGAGCAGTCCGGCACGGACTCACCGCTGACCCAGGTGCGCCGCGGCGGGCTGGAGGGCCATGATCCGGAACCGGGATTCGTCGACGAAACCGGCGGCTGGGCGCCGCGCTATGAAGGCCGGATCCGCACCAGTTTCGAGGGCAAGGCAGTGGCCGCCGGCCGGCTGGTCTTCGACCTGGCCTACCGCAGGAACGACACTCCGGGCTAGGACGACGGCGGAAGCAGGCCGTCGCCTCCCCTCGGCTGCTCGTTCAGGGGACCCCGCTATGTCCAGGTCGGCGTTGCGCCGATGAGGATCCTCGCGAGGTTGTGCAGGGAGAGGGTTCCCGGGTCGCGGTAGCCGTATTCGGCGCGGGCGGCACCGGGGACGTAGCGGGAGGTGTTGTGCCCGGTGACTGCCTGCAGGCCAGAGTCCGGATGGCCCTCGACGGCGAACGGCAGACCCGCCACCGCGGTCCGCCTGCTGAGCAGACGCCCCCACCGGGCGAGGTGGTCGCGGGTGGCCACCGCCTCGAAGCGGCGGTCCAGGGGCACGCCGAGCGTCTGCGGGTCGGCGAGCAGCTGCGCCGGGATGCCGGCGGAACCCGTGGTGGCGAACGTGTCGATCCGGGTACGCCGGGCCCCTGCGGGAACGGCCTCGCCAGCGAGCCGGGCCAGCGCGTGGGCGGAGAGGGTGGCTCCGTAGGAATGGGCCTCGATGCCGGTGTGCACGTCCGCGGGCAGCAGGGCACCGATGCGCCGGATGTCATGGGCCAGGCGTTCGACCGACGTGCGGGCGGCCCGGTTGAAGACGGCCCGGAGCAGCCCAGGTGCCGGATAGCCGAGCCAGGCGATCACCGCGGGACGTTCGGCACCGGCAGCGCGTTGGGCCACCAGCAGTTCACCTGCTTCGCGGGCGCTGCCCCACAGTGCGGTGCCCGGGCGGATGCCGGCTCCGGAGACCTGCCAGGTCAAGTGGGTGGCGGTATCGGGATCCCCGAGCACCACGGCGGCTAGCGGATCGGGACCGTCCAGGTCAAGGAACAGCAACCGGCGGGTGGGGATCCGCGGATCCATCGAGGTGGGCCGCAGCGCGTGGGCGACGCCGTCGATGGCCGCCTTGCGGCGTTGGTCCATCGCGTCGCGCCGGAGCTGGGCCGTCTCGAAGCGGTGTTCGGCCCGGGCGATCAGTTCGGCGACCGTGGCCGGTGGTGTGTCAGCCATGCCGGTGTGCCTAGTCCTGCGGGCGCCAGATGACGACTGCCTGGCTCCGGGCGCGTGGACGTTGGCCGCGCGAGAGGCTGACCACGTCCCCGGCTCCGGCACCGGCCGCGAACACGCGTTGCAGCTCCGAGGAGCGGCGGCTGACGTCCTCGAGTTCATTGCTCAGCTCGGCCACCCGGGCGCGCAACGCGGCGACCTGGTTCTCCAGCTCCAGGACCCGCCGGATGCCCTCCAGGGAGACACCGTCCTTGGAGAGCCGTTGCACCTCACGCAGCAATTCGACGTCGTGCTTGGAGTAGCGGCGTTGCTTGCCGCGTTGGCGCGACGGCGAGACCAGGCCCATCCGGTCATACTGCCGCAGTGTCTGCGGGTGCATGTCCGCCAGCTCGGCGGCCACGGAGATCACGAAGACCGGGATGAACCGGTCGTTGATGGCCAGTGCCTTGCCCTCTGACATGTGATTCCCTCCTCGTGGTCCATCCGTGTGACGTGCAGCCGCCCGGTGGGGCGGCGTCGGGGCTAGAGTACCGCCTTCGCGGCGAGCCCTTCCCGGGGGTTGGCGTCAGCGGTGGCCTCGGCGAAGGACCTGACCGCCTCCTGGGCCTCGGCGTTGAGCTTCTGGGGGACGACGACGTCGATGGTCACCAGCAGGTCGCCGGTGGCCTTGGAGGTCTTCACACCCCGGCCCTTCAGGCGCAGGGTCCGACCCGACGAGGTTCCCGCGGGGACCTTCATCTTCACGGTCTCCCCGGTCAGTGTCGGGACTTCCAGGGTGGCCCCGAGCGCGGCTTCGGCGAAGCCGACGGGCAGGTGGATCCTGATGTTGTTGTCCTCGCGGGCGAAAAACGCGTGGGGTTTGACCGAGACCTTGACCATCAGGTCCCCGTTGCCGGCCGGGCCGCGCTGGCCCTTGCCGCGTACGCGCACGCTCTGGCCGTCACGGATGCCCGCGGGGACGCGGACGTCGATGACCTCGCCATCCGGTTCGCGCAGCCCGATGGTGGTGCCGCGGATGGAACCGGCGAAGGAGATGGTGGTCGAGGCGGTGCGGTCGGCCCCTTTCTGGGGTGCCTGCTGGAAGCCGCCGAAACCGCCGCCGCCGCCAAAGAGGTCGGCGAATTCGGGGGGAACCTGTCCCCCGCCGGGGAACCCGCCGCCGCGGCGGGCACCACCGGAATTGAACAGGTTGCCGAACATGTCGTCAAAACCTGCGCCGCCGCCGCCTGCCGGACCGCCGCCGGCTCCCCCGGCGGAGAAGCGGGCACCGGAGCCCATGGCCCGGATCGCGTCGTATTGTTCGCGTTCCTCCCGGTCGGACAGCACGGAGTGCGCCTCGGTGATGTCCTTGAACTTCTGCTCCGCCGAGGCGTCCCCGGGGTTGGTATCCGGGTGGTACTTGCGCGCCATCTTGCGGTAGGACTTCTTGATGTCGGCGTCGCTGGCATCCTTGGAGACGCCGAGGATGGCGTAGAAATCCTTGTTGACCCAATCCTGACTGGCCATCGGGCGCCTCCTGTTTCTGCGTGGTTCGGGAAAGTTAAGGGGTCCCCGGCCGCCCCACTGGTGTGGGACGGCCGGGGAGGGGTGGTGCTATTCGCCGGTGGAGACGACCACCTGGGCCGCACGGATGACCCGGTCGCCCTTCCGGTAGCCGTTGCGCAGCACCTGCGCCACGTGGTCCTCGGGGACCTCGGGGTGGGGTTGCTGCATCAGTGCCTCGTGGACGTTGGGGTCGAAGGCGACCCCCGCGTCCGCGATGCGCTCCAGGCCGTGGCCGGCGAGGATGGTGTCGAATTTCTTCGCCACCGCCGCGAACGGGCCCTCGTCCAGGTCGCCGTGCTTGCGCGCGGCGTCCAGGTCATCGAGCACCGGCAGCAGGCTGTTCAACACCGACTGGACGGCCAGATCGCGTACTGCTTCCCGGTCGCGCTCGACGCGCTTGCGGTAGTTGACGTACTCGGCCTGCAAACGCAGCAGGTCGTTGCGCAGCTCCGCTTCGCCGTCGGTCGTTGCAGCGGGCGGCTGCTCCTGACCGGCCTCGTTGAGGATCTGCTCGGCCTGGGCCAGCGCGTCCTCGGTCTCGACGCCGTCTTCGGCTGCGGTCACGTCCTCCTGCCCTGCGGCATCACGCACCTCACCCGTGTCGGGATCGACCTTGCGCTTGTCCGTGAAGCGCACCGGCTCTTCGCCGTGCTCTTCTTCGTTGCCGTGGTGTGGCATCGGAATCGAACCGCCTTACTTCTTCTCGTCGTCTTCGTCGACAACCTCGGCGTCGACGATGTCCTCTTCCGGGGCCTCGGCACCGGTGGACTCGCCACCGGCTTCGCCGGCTGCGCCGTCGGCCTGGGCCTGGGCGTAGATGGCCTCGCCGAGCTTGGTCTGGGACGCCTGGAGCTTCTCGTAGGCGGCCTTCACCTCGTCGTCGTTGTCCTGGCCTTCAAGGGCAGCCTTCAGGGCGTCGACGTCGGCCTGAACCTCGGTCTTGACCTCCTCGGGCAGCTTGTCCTCGTTGTCCTTGATGAGCTTGTCCACGGAGTAGGCGGACTGCTCGGCGGCGTTGCGGGTCTCGGCTGCCTCGCGGCGGGCCTTGTCCTCGGCTGCGTGCTCCTCGGCTTCCTGGACCATGCGCTCGATGTCTTCCTTCGCCAGCGAGGTGCCGCCGGTGATGGTCATCGACTGCTCGGTGCCGGTGCCCTTGTCCTTGGCGGACACGTGCACGATGCCGTTGGCGTCGATGTCGAAGGTGACCTCGACCTGCGGCACGCCACGCGGGGCCGGTGCGATGCCGGTGAGTTCGAAGGTGCCCAGCGGCTTGTTGTCGCGGGTGAATTCGCGCTCGCCCTGGAAGACCTGGATCGACACGGACGGCTGGTTGTCATCCGCGGTGGTGAAGGTCTCGGACCGCTTGGTCGGGATGGCCGTGTTGCGCTCGATGAGCTTGGTCATCACGCCGCCCTTGGTCTCGATGCCCAGCGACAGCGGGGTCACGTCGATCAGCAGGACGTCCTTGCGCTCGCCCTTCAGGACGCCGGCCTGCAGTGCGGCGCCAACGGCGACGACCTCATCCGGGTTGACGCCCTTGTTGGCTTCCTTGCCGGCCAGCTCCTTGACCAGGTCGGCCACGGCCGGCATGCGGGTGGAGCCGCCGACGAGGATGACGTGGGCGATGTCGGAGACCTTGACGCCGGCTTCCTTGATGACATCGTTGAACGGCTTGCGGGTGCGCTCGAGCAGGTCCTTGGTCAGGTCCTGGAACTTGGCGCGGCTCAGGTGCTCGTCCAGGTGGACGGGGCCGTCGGCGGTGACCGAGAGGTACTGCAGCGAGATGTTGGTGCTGGTCGCGCTGGAGAGTTCCTTCTTGGCCTGCTCGGCAGCTTCCTTGAGGCGCTGCAGGGCGATCTTGTCCTTGGACAGGTCTGCACCCTTGGACTTGGCCTGGGCCAGCAGCCAGTCGACGACGCGCTGGTCCCAGTCGTCGCCACCGAGGCGGTTGTCGCCGGCGGTGGAACGCACCTGGATGGTGGAGAAGTCGTCCTCGTCCTTGCCGACTTCGAGCAGGGAGACGTCGAAGGTGCCGCCGCCGAGGTCGAACACGAGGATGAGCTCGTCTTCCTTGCCCTTGTCCAGGCCGTAGGCCAGTGCGGCCGCGGTCGGCTCGTTGACGATGCGCAGGACGTTCAGGCCCGAGATCTCGCCGGCTTCCTTGGTGGCCTGGCGCTCGGCGTCGTTGAAGTAGGCCGGGACGGTGATGACCGCGTCGGTGACCTTTTCACCCAGGTACGACTCGGCGTCGTGCTTGAGCTTCATCAGGGTCCGCGCGGAGATCTCCTGGGCGGTGTACTTCTTGTCATCGACCGTGGTGGTCCAGTCGGTGCCCATGTGGCGCTTGACGGAAGCGATCGTGCGGTCGATGTTGTTGACGGCCTGGCGCTTGGCGATTTCGCCAACCAGGACCTCGCCTGCCTTGGAGAAGGCCACCACGGACGGCGTGGTGCGTGCGCCTTCGGCGTTGGCGATGACGGTGGGCTCGCCGCCTTCCAGAACGGAGACGACCGAGTTGGTGGTTCCGAGGTCGATACCTACGGCACGGGACATAATGCATCCTTCTTTCCGGTGGGAAATGCTGGGTTCTCCGCCCAACCCGGGAGGTTGAGCGTTCTGCACTCAAGTCTACTCAGGCTCATTTTGATGTCAACTCGAAGTTGAGTGCGATCCGCTCAAGTTTGGTTTCGGGGTGGTGTGGGGGGATGCAAAAAGGCGCCGCTTCCCCGTTCATGATGGGGGAAGCGGCGCCTTCAGGAACCTGGTTGACGGACTCGGGGTCCGGCAGCTGGGAGCCTACTTGCGGTTGGACTGCGGGGCACCGGCCCGGCGGCTGCCGCGGCCACGGCCGGGACGACCCGCGCCGAGGGCCTCCTGGGCCTTGGACCCGATGGCTTCGCCGATGGTGTTGGAACCGCGGTTGCCCGACGAGGACGGACGCGAGGAGGAAGCGGACCTGCTGGAATCGCCGCCGCGCCCTTCGGCGCGGGGTGCGCCCTGGCGTTGTCCGGCACGGCTGCGGCCGCCGGCACGCTGGGTGCCGCCTGCGCGACCTCCCATGCCGTCGCCGCGCTGGCCACCGTCACGCCCACCGCGCTCACCGCGTTCGGCGGCCGGACGACCGGCGCCTTCGCCGCGGTTGTTGCGGGCATCGCGTGAACGGTCGGCACCATCGCGCGCCGGGCGGCGATCGCCGGAGGGGGCCTCCGTGCGGCCCGGACGGGAGTTGCCGCGCCCACCACGACGGCGGCCACGGCCACCGGCGGCGTCGGAATCTGCCAAGGACTTCGCCCGCGGGGTGGAGTGCGGCGTCGGTGCCACGTAGCTGACCGGCTCGGCCTTGTCGCCACGCACTGCCGCAACCGAGGCGGCCTGCGGGGTGACCCGCTCCAGCGGGACCTTGATGCCGGCGGCGCGCAGCAGCGACTTCACGTCGCCCTGCTGGTCCGGAGTGGCGATGGTGACCACAGTTCCGGAGGACCCGGCCCGGGCGGTGCGCCCGGAGCGGTGCAGGTACGCCTTGTGCTCGGCCGGCGGGTCGATGTGCACCACCAGCTCGACTCCATCGACGTGCACGCCACGCGCGGCAACGTCGGTGGCCACCAGCACCCGGGCGTCGCCACCGGCGAAGGCGGCGAGGTTGCGGTCACGGGCGTTCTGGCTCAGGTTGCCGTGCAGGTCCACGGCGGGCACGCCGGACTTGGAGAGCCAGACGGCCATCTTCTTGGCGTGGTGCTTGGTGCGCATGAACATGATGCGGCGCCCGGTGCCCGATGCCAGTTCGAGCACCAGCTCCTTCTTGGAGTCGGCGTCGACCATGAAGACGTGGTGGTCCATGGTGTCCACCGCGGCCTGCGAGGAATCCACCGAGTGGACGACCGGGTTGCTCAAGTAGCGCTGGACGATCTTGTCCACACCGTTGTCCAGGGTGGCGGAGAAGAGCATGTGCTGGATGCCCCGCGGGGTCTGGTCCAGGATGCGCTTGACCACCGGCAGGAAGCCGAGGTCCGCCATGTGGTCGGCCTCGTCGAGGATGGAGACCTCGACGCGGGACAAATCGGCGACGCGCTGCTTGAGCAGGTCCTCCAGGCGTCCGGGGCAGGCGATGAGGATGTCGACGCCGGCGTTGAGGTCCTTTTCCTGGCGGACCTGGGAGACGCCACCGAAGACGACGGCCGTGCGCAGGTCGGCGCCCTCGGCCAGCGGGATGACGACCTTGCTGATCTGGGTGGCCAGCTCGCGGGTCGGTGCCATGATCAGGGCGCGCGGGGAGCGGGCCTTGCGGGGCTTGGGGTCGGCGGCCAGGCGGGCCACCAGCGGCAGGGAGAAGGCCAGGGTCTTGCCGGAGCCGGTCTGGCCGCGGCCGAGCACGTCCTTGCCGGCCAGGGTGGAGGGAAGGGTGGCTTCCTGGATAGGGAAGGCGGAATCGATTCCCTGGGCGGACAGGATGTCGGCCAGGCGTGCGGGCACGCCAAGGGAAGTAAAGGAAACGCTCACGGGGGCTGCTTTCGGTCGTTGCTATGCGCAACCGGGTTCGGCGCGCAGGTCGCCGAAGAAGAGGATGGCCTGGGCCCCCAGGTGGGGTGCTCCGCCAATCGCCCGGAGGCGATGGGTCTTCCGCCGCTGCTGCCGGTGCATCATGGGTGATGCCGGGGCGGCGGGAAAAGGGTCAAATCTGTCGACGCAGGGCCCGCGTGCATCCGACCGGAGCCGGAAAGCGTGGAGCCACTGCCCATCAGTCTAGCAGCGGCTTCCACGCCTTTCCTATTGTGTGCCGGATCTCACGGGCGGCGCAGCGTCGGCCGCGGCGTCGCCGATCCGGGTCCCCGGTTTCCAGGGCAACCAGATCCGATCGCCCAGGTCGTAGGCCAGCGCCGGGACCAGCAGCGACCGGACCACCAGGGTGTCGAGCAGGACGCCGAAGGAGACGATGAAGGCCAGCTGGACCAGGAACATGATCGGGATGACGCCCAGTGCCGCGAAGGTCGCTGCCAGCACGATGCCCGCCGAGCTGATGACTCCCCCGGTGACGGCCAGCCCGCGCAACACCCCGTCCCGGGTGCCGTGCCGGCGCGATTCCTCCTGCACGCGGGTCATCAGGAAGATGTTGTAGTCCACCCCCAGGGCCACCAGGAACACGAACCCGAACAGCGGCACCGACGGGTCGGCCCCGGGGAAGTCGAAGACACCGTTGAAGACCAGGGCAGAGACGCCCATGGCCGTTCCGTAGGAGAGCACCGTCGTCAGGACCAGCAGCACCGGTGCCACGATCGAGCGCAGCAGCAGGACGAGGATGAGCAGGATCGCCCCCAGCACCAGCGGGATGATCTTCACCAAGTCCGCCTCCGCCGTGAGGTTGGTGTCCAGGGCCACGGCGCTGGGACCGCCGACCAGGGCATCGGGATCCACGGCATGGGTCGCCGTCCGCAGCGCCGTGACCGTATCCTGCGCGGCCGTCGAATCGGCGGCGTCGGACAATGTCACGCTCAGCAGCACGTGGCCGTCCACGACCTGGGGCTGGGTTTCCGCGCCGGGGGCACCGACGCCGGCGGGCGCTCCCCCGGGGGCCTGCAGGAAGGCGTCGGCAACGCCGTCGACCCCCTTGACCTTTTCGAGCACGGCCTCGCCGTGGCCGGAATCGACGATCACGGTGGCCGGGCTGCCCGCCCCGGCGTCGAAGTGCCGGGCCAGCGCCTCCTGCCCGCTGGCCGACTCGGTCTGCCCGAGGACCAGGTCGCTTTGCGGGACGCCGGTGGCCTGCAATTGGCTGACCCCGGTGCATCCTGCCAGCAGGAGCAGGGCAGTGGCGATCCAGATCCGGCGCGGATGCCGGCGCACCAGCCGGGCCGTGCGCGCCCAGAGGCCCGCGCCGTCCACCGGGGAGGACGGGACATGGTCGTGGTGGCGCGGGATGAGCGGCCAGTAGGCGCCCCGGCCCAGCAATCCCAACAGCGCGGGCAGCAGGGTGAGCGTGGCCAGGACGGAGAACACGATCCCCGAGGCCCCGATCGGGCCCAGGGCCTTGTTCGAGTTCAGATCGGAGAAGACCAGGCACAACAGCCCCACGGTCACCGTTGCCGCCGAGGCGACGATCGGCGCTCCGGCCCCGCGGACTGCCGCACGGACCGCCTGCAGCCGCCCCGCCCCGGAGGCGATCGCCTCCTTGTGCCGGGCCACCAGCAACAGCGAGTAGTCCGTCGCGGCCCCGATGACCAGGATGGACAGGATCCCCTGGCTTTGCCCATCCAGCACGATCCATCCCGCCTTGGCCATCCAGAACACCGCGAGGATCGCCGCGCAGAGCGCAGACACCGAGGTGAACAGGACAGCCAGCGGCAACAGCAGCGACCGGTAGACCAGCAGCAGGATGACCAGCACCGCACCCAGCGCCGCCAACAGGAGGATCCCGTCGATCCCGGCGAACGCACCAATCAGGTCGGCGGTCAGCCCCGCCGGACCGGCGACGTAGGCGCTCACCCCGGGCGCCAGGTCGGCCCCCAGCAGGCTGCGCAGCGACGCGACCGCCTGGTCGGTATCCACGGCGCCATCGAGCGGGACGATCATCTCGACGGCGAGGCCGTCCTTGGAGGGGAACGGACCAGCCACCTTCCCGGCGATGGCATCCAGGCCGGACACGTCGGCGGCCAGGGCCTTCAGGTCGACCTTCGCCAGGTCGGCCCGGTCGGCAGCCTCCAGCACGACGACGGCGGGAATGGCGCCGCTGCCGTCGAACCGCTGTTGCCACTGCAGGGCTCGGGTGGCCTCCGCCGAGGCAGGCAGGAAGCTCGATTGGTCGTTGCTCTGGACCTGGTCCAGCTTCCCGAACGTCGGTCCGCCGATCCCTGCCACGCCCAGCCACACCAACACCAGGACCGCGCACACCGCCAGGCGCACCCGGGAGTGCGACGGCCCAGCCACGGACTTACTTCCATCCTGAAATAGTTTCACCATGGAATCATAACCGATCGGCGCTAGACTTCGACAGTGGACAACGGAGCAAACTTCCAGTTGGTCCGGCTCCTCCAGGAATTCACCCAGGCGTCGGACCGCTTCGTGGACACCACCGGCGGCGACAATTCGATGCACCGCAGCGACCTCAATGCCATCACGGTGATCATGCGCCATGAGCAGGCGGGTCAACCGCCCACGGCATCTGCGCTGGGCCGGGAACTGCACCTGAGCCCGCCGGCCACCTCGGCCCTGGTCAACCGCCTCGAACGCAGCGGACACGTGGTGCGTCACCGTTCGGAGGAGGACCGCCGGGTGGTGCGCATCGCGGTGACCGACCATGCCGTCTCCGAAGGCCGGCGCATGTTCGGCCCGTTGGCCCGCGCCCTGGGCCAGGCCATCGACGGCTACACCGAGGCAGAGGTCGGCATCATCTCCCGCTTCATGGCGGATGCTTCCCGGGCGGTCGACGACGCGACGAAAAAACTCGACATCTAGCTGTCCGGGGCACGCCCCCGCGGCCTAGGCTCAACCCATGGACAATGAGGTTTACTCACACGGCCACCACGAGAGCGTCGTCCGCGCCCATGCGGTGCGCACCGCCGCCGACTCCGCCCCGCACCTGCTGCCGCACCTGGCCCCCGGCCAGCGCCTGCTCGACGTGGGCTGCGGGCCGGGGTCCATCACCCTGGACCTCGCCCGCCGCATTGCCTCCCCCGATGGCAGCGGCCAGGCGATCGGCGTCGACCGTTCCGAGGACGTGTTGGCCACCGCCCGCGACCTCGCCGCGGCACAGGGCGTGCAGAACGCCACCTACGAACCGGGCAACATCTACGATCTGCAGTACGACGACGGCTCCTTCGACATCGTGCATGCCCACCAGGTGCTCCACCACCTCGCCGACCCGGTGGCCGCCGTGCGCGAATTGCGCCGCGTCACCGCACCGGGCGGAGTGCTCTCGCTGCGGGAGGCCGACTATGCTGCCATGTCATGGTTCCCCGGCAGTGCCGCGATGGACCGGTGGCGTGAGGTCTACGACGCGATTTCGCGCTCCAACGGCGCCGAGCCGAATGCCGGACGCCGACTACTGGCCTGGTCGCTCGACGCCGGATTCGAACCCGCCGACCTGGACATCACCGCGTCGACCTGGATCCACGGAACCCCCGAACGACGCAACGAATTCGGGCTGGGCTGGGCGGAGCGTGCCCTGCACTCCAGCTATGCCGAGCAGGCCCTCGAACACGGGTTCGCCGATCTTCCCGCCCTCGAATCCATCGCCGCCGGCTGGCGCGATTGGGCGTCAGACCCTGCAGCGGTGTTCATCATGCCCAGCGTCGAACTCATTGCCCATGTCGCCCAGGACTGATCGGCCCCCCTCCGCCAGGACGGGCTCCCTGCGCAGAACCGCTTCCGTCCTGCGGCTCGTCGCCGCAGTGGTCGTTATCGCCGCAGTCACCTCCACGTTCCTGGACACCTCGACGCGCTCGCCGGTGAACCCGTTCAACTTCTTCGGCTTCTTCACCATCCAGTCAAACCTGATCGCCGCCGCCCTCCTGGCCGCCACCGCCCTGATGTCCCTGCGCCGGCGGCGCATCCCGGCCACCCTGGTCATCCTGCGGGCAGCCGCGACGACCTACATGGTCGTGACCGGCATCGTCTACAACACCCTGCTCACCGGGTTGGCCGGTGGCATCGACTTGGCCTGGGCCAACACCGTGCTGCACGTCGTCTTCCCGGTGTACTGCCTGCTCGACTGGCTCCTGTTCCCCGACACGTTCCGCATCCCGTTGCGGAAACTGGGCTATGTCGCCGCCTATCCGCTGGTGTGGCTGGCCGTGGTGCTGGTGCGCGGCGCCACCGACGGGTGGGTGCCCTACCCCTTCCTGGATCCATCCCAGGGCTACGGTGCGGTGGCGCTCTACGCCGTGGGCATTGCCGTGGCCATCGTCGGCGTCGGCGCCCTGGTCTTCACACTCGGGTCATCCGGTCTCCGGCGGCGGCCAGCGGGGACATAGGATCCTCGGGTGACCTTTTCGCTGTGGCTCTCGTTGTTGGGTGCCTGCCTCCTCATCAGCTTCACACCCGGCGCCGGGGCGATCAACACCATGAACAACGCCCTGAACTCCGGATTCCGCAGGTCCTTCTGGGGCATCCTGGGCCAGCAGGCGGCACTGTTGGTGCATGTGCTCATCGTCGCCGCAGGGGTCGGCGTCCTGGTCGCCAACTCACCCGTCGCCTTCGCCGTGGTCCGGTACCTCGGCGCCGCCTACCTCGTCTATCTCGGCATCGGACTACTGCGCGCCACACCCGACGCCGATACGGCGGCACTGGACGTCCGCGCCCACGAATCGGCCACCTCGATGTTCCGCCGCGGCCTCTGGGTGAACCTGCTCAACCCGAAGGCCATCGTCTTCTTTTTGGCCTTCACCCCGCAGTTCATCCGGCCCCAGGAACCGCTGCTGGCGCAGTACCTCGTGCTCATCGGCACGATCGTGGCCGTGGACATCCTGGTCATGTGGTTCTTCTTCGCCGCCACCGCCAAGGGGTTCCGCCGTTTCACCCGCAATGCACGCGGCCAGCGCATCCTGAACCTGGTGTTCGGGACCCTGTTCATCTTCGTGGCCGCACTCCTGCTGTTGATGCACCAGTAGACCCGCCGCAGCGTGCCCTGCCACCGCGGCCCCGGCATGCATAGACTGGCTGCATGTACAGGATCCTGACCGTCTGCACCGGAAACATCTGCAGGTCGCCCCTGGCGGAGTACATGCTGCGGCAGGCGGTGCAGGATGCCGGGCTGGAGGACGTGGACGTGGCCTCCTGCGGCACCAGCGACTGGGAGACGGGCAACCCCATCGACCCGCGCGCGGCCGAGGTGCTGGCCGGCCAGGGCATCACCGCCTCCAGGCATCGGGCCCGGCAATTCACCGCTGCCGATTTCGCCCAGACGGACCTCATCCTGGCCCTGGACACCGACCACTTCAACCACCTGCGGCGGCTGGCCACCGACGAGACGGACCGCTCCCGGATCCGCATGCTGCGCTCCTTCGACCCGGCAGTGGCCCGGGAGGCACCGGCACGCCAGGGCATCTACGACCCCTGGTATGGCGACGAGGCCGACTTCCAGACGACGTCCCAGCTCATCTCCGCCGCCCTGCCCGGCCTGGTCCAGCACATCAAGGCGCAGACCGCGGACACGCGTGGCGCGTAGATCCCCCACCCTCATCGCGGTTGACGGCCGCTCCGGCGCGGGGAAGAGCACGCTGGCGCTGGAGCTGGCCACCGCCCTGCGGGTCCACCGCAGCGTCTCGGTCTTCCACCTGGAGGACGTCTACACCGGCTGGGACGGCCTGGCTGCCGGCCGCGAACGCTACGTCGCCCAGGTCCTGGAGTCCCTGCATTGGGGCGAGGACGCCCGCTGGACCGCATGGGACTGGGTCCACGACACCGACGGCGAGCGCCGCAGCACCAAGGCGGCCGACGTGGTCATCGTCGAGGGGGTCGGGGCCGGTTGCCGCGAGGCACGCCCCTACCTGGACGCGGTGATCTGGGTCGAGGTCCAGGACACCGCACGACGGCGGCGCGCACTGCTGCGCGATGGCGACACCTTTGCCCCGCACTGGGACCGCTGGGCCGAACAGGAGCGCGGCTGGCTCGCCACCGACCCCGTTCCGGACCTTGCCGACATCCTGGTGTTCAACCGGGCCGACGGCTCCGCCCCCGCCGACACCCTGCGCGCCCTGGCCCAGCTCCCGGCACTCCAGGAGACGCTGCGCCCCGAGATCCAGGCTGCCGCCACCCCGCCGTTGATCTCCCGGCGGCTGCAGCTGCCTCAAGGGCCGATCGACGCCGCTGGGCTGTTCGAGCGGCATTTCCCGGGTCGGCATGCCGTGTTCCTGGACTCCTCCAGCGCGGGAACCCCGGGCAACACCCGCAACCGGTTCAGCATCCTGGCCGACGACGGCGGTGCTGCCGCCACCCGGGTCGAGCACCGGTCCGGAACCACCGAGGTGGCCATCGGCTGCACCCGTACCCGCCTGGCCGGGCGCTTCTTCGCCTGGCTGGACCGCAATTGGGGCACCGCCCGGCTCGAGGCACCCGAGGGCTTCGACTGCGGTTTCGCGCTCGGATGGCTGGGCTGGCTCGGTTATGAGCTCGGCCGCGAATCCGGAGGTGTCGACAACACCTCGAGCCCGACACCCGACGCGGCCCTGCTCCACCCGGGGCGGGCAGTGGTCCTGGATCATGAACGCTCCGAGGCCTGGCTGCTGGCGTTGGCTTCCCCTGACGCAGCCCCCTGGCTGGATGCGCTGCAGGAGGTCCTGCACACCCCCGCTGCCACAGGCTCCGGGACGGCAGCGCCGGCCGGCGCACCGCCGGTGTTCACCGCCGAGGATTCGCGCACCGGCTACCTGGAGAAGATCAGGGCCGCCCAGCAGGAGATCACCGAGGGCAACAGCTACGAGATCTGCCTGACCACCTCCCTGCACTCACACGTGCCGGAGCAAGACGGTGACCGTGACGATGGTTTCGACCCCTACTCCACCTACCTGTCGCTGCGTGCCTCCAGCCCGGCACCCTTCGCGCACTTCATCCGCTGGGACTCGATCGCGGTCGCCAGCTCCTCCCCCGAGCGCTTCCTGTCGCTGGACTCCACCGGGCTGCTGCGGGCCGAACCCATCAAGGGCACCCGCCCGCGTTCCACCGACCCGACGGAGGATGCAGCACTCGCCGCCGACCTGGCCACCGCGCCGAAGGACCAGGCGGAGAACATCATGATCGTGGACCTGCTGCGCAACGACCTCTCCCGCTTCGCCGATCCCTCGACGCTGCGGGTCCCCCGCCTGTGCGCGGTGGAGACGTACGCGACGGTGCACCAGCTGGTGTCCACCATCGAGGCCAAGCTCCTTCCCGATGCCTCCCGGGCCGAGGCAGTTGCCGTCGCCTTCCCGCCCGGCTCCATGACCGGTGCGCCCAAGATCTCCACGATGGCGATCCTGGACCGGTTGGAGAACGGGCGCCCCCGCGGGGTGTACTCCGGGGCGGCCGGCTACTTCTCCCATACCGGAGCCGCCGACCTGGCGGTGGTGATCCGCACCCTGGTTTCCCACCGGGACCCCGGGCCCGCGGCCGGGTGGCGGCTCTCATTGGGGCTCGGCGGCGCCATCACCGCCGACTCGGATCCGGCCGCGGAATGGGATGAGGTGGCCACCAAGTCCCGCGGTGTCCTGCGGGCGGTGGGAACCACTTTCGCTGCCCGGATCAGTTCCGGCGACTGAGCTCCGCCCAGCCGCCACCGTGGCCTATTGCAGCGTGGACGTCAGGCGGGCGACGTTGTCCACGTAGCGTTCCCACCGTGAGCGGCCCTCCCAGTCCTGAAGGGTCAACAGCGTGGATTTTTCCTTGTATTCGGCCTGGATCCTGTCGATTTCCCGCACGGCGCGGGCCCCGAGGAGCATCACGGAGACCTCCAGGTTCAGCGAGAACGAGCGCATGTCCATGTTGGAGGAGCCGAAGACCGCCACATCGTCGTCGACGGTGAAGCACTTGGTGTGCAACACGTACGGCTTGCGGTACAGGTAGATCTTCACCCCGGCGCGCAGCAGCTGCAGGTAGTAGGACCGCTGGGCGTGGTGGACCAGTGCCTGGTCGCCGCGCTCGGACACCAGCAGTTCCACCTCGACCCCGCGCTGGGCCGCGGTGGTGATCGCATACAACATCGAATCGTCGGGGACGAAGTACGGGCTGGTGATCGTCAGCTTCTCGGTGGCCGAGTACATCAGCGTGTTGAACAGGCGCAGGTTGTTCTCCGAATCGAACCCCGGCCCGCTGGGCACCAGCTGCGCGGTGACGTCTCCACGCTCGGTCGGCACACCGCCCTCGTTGACGTGCTGTATGAGGTTCTCGTCGGTCTCCTGGGACCAGTCGGTGGCAAAGACGACGTCGAGGGCGGTGACCAGCGGCCCCTTGACCCGGGCCATCAAATCGATCCATTCCCGGCCGATCTTGTGGGCCGAGGCGCGCTTGTAGCCGGGCTCGATGAGGTTCTGGCTGCCGCTGTAGGCGACCTCGCCGTCGATCACCAGGATCTTGCGGTGGTTGCGCAGATCCGGCCGACGCCACTGCCGACGCAGCGGCGAAACCGGCAGCATGCGCCGCCATTCCATGCCGCTGGCCTCCAGTCGGCGCAGCAGTTTGCGGTAGCCCCGGGTGCGCATGGTGCCGAGGTGGTCGAAGAGGAACCTGACCTTGACGCCGCGTTTCACGGCCTCCTCGAGGGCCCGCAGGAACGGATCCGTCAGGTCCGGGTCGTCACCGACGATGTAGAACTGGACGTTGACGTATTTCTGGGCGGTGTGGATCTCCTCGGTCATCTTCCGGATGGCTTCGCGGCCATCGGTGACGAACTCGATGCGGTTGCCCTGCTGGATCGGAAAGGCGCCGAGATTCCGGTTCAGCAGCGCAGCGGACTGCACCCACTCGGGGGCGTCGAGCTCGTCGTCGTGCAGGTCCAGGTGGCGGGTGGCCTCGAAGACGCGCGCGTTGACGTCGGCCTGGCGTTGGACGCGCCGCTGGGAGAGCTTGAAGTTGCCGAAGAGCAGGAACAAGAGCAGGCCGAGCACGGGCAGGAAGAAGATCGAGAGCAGCCAGGCCATGGCAGTGGTGGGGCGCCGGTTGCCGGGGACGATGCCGAGCATCACCACGCGGATGCCGATGTCGATGGTCCACAACACCGCCAGCAGCCATCCGGGCAGTTCTCCCCAGAGGAACAACGACAACGACTCAGTCAACGACATGCCTTCCACCCAAGATCATCTGTCCAGCCTATCGGCCTGCGCGGGGGCCCCGAGGGTAATCTGGTGCGCATGACTGTCTTGGTTTTCGTGGATTCCGCCACGCCCGCCGGCCGGGTGGCCGACGCCTCCGCCCCGCAACTGCTCGTCACCGACCAGGGGGTGGTCCGCGGCGACGGGGTCTTCGAGTCGATGCTCTACACCGGCGGGACCGTGCGCAAACTCGACGCACATCTGGCCCGCCTGCGGTCCTCCGCGGCCAGTTGCGATCTGCCCCTGCCCGAGGAAGCCGCCTGGCGCGGGGCGATCGAGACCGCGGTGGCGGAGTATGGCGAACCCGACGACGCCGACGAGGCGGTGGTGAAGCTGGTTCTCACCCGGGGACCCGAGGGCCAGCCCCACGGTGCCGCCTGGGTCACCGTCTCCCCGGCCCCCGCCATCGGGCGCCGGCAGCGCGAGGAGGGCATCGCCGTCGTGCTCCTGGACCGCGGCTACGATTCCGCGCTCGCGGACCGCGCCCCCTGGCTGCTCATGGGCGCCAAGACGCTGTCCTACGCGGTGAACATGGCGGCGCTGCGCCACGCCCACTCGGTCGGCGCCGACGACGTCATCTTCACCTCCAGCGACGGCCGGGTCCTGGAGGGTCCGACCTCCACGGTCCTGCTGGCCACCCACCGGGACGGGGTCAAACGCCTGGTGACGCCCCGGCTGGAGACCGGCATCCTGCCCGGGACCACGCAGGGGGCGATCTTCGCCGCTGCCCGGGAAGCCGGCTGGTCGCTGGGCTACGGCCCGTTGGAACCGCACCACCTGCTGGAGGCCGACGCCGTCTGGCTGGTGTCCAGCATCCGCCTGCTGGCACCGGTGACCTCGATCGACGGCACCGCCATCGGCCGCGACCGCGGACTGCACGACGAACTCTCGGCCATGGTCGGGAACATCCGCTAGGCACCACCGACGGGGAAGGAACCCCATGGACAGCGCCCCCACACCCCCACCGGCCGACACCCCACTGGGACGGCGCCGGCTCTTCGGCGTCGCAGCGCTGGCCGCCGCCTCCCTGCTCGGCGGTGCGGGAAACCTGCTGGTCCCGGAGGCCGCCCACGCGGCAGCTACCCGGGTCAAGACGACGGCTAACCTCAACGTGCGCGCCACCGCCACGGCCTCCGGGCGCCGCCTCGGGACGCTGCCGAAGGGCAGCACGGTCTCCACGACGGGCCGGGCTGCCCACGGCTGGTACCGGATCAGTTACCGGGGCACCACCGGGTACATCTCGAACCGGTATGTCCAGGTCGTCGCCGCGGCGCAGAAGGCCGCACCCCAAGTGGTGCCGGTCAAGGTCAGGGTCCAGACCCTGGCCGCGCTGAACGTCAGGTCCTCCGCGTCGTCCAACGGCAGCAAACTGGGCACGCTGGCGAAGAACGCGCGGTTCACCGCCACCGGCGTCGCCTCCACCGGTTGGTACCGGCTGACCTATGGCGGCAAGACCGGGTACGTTTCGCACCAGTACCTGAAACCCGACACGTCCCGGGAGCCTGCCTACACTTCCACCCGCAACGGCCTGCCCACCAGTGCCCGCTACTATTTCTCCGCCAACGGCTCCGACTTGTCCTACCTGGCCCATGGCGCGGTGATGATCGGGGACCTCCCCGCCGGAACCGTCGCGTGGCGGGACACCCGGAGGGAAAAGGCCCATGCCACCCCGGCCGGCTGGTATTGCGTGCGCACCGCCGGTGCCACCGGGTGGGTGCGGGCCAGCACGCTGCGGCGCAGCCAGCCGCGGACCAGCACCTGGTCCGGGAGGACCACGGCGGCACAGATCCGCAAGATGGCCAACGGCAAGCTCGCGTCGGCGAACCTCGTGGCCATCTCGTGGGATCCGGGGCAGAACCTCATCGCCGGGCCGGCGCTGGCGGATCTGACGACCATGAACCAGGCCTTCAAGAAGAAGTTCGGGCGCAACCTCGAGATCGACCTGACGTACCGCACGCGCGGCACCCAGGAGTACCTCTACCGGGAACTGGGGTCGATGATTGCCGCGAAGCCGGGCACGTCGAACCACGGCTGGGGTCTGGCCATCGACTTCCCGGAGACGCGCGATTACGGTTTCGGCGGCACCTACCACCTCTGGCTCAAGGCCTACTCGAAGCGGTACGGGTGGGTGCACCACACGGTCTATGAGGAGGGCTCGCCCTACGCGGAGGCCTGGCACTTCGAGTACATGCGCTGAGCCGCCGGGGGGTCACCCCCAGACGAGGTTCCAGGTTCCGGTGGCCATCGCCGCGAACAGGGCCGCTGCCCCGAGAGCGAGCCCTGCAGTGACGAGCCCGGCATCGCGCCAGGCGAAGCGCGCGGTGCGGGCCCACGTGCGCCGGCTGCCGCCGAATCCCTTGGCCTCCATGGTCACCGCCAGGCGTGATGCCCGGCGGATGGCCTGGACCATCAGCCCCAGGCTCTGGCCGGCGTTGGCCTTCAGCCGTTGTACGGCCCCGCCCTGGGATCCGACGCCGCGGGCGCGACGGGCCATGCCCAGGGTGGTCCATTCCTCGGCCAACAGCCCGATCAGCCGCATCCCGGCCAGGGCGCCGAGCACGAATCGATGGGGCAGCCTGGCCTGCTGGGCCAGCGCGTTGGCCAGATCGGTGGGGTCCGTGCTGGACAGGACGATGACTGCCGGCACTGCCACGGCGAGCAGGCGCAGCCCGGTGGCCACGCCGGAAGCCAAGGACCCCTGGCTGATCGTGGCGACGCCCAGGTCCCACAGGACGGCCCCCGAGTCGTTGCCCACCAGGGCCGTGCCCCAGGCGGCGAAGAGCCCGGCGACCAGCAGCGGCCAGGCACGGACCAGGAAACGCAGCGGCTTGATGCCGGCCAGGGGCAGGAACAGCACGCTGGCCACCGCGACCAGGGTCGAACCCACCACGTCCAGCGAGGCAATCAACGGTGTCGTCGCCAGGACCACCGCGGCGAGCTTGGCCAGCGGGTTGCAGCGGCCGAAGAAGCTGGCGCGGGCACCGGCATCGGGTTCGAGGCCGGGTCCGCCGTCCCCGCGCCCCCGTTCGCCGGGCTCGGCCGGGGCAGCGGCCACCGGGTAGGTGGTGGCCCCCAACGCCGCGGCGAAATCGGTGTCATGGGTAACGGCGATGATGGCGACGCCGTCGTCGAGCTCCGCACGCAGCAGCAGGGCCAGTTCACGCCAGGTGATGGCGTCCTGTCCGAAGGTGGGCTCGTCGAGGATCAGCAGGCGGGGCCGCGCCGCGAGCACGGTAGCTACCGACAGCCGGCGCTTTTCCCCACCCGAGAGCGTGAACGGGTTGGCATCCTGCAGTTCCCGCAGCCCCAACCGGTCCAGCAGGACCTCCACGCGGCGCTCGATCTCCGCGTCGTCATGGATGCGTTCGCGGCTTCCTGGGTGTTGGGCGTGCCGGGGGCCGTAGGCCAGCTCCTCGCGCACGGTGGCGGTGACGAACTGGTGCTCGGGTTCCTGGAAGACGGTGCCGATGCGCGCGACCAGTTCCCCGGCACGCCAGCTGTACGGACGGCGGGAGTGCCCGTCATCGGCGGTCCGGGTCGAACTGTCGGTGCTCCCCAGCCCAGTCAGTGCCTCCACCGTTCCGGAGCGCTCGGGCAGCAGTCCGCCCAAGGTCAACGCGAGCGTCGATTTCCCGGACCCGTTGGGCCCGGTGATGCACACCGCCTGTCCGGCGGCTACTTCCAGCTGCACCCCCGTCACAGCGGGGATGCTGCGCGGGGTGCGCGCTACTGCGAGGTCGTGGGCGCGCAGCAGCCCCGGGCCCGTCGGAGCTTCCGGTGTCCGCGGGCCGAGTTCCGGGGTGTGGCCGGGAACCCAGATGCCCGCCCGGATGAGTCGGTCGCGGAGGGGGCCCGGGGCGAACAACTCGGCGGGGGTGCCCTGGCAGGCCACTCCGCCGCCGGGCTCCAGGACGATGACCCGGTCCACGGCGTCGGCCCAGGCAGCCAGCCGGTGCTCCACGATGACCATCGTCGCCCCGCTGTGCGCCACCGAGTCCACGATGGCGTCGCGGACGTCGATCACGCCGTCGGGGTCCAGGTTGGCCGTGGGCTCATCGAGCAGCACCAGTCCGGGGCGCATGGCCAGGATCCCGGCCAGCGCCAGGCGTTGCTTCTGTCCGCCGGAGAGCGCGGAGGTGGGGTGGTCCAGTGGCAGGTCCAGGCCGACGGCCCGCAGGCTCGCGGACACCCGCGGCCAGATCTCGGCGGGCGGAACGCAGAGGTTTTCGGCGCCAAAGGCCACATCGTCGCCGACCCGGGCCTGGACGACCTGGGTTTCGGGGTCCTGCTGCATGAGCCCGGTGTGGGCGGAGGCCTCATGGGCCGGAACTCCATCGATGAGCAGTTCGCCGGCGGTGGTGTTGTCCTCGTCGCCGTGCAGCACGCCCGCCAGGGCATGGAGCAGCGTCGATTTCCCGGCCCCCGAGGGGCCGACCAGCAGCACCCGCTCGCCCGCTGTGATGTCCAGCTCCACACCCTGGAGCGCTGGTTGCGCGCGTCCTGCATGCTGGAAACCCCACCCGCGGGCGCGGACGGCCGCGCCGCGGACCCCGGGCAGTGCCGGTTCGGTGCCGCGCAGACCCCTCGGGTCCGCCGGGGGCACATGCAGGTGGTGCGTCATCGGGTCAACCGGAGATCCGCTCGTGGGCCGCCCGCCGCGAGGCCAAGGCCGACAGCGCTCCGGTGCGGGCCAGTGCACGGGTGAGCGCCCAGCTGCCCCACCCGGCGATGACCACGCCGGAGACCGCCATGCAGGCCACGTAGGCCAGCTTCATGAACTGCGTGTAGTCGGGGAACCAGGCGAAGACAAAGGCGTCGTTGACTCCACCGAAGATCCCGGTGAACAGGCCGGCCAGCAGGGCCACGGGCAGCGACCAGCGGCGGTAGAGGAACAGGGCGAGCACCAGTTCGGCGCCCAGTCCCTGGACGAGCCCGGAGACCCAGACCGTCCACCCGTATTCGGAGCCCAACAACGAGGAGACCACCGCGGCAACCATTTCGCAGAACAATGCGGCACCGGGTTTGCGGATGATGAGCGCGCCGAGCACCGCGGGGAAGAGCCACATCCCTGCCAGCAGGGCCGACGACGGCGGGAAGGCAAGGAACGCGAAATCCAGCAGGTGGTGGGCCGTGTTCCACCCCCAGAAGATGACGCCGGAGGCAACGGCGATGACGGATGCGACGACGATGTCCACCACGCGCCAGGTAGGGCGGGCGGGCGGTGCCGTAGTGAAGGTGCTGCTCATGAGGTCTTCCTCCTTGTTGTTCAAGGAGGGGAGGACGTCGCGGGGCCCGCGCGTCCTGAGATTCTCGACTCCCTTCGCCGGTACGAGCCGGAGCAGGTTCGAGGGTCTGCGGCGATCCGCACTCTCAGCGTCCTCGGAGCCGGCCTGGGCCGGATGGAGACGCTCCCCTGTCGTAGGTGATTCAGTGCGGCCAGTCTACAGCGCGTTATGCTGGGCGGGTAATCACCTACCGACGGGAGAATCGTTCGTGAACGTATTACTGAAAGTCTTCGGTTCGATCGTGTCGATCGGGGCCGGGTTCATTGGCGGCAAGCTCGTGGACACCGTCTGGACCAAGGCCACCGGGCAGAAGCCCCCGAAGCCGGGTGACCATGAGGCGCAGGCCGAGGCCAGCATGCGTCATGCACTGGGCTTCGCGGTCACCTCTGCCGTCGTGGCGGCGGTGATCCAGGTCCTGACCAATCGTGGGACCCAGCGGACGATCCGCCACTTCAACAAGACGGTGGACGAGGTCTAAGGACCCGTTACCTGCCTTCGTCCAGACGACGCTGGGCCTCGGAGACCACTTCATTGAGGTCATCGAGGACCAGCGTGTCTGCTTTAAGGTGCTTCGTCCGGTAGGCGGCGCGCCCCACCATGTGGGCGGTGACCGGTGCGGTGAGCAGCTGGAACAACCAGGCGAGCACCAGCACCGGGACGGCGGCCCAGGCCCTGATCTGCAGGGCGACGGCGAGCAGCAGCAGGAACAACCCGAGCACCTGGGGCTTCGTGGCGGCATGCATGCGCGAGAACAGGTCGGGGAAGCGCAGCAGGCCGATGCCGGCGGCCACCGACATCAGGGCCCCACCGACCATGCAGATGGCGGTGATCCAGTCCAGGACGGTGTCGACCGTCCCCCCATCCACCCAGGCGACGGCGATCATGGGGTCCTCCGATCAGTGACGTAGCGGGCGATCGTCACCGACCCGATGAAGGCCACCAGGCAGCCGACCACGATGAAGACGATGTGGTTCAGGTGCCGGTTCACCGCCATGTCGAGGCAGAGCCCGCACATGATGATGACCAGCAGGACGTCCAGGGCCAGGGTCCGGTCCAGGATGGAGGGGCCACGGGCCAGCCGGACCAGGGCCATGACCCCGCCGATGGCCAGGGCGACGCCGGAAATCCAGGCGGCGATGATGATCATGCTTTTCCTTCCGTCCGCGGCGTGGGGGCGTCGGCGGTGTCCGGGGAGGCGCCTTCGGAGCGCAGTGCCACCAGTTCGTCCCGGCTGCCCATGACACGGATCAGCGCCGCCTCGATGTCCCGCACCTCTTGGCGGAATGCCTCGGCCTGCGCCTCGTCGTTGACGTCCAGCACGTGCAGGTAGAGCGTCGAGGTGGTCCGGTCGACCTCGACGACGAACGATCCGGGAATGAGGGTCAGCACATGTCCCAGCGCGGTGGCCATGAGGTCCTCGTGGCTGCGCATGCGGATGCCCACCACCGCGTTGCGCACCGCGGGACCGCGGACGACGGCGATGAACATGACGTGGATGCTGGCCTTGACGACCTGCCACAGGAACCGCAGGGCGAACAGGAAGGCCTGCCAGACGTTGAACCGCCCGCTCAGCTCGACCGGGGGCAGCTTGAAGGTGGCGACGATGGCCAGCGAGACCAGGAACCCGAAGACGAGGTTCCCTGCACTGAAGTCCTGCCAGAGGGCGCCCCAGACCACCACCATCCACAGTGTCAGGGGCAGCTCGATCCAGAACCTGGCCCGCCGTCGTCGTGCCCTGGCGCGGGCTCCGCGGGAACCGGTGAGCAGCTCGGAGGGCCGTGCCGGGCGGACGTGGTGTCGGTGCGGGCTCACGAGCCTCCTCCTGCGTGGGAGCCCAGGACGGCCTCGATGTAGGGGGTGCGCTCCATCATCTGCTGGGCCGACCGGTCCGCGAGATCGAACAACGGGCCAGCGAAGATCGTCAGGGAAACACCCAGCAGCACCAGGGCACCGGTCGAGTAGACCATGGTCCGGGGCAGCAGGTCACGGTCGTCCTGGGCGGCCGCCCGCTTGGCGGGAGCGGTGGCCACCGCTCCGGCACCGGAGGAGGTCGCCGGGCCGGAGGGGATGAGGAGGATCGGGTCCGGGTCCTCCGCGTCGTCGGCGCGGCGCCAGAAGGCGCGGTTCCAGACGCGGGCCACGGCCAACAGGGTCAGCAACGAGGTGACCAGGGCCCCGGCGAGCAGCACCCAGGCCAGCGGGGTGCCGAGGTCGACGCCGCCACGCAGCAGCCCCAGCTTGCCCAGGAAGCCGGAGAACGGCGGGATGCCCGCCAGGTTCATGGCCGGGACGAAGAACAGCACCGCCAGCACCGGTGAGAGCTTGGCCAGGGAGCCGAGCCGGTCCACGTTGGTGGTCCCGCCCCGGCGTTCCATGAGGCCGGCGACCAGGAACAGCGAGGTCTGCACGATGATGTGGTGGGCCACGTAGTAGACGGTGGCGGCGAGCGCGACGACGCTGCCCGTGGCCAGGCCGAAGACCATGTAGCCGATGTGGCTGGTGAGCGTGAAGGAGAGCATGCGCTTGAAGTCCGCCTGCGCGAGGGCGCCGAGGATCCCCACGAGCATGGTCAGCAGGGCCACGACCATCAGGGCGGTGTTGAGCCGGTCTCCGGGGAAGAGCAGCGTCTCGGTGCGGATCATCGCGTAGACGCCGACCTTGGTCAGCAGGCCGGCGAACACCGCGGTGACCGGCGCCGGCGCCGTGGGGTAGGAGTCAGGCAGCCAGAAGGACAGTGGGAAGACCGCTGCCTTCACGCCGAAGGCGACCAGCAGCATCACGTGCAGCACCATCTGGGTGCCGGGGTCGATGTCGGCGAGCTTGATGGCCAGGTCGGCCATGTTCACGGTGCCGGTCGCCGCGTAGATCATGCCGATGGCCACCAGGAACAACACGGAGGAGACCACGGAGACAACCACATAGGTCACACCGGCACGGATGCGGGCTGTGGTTCCGCCCAGGGTCAGCAGCACGTAGGAGGCGGTCAGCAGGATCTCGAAGCCCACATACAGGTTGAAGAGGTCACCGGCCAGGAAGGCATTGGAGACCCCGGCGACCAGGATCAGGTAGGCGGGGTGGAAGACCGAGACCGGTCCGTCCTCGTCCCCGTCGGCCATGCCCTGGCCCGTGGCATAGAGCAGCACTGTCAGGCTGACAGCCGTGGAGACGACCAGCATCAGCGCGGAGAACTCATCGACCACCAGGGAGATGCCAAAGGGCGGCGCCCACCCGCCGATCGTGACGGCCTGTGCCCCGTTCTGCCAGGCGGAGACCAGCATCCAGGCCTCCAGCCCGAGGGTGGCGACCAGGGCGCCGATGGTCACCGAGCGCTGGGCCAGCACGTGGCGTCGCAGCACGAAGGCCAGGGCGGCCCCGAAGATCGGCAGCAGCACCGCCAGCGGCGCGAAGTCGATTGCGGTCTGTGTGCCCATCATCGCGCCTTCCTGTTCCTGCGGTGGTTGTTGGTTCCTGCGCTCTCCTCGGAGGAGGCCTGCCGGAAGTCATCGGCGAGGCGTTCCCCGGCCTCCCGGGCTGCCCGGGCGTGGGTCGTTTCGCCGGGACGTTCCATGGCGCCGTCGTCATCGGCGTCCTCGGGGAACTCGGAGGTCTCCACGGCGACTTCCGAGTCCTCCTCGAAGTCGTAGGCGCTCTTGACCGCGACGCGGCGGTCCTCGGCGTCATCGGTGAGTTCATCGCGCCGGGCGATGACCCAGGACCGGTAGATCATGGCCAGCAGGAACGCGGTGACCGCAAAGGTGATCACGATGGCGGTGAGGATCAACGCCTGCGGCAGGGGGTCCGCGTAATCGCCAGCGGGGGTTCCTGCTTCATACAGCGGGGCCACCCCGCTCGGCCCCCCGGCAGCCAGGATCAGCAGGTTCACGCCATTGCCGACCAGGATGATCCCCAACAGCACGCGGGTCAGGCTGCGTTCGAGCAGCAGGTAGATGCCGGTGGCGAAGAGCACACCCATCACCAGCAGTAGGGTCACGTTCACGGTCATCGTCCGGCCCCCGTCCGTTGCCGGCTCTCGGTGTTGCGGGCTCCCCTGGCGGATCGGGCGCGGCGCATTTCGATCTTCTCGTCGATTTCAGATCCCAGGCTGCGCAATACGTCGACCACCAGGCCGACGACGACGAGGTAGACACCGATGTCGAAGAAGGTCGCCGTGACGAACTTGTGTTCGCCGAAGAGCGGCAACGCGAATTCCAGGACTGCCGATTGGAAGAGGTGGCCGCCGAGCAGCAGGGGCACGACGCCGGACAGGGCAGCGGTGCCCAGTCCGAGGCCGAGCAGGGTGCCCGGGCTGATGGGGGTGGCCTCGACGAGTTCGAAGCGGCCACCGGCCAGGTACCTGATCGTCATCGCGAGCCCGGCCAACAGGCCTCCGGCAAATCCGCCGCCGGGCGTGTTGTGCCCGGCGAGCAGCAGGTAGATGGAGAAGAGGATGATCGTGTGGAAAACCAGTCGGGCGACGACCTCGAAGATGATCGAACGGCTTTCCGGCGCCATGGTCTTGCCGGCCACCAGCCAGGCGTCCTTGGCCGACTGGGCAAAATGCCGTGCGGTGGCCAGCGCTGCGGCGGCTCGGCTACCGCCGCCCCCGTCCGTCCGGGCGCGCCCGACGGATCCCGGCTCGACCTCGTGGGCCCGCCGGCGCACGTCGCCGCGTCCCCGCACGAAGATCAGCGAGGCCACACCGGTCGCCGCCACGGCCAGGACGGTGATCTCCCCGAAGGTGTCCCAGACGCGGATGTCCACCAGGGTGACGTTCACGATGTTCTTCCCGGCCCCGCCGTAGTAGGCCAGCTCGGGGAAGGACAGTGAAATCGGGTCGGCGACGCGCGAGGCCATGGCGGTCATGGCGATGGCGATCATGGCCAGCCCGAATCCGATGCCCAGGACCGCACGGGCCAGCCGGTGCCCCGAGGGGTTCGCCGTCCACAACGGCGGGGGCAGCACGCGCAGCGCCAGCACCATGGCCACCAGCACGATGGTCTCCACCAGCAGCTGCGTCAGCGCGAGGTCGGGGGCGCCCTGCAGGGCGAAGATGAACGCCATGCCATACCCGGTGACGGAGACCATGAGCACCGCCAGGAAGCGCCTGTTGGCCCGCACCGCGGCCAGCGCGCCGACGATCATGCACAGCCCCGTGACCAATTGGGCGGGGGTGTCGAACCAGGCAATCGAGGTCGGCAGCGGGGTGTCGTTCGCGAACGCGGCGACGGCCGGGACGATCAGCGCCACCAGCAGGATGACCCCCAGGTAGAACGGCAGCGAACCACGCTGCGTGCGCCCGGTGACCCAGACGGCCACCTCGTCGATGACGTTCAGGGTCGCCTTGTAGGTCCGTTCGGCGTCGAGCAGCGCCGGCACCCGGGCCTGGAGGGCTCCGAATCCGGTGCGCCAGCGGAAGAGCAGCAGGCCGCCGACGACCATGAGGGCCGAGAGCCCCAGCACCGGGGTCAACCCGTGCCACAGGGCCAGGTGGATCGGGTGCTCCGAGGCCGGGAAGAGGGTGGCGAAGGACGCGACGGCGTGCTCGATCGGTGCCGGGTAGAAGCCGAAGGCCACCGTGATGGCGGTCAGCAGCGCCGGGGCGGCCAGGAACAGCCAGGGCACCGCCTTGAACGGGGTGTCCGGCATGCCCGGCTTGCTGGCGAAGCCTCCCCAGATGAACCGGGCGCTGTAGGCGACGGTGAGGATGGAACCGAGGACGACGCCGATGAGCACCACGGTCCCCCAGCTACCGTGTGCGGCGAACAGGACCTCGAGCACCGACTCCTTGGCCACGAACCCGTAGAGCGGAGGGATGCCGGCCATCGAGGCTGCCGAGAGCAGCGCCACGACGAACAGCTTCGGGGCGGTCCGCCAGAGCCCGGAGAGCAGCCGGACATCGCGGGTTCCCGCCTGGTGGTCGATGATGCCGACTGCCAGGAACAGTGCCGCCTTGAAGAAGCCGTGGGCCAGCATCATGGCCAGCCCGGCGATGGCGGCGTCGGCATTGGCCTGCCCCATGACCAGCATGAGGAATCCGAGCTGGGAGACGGTGCCGTAGGCCAGGATGAGCTTGATGTCCGTCTGGCGCAGGGCCCTCCACCCACCGATGAGCATGGTCGCCAGGCCCAGCCCGATGACCAGCGGGTCCCAATAGGCGGTGTCCGAGTAGCCGGGAGCCAGGCGTGCCACCAGGTAGATGCCTGCCTTGACCATGGCTGCGGCGTGCAGGTAGGCGGAGACCGGGGTGGGGGCGGCCATGGCGCCGGGCAGCCAGAAGTGGAAGGGGACCAGCGCCGATTTGCTGACCGCGCCGAGCAGGACCAGGGCGATGGCCACGTCGATGAGCGTGCCCCGGGAGACCAGTTCGGGGGCCATCGCCATGATCTCGGAGAGCCGGTAGGTTCCTGCGCTCTGGCCGATCATGACCAGGCCGAGCAGCATGGCCAGCCCGCCGAAGGTGGTGACCAGCAGCGCCTGCAGTGCCGAACGGCGGGCGAAGATGCGGGCCCGGGCGAAGCCCACCAGCAGGTAGGACAGGATGGTGGTGATTTCCCAGAAGATGAACAGCAGGATCACGTCGTCGGAGATCACCAGGCCGAACATGGCGCCGGCGAACGCCAGCAGCTGGGCACCGAACGGGCCGATGTTGGCGTCCTCGTTCTTGAAGTACCGGGCGCAGTAGAACAGCACCAGCGCACCGACGCCGAGGATGAGCAGGCTCAGAACCGCTGCCAGGGCGTCCATCCGGAAGGCAAGCTCCAGCTGCAAGGCGGGGATCCACTGGAGCACCAGTCCCGGCGGCGCGTTCGGCTCGCCGCCCAACGCTGCCTGATCCGGCGAGGTGAACGACTGGAAGTTAAGCAGCAGCCAGACGAAGGACACGGCGGGAACCGCACCGAGCAGGTAGAACGAAGCACGTCCGAACCTGCGGAAGAGCAACGGCGCGACGGCGCTCACCGCGAAGAGTGCGATGAGAACCACTGCCACTATGTACTCCTGAAGGGCTCGGGGCCACGCATGGTTGGTCACCGCAGCTTGTTCGGTCAGGTATTTGAATTGAGTTTAACAGTTAATCAATGCAATACCTCTTTTTGTGGCTGGTCCCCCCGGATATTTCGCGCAGGGCGTTACGATGCAGGCATGAGCCCGAACGCCACGCCCACGGCCCTCCCGTCCCGCGGTGCGGCGACGATTTCGAAGCAGGTCCTCGCCTGGGCCTCCTGGGATTGGGGATCCGCGGCGATCAACGCCGTGATGACCACCTTCGTATTCACGGTCTACCTGACCAGTTCCCTCTTCGGCGAGACCGATGCGAACTCGGCGGTGCTGGGCAATGCCCTGGCGATCGCCGGCGTCGTCATCGCCCTGCTGGCCCCGGTGACCGGACAGCGTTCCGACGCCGGAGGACGACGACGGTTCTGGCTGGGGGTGAACACGCTGCTGGTTGCCCTCGCGACGGCTGCCTGCTTCTTCGTGCTTCCCGACCCGCGCTTCCTCATCCTCGGCGCCACCCTCATCGCCGTGGCCAGCATCTTCTCGGAGTTCGCCACGGTGAACTACAACGCGATGCTCCCGCAGATCTCCACCCCGGCGACGATCGGCAAGGTCTCCGGCTTCGGGTGGGGCATGGGCTACCTCGGCGGCATCCTGGCGCTGGCGTTGGTGCTGTTCCTCTTCGTGCAGCCCGTGGTGGATTGGCCCGGAGCCTCCACGGACGGCTCCCTGAACCTGCGGCTGGTCGCGATCTTCTCCGCCGTGTGGTTCTTCGGATTCGGCCTGCCGGTCCTCTTCGCCGTCCCGGAGGTCAAGCGCCGCCAGAAGATGGCACGCGTGAGCTTCCTGGAGTCCTACCGCCAGCTCGGACGCAGCGTGAAGGCCCTCTGGCGCACCGAACCGCACACCGTCTTCTTCCTCATCGCCGCAGCAGTGTTCCGCGACGGGCTCGCGGCGGTCTTCACCTTCGGCGGGGTCATCGCCGCCGGCACGTTCGGCTTCGAGCTCAGCCAGGTCATCACGTTCGCCATTATCGGCAATGTCGTGGCCGCCGCCGGCGCCATGATCGGCGGGTTCCTCGATGACCGGATCGGCCCCAAGGCGGTCATCGTCGCCTCCCTCTGCGGGCTTCTGGTCGCCGCCACCGGGGTGTTCCTCTCCCCCGGCGCCTCCGGGTTCTGGGTGTTCGGCCTGATGCTGTGCCTGTTCGTCGGCCCCGCCCAATCCTCGTCCCGTGCGTTCCTGGCGCGGCTGGCGACGACGGGCAAGGAGGGCGAGCTGTTCGGACTCTATGCCACCACGGGGCGCGCGGTGTCCTTCCTGGCCCCGGCCCTGTTCTCCCTCGCCATTGCCCTGGCCGCCCCGCATGTGGCCTCCGGCAGCGCCCAGCGCTACGGCATCCTGGGCATCATGCTTGTCCTGCTGGTCGGCTTGTGCCTGTTGCTTCCCGTACGCAAACCCGGAGCACCCGCCCCCACGGAAGCCACCCCGTGACCACGGCAGGAAGCCAGCAGGACCCCCAGGCACGGGTCATCGTCGTCACCGGGGCGGGGTCGGGCATCGGACGGTCCGTAGCCCGCGAACTGCTGGACGCCGGATGGCAGGTGGCCCTGGCCGGGCGCCGGGCCGACGCGTTGGAACAGACCGCCAACGGGCATCCGCAGGCCCTCGTCGTCCCCACCGATGTCACCGTGCCCGGTCAGGTCGAGGCACTCTTCACCGCCGTGGTGCAGGCCTGGGGGCGGGTCGACGTGCTCTTCAACAACGCGGGGGCCTTCGGTCCGCGGGCTGCAGTGGACGAGATCAGCGTCGAGGAGTGGAACGACGTCGTCGCGGTGAACCTGACCGGCAGCATGCTCTGTGCCGCAGCCGCGGTGCGCGCCATGAAGGCCCAGGATCCGCGCGGCGGCCGCATCATCAACAACGGATCCATCTCCGCCCACACCCCGCGTCCGGCTTCCGTGGCCTACACGACCACGAAGCACGCCATCACGGGCCTGACGAAGTCGATCTCGCTGGACGGCAGGGGCTGCGGGATCACGGCTTCGCAGATCGACATCGGCAACACGGCCACCGAGCTCACCGCCGGTTTCACCACCGGGACCCTGCAGGCCGATGGCAGCAGCCGGGTCGAGCCGGTCTTCGACGTGGCCCACGCGGCCCGGCTGGTACGCCAGCTGGCCGAACTGCCGTTGGAGGTCACGGTGGATTCACTGGTGGTCACGGCCACCGGGATGCCGTTCACCGGGCGCGGCTGACCGCCGGCCCGCCGGCCGGAGGTTACGCGCCGAGGTCGGTGCGGTGGAAGTTCAGGTGGCTCCGTGATGCCGTGGGGCCGCGCTGGCCCTGGTACCGGTTGCCGTACTTGCCGTCACCGTAGGGGTGTTCCGCGGCCGAGGAGAGCTTGAAGAAGCACAACTGGCCGATCTTCGAGCCGGGCCACAGCTTGATCGGCAGGGTCGCCATGTTCGAGAGTTCCAGGGTCACGTGCCCGGAGAAACCCGGGTCGATGAACCCTGCTGTCGAGTGCGTCAGCAGGCCCAGACGGCCCAATGAGGACTTGCCCTCCAACCGGGCAGCCACGTCATCGGGCAGCGTGACCTGCTCGTAGGTGGATCCCAGGACGAACTCGCCCGGGTGCAGGATGAACGCCTCGGTGGGGTCGACCTCCACCAGACGGGTCAGCTCGGGCTGCTCCAAGGAGGGATCGATATGGGCGTATTTGTGGTTGTCGAAAAGCCTGAAGAAACGGTCCAGGCGGACGTCGACGCTGGCGGGCTGGATCATCTGGGGGTCATACGGGTCCAGCCCGATGCGCCCCGAGTCCAGTTCTGTCCGGATGTCGCGGTCTGAAATCAGCACCGTTCCAAAATAGCCCATGCAGCCCGGACGGCGTTATCCTGAAGTCGGTGGGTTGAGTTGCACCGCGAACGCCGCGGAGCGCCCGGCACACCACCTACACCATGCCGACATCATCACGCCTGCACCGTCGTTCGGCCGCGGTGGCCCTCACGGCCACCCTCGCGGCTGCGTTCGTGCTGCCCGCCGCCGCCCACGCTTCTCCCGTGGGTGACCTGCAGGAGACCCAGGCATCGCCGTCGTCCTCCTCCCAACCCGCTCCGGGGCAGGCCGGCCACGAGGAGAAGTCGAAGACCTCCAGCCAGGAACAGGATTTCGCGGCCTTCACCGACGACCCGGCCTCGCCGCTGGTGCTGGTGAACGAACACCACCCCCTGCAGCCCCGGGACTACACGCCGAAGAAGCTGGTGGCCGTCCATGGTTCCGGCGCCCAAATGGTCCCCCAGGCCGCCGCCGCGTTGGAAAAGCTCTTCGCCGCCGCACGCCAGGACGGGCACGGCCTCATCGTGGAGAGCGCCTACCGGTCCCACGGCTACCAGGTGAGCCTGTTCCGCCGCTACACGAACATGTACGGCGAGGCCTACGCCTCCAGGATCTCGGCCCGCCCCGGAACCAGCGAACACCAGCTGGGCCTGTCGGCCGATATCGGTGCAGCCAGCGGCCAATGCTCGCTCCGTGCCTGCCTGGCCGATCTGCCGGAGGGCAAGTGGACCGCTGCGCACGCCGCCGAATTCGGGTTCATCATCCGGTACCCGAAGGACCAGCAGGCCACCACCGGCTACAACTTCGAACCGTGGCACCTGCGTTATGTGGGCACGACGGCGGCACGCAAGATGCGGGCACAGGACGTCGCCACCTTCGAGGAGTACTCGGACCAGCTCGTGCAGGCCCGGGACGAGCACCGCGCAGGCACCGCACGCCAGGAGGCCGATGCCCAACGGCAGGCCGCCGTCGAGGAGGCGCTGCGCCAGGCAGCCGCCGAGCAAGCGGCCCGCCGTGCCGAGGAAACCCGGTGGATGCCCGCATGGGCCCGGACCGCCGCCACGCGCTGACGCAGACGACGACCCGGTAGCCCCACCAGTACCTACTTGGCGCGGACCGGGATCCCGGTAAACGTCGGCTTGAGCGTCTCGGCGAAGAAGTCGTTGCCCTTGTCATCGACCACGGTGAAGGCCGGGAAGTCCTCGACCTCGATCTTCCAGATGGCCTCCATGCCCAGTTCCTCGTACTCGAGGACCTCGACCTTGCGGATGCAGTCCTGGGCCAGTCGCGCCGCCGGGCCGCCGATGGAGCCCAGGTAGAAGCCCCCGTGGCTGTTGCAGGCCTCGGTCACCTGACGGGAACGGTTTCCCTTGGCGAGCATCACCATGGACCCGCCAGCCGCCTGGAACTGGTCGACATAGGAATCCATGCGCCCTGCAGTGGTGGGGCCGAAGGAACCGGAGGCCATGCCCTCGGGGGTCTTGGCGGGGCCCGCATAGTAGACCGGGTGGTCCTTGAGGTACTGCGGCATGTCCTCACCGGCGTCGAGCCGTTCGCGGATCTTCGCGTGGGCGATGTCGCGGGCCACCACCAGCGGCCCGGTCAGCGACAGGCGGGTCTTCACCGGGTGCTTGGACAGTTCCGCGAGGACCTCGCCCATGGGCCGGTTCAGGTCGATCTTGACCACCGAGGAGCCTCCGGTGCCGGAGACCCCGTCCGTCTCGTCATCGTGGGCCGCGAGGGCCGGGTGGGACTCATCGGGCATGAACCGGGCGGGATCGGTCTCGAGCTGTTCGACGAAAACCCCGTCGGCGGTGATCTTGGCCAGCATCTGCCGGTCCGCCGAGCAGGATACGGCGATCGCCACGGGCAGCGAGGCCCCGTGGCGGGGCAAGCGCACCACGCGCACGTCGTGGCAGAAGTACTTGCCGCCGAACTGGGCGCCGATGCCGAAGTGGCGGGTCAGTTCCAGCACCTTCTCCTCCAACTCCACGTCCCGGAAACCCCGTCCGGTCATGGCACCGGTGGTCGGCAGGTTGTCCAGGTACTTCGCGGAACCATACTTGGCCGTCTTCAGCGCGAATTCGGCGCTGGTGCCGCCGATGACGATCGAGAGGTGGTACGGCGGGCAGGCAGCCGTTCCCAGTGAACGCAGCTTCTCGTCGAGGAACGTCAACATGGCGTTCTCGTTCAGGATCGCCTTGGTCTCCTGGTACAGGAACGATTTGTTGGCCGAGCCACCGCCCTTGGCCATGAACAGGAACTTGTACTGCTCCTCGTGGCCCGGCTCGGTGTCGGCGTAGAGCTCGATCTGGGCCGGCAGGTTGTTGCCCGTGGACTTTTCCTCCCACGTGGTCAGCGGTGCCAGCTGGGAGTAGCGCAGGTTCAATTGCGTGTAGGCATCGTAGATCCCCTGCGACAGCGCCTTCTCGTCCGGGCCCTGGGTGAGCACGTGTTGGCCGCGCTTTCCCATGACGATGGCCGTGCCGGTGTCCTGGCACATGGGCAGGATGCCGCCGGCTGCGATGTTGGCGTTCTTCAGCAGGTCCAGGGCGACGAATTTATCGTTGGCGCTGGCTTCCTCGTCGTCGAGGATGTTGCGCAGCTGCTGCAGGTGGGCCGGGCGCAGGTAGTGCGAGATGTCATGCAGCGCGGTCCGGGCCAGATGTGAGAGCGCCTCCGGGTCCACTTCCAGGAACGTCCTGCCGGCGGGCCCCTCAACGGTGCGCACCCCCTCGGTGGCGATCCGGCGGTAGGTGGTCTCGTCCTGGCCGATCGGCAACAGGTCCTCGTACTGGAACTCGGTCATGGGGCATCCTTGGCATCCGGGGTTGTTTGCGCCCAGTCTAATTCGGGGCGCCCGGTTCCCCGAACCGCACACCCTGCGTTGCGGCGGGGCGGGTTGCGCTTCATCGGCGGGCGTGATCGGCTGGAAGGCATGAGCGAAGAGCCAAACCAGACCCCATCCGAAACCCCGGATCCCGACGAGCCGCAGACCCACCTGGAGACGGTACTCCACGAAGGGCAGGCCGATGAGGCCAAGGCGGGCCAGGTCATCGCGACCTTCCTGTCCGAGGAGGTCTTCTTCCTCAGCCGCGAACAGGTGACCGAGGAAACCGACAACGTCCAGCCGCTGCTGCTGCAGAACAAGGACGGCGAGCCGGTCATCGCCCTGTTCACCCACGTGAACCGCATTCCCGAGACCTACATCGCCGAGGCCCCCTTCGCCGTGCGGGTGGTCGGAGCAGCGGTCATCGACAACCTCTCCGGCGCCGGCCTGGTCCTGAACCCCGGGCACCAGCTGGGCTTCGAGATCCCTGCCGACGGAGTGGAGGCCATCAAGCGCGATTTCGCCCCCGACGGTTCCCCGGCAGCGCAGGCGCCCACGGCAACGAACGACGGCGGGACCCCAGCAGGCGCCTAGATGATTAATTCCTATTGGTTTCAGTGGTCGTAGGCAGTCAATGAGCGTTTGTTCGGCGCG